>NYYZ01000030.1 GCA_002686945.1 Planctomycetota bacterium
GATGTCACCGGCGGCAAAGGCAGCGGCGGCGTCGACGCTCAGCGTCAGCGGCTCCCCGAACGTGGCCTCGAACGCGCGGTTGGGCCCCGTGCCGGCTTTGTACACATACAGCCCGAGGAACATCATCTCCAGCTGCCTCGCCAGCGCGTTGTCCACCGACCGGCGTTCCCACAGCGCGTTGCCGGGCTTGCGCAGCTGCACGATGCGGTGTCGCAGGTCCGCGGCCTCCGCGTGCAGCGCGCTGCCCAACGGGTCTTGTGACCCCCCCGTCCCTGTCTCCACCTCCACCTCCACCAGCCAAGGGGTAAGGGTTAGGGTTAGGGTTAGGGTTAGGGTTAGGGTTCATATGCATTGTCTCTGTTCTCTACCTCACTTGTAGGCCGAGAGCCACAAACTAACTACAGCTCCATGATCGGAGCTAAGCAGGCACACCAGCCATGACCACCACAGACTGCCCAGCAGTGAGAGTGTCCAACATCCCCATCAGGTAGATGTAAGAAAGGGTAAAAGTCACCTTACCATTGAAGATTGACACTTTCCCCACTCCCAGACAGTCAGTGGCAGCCCCAGCTGGGGCCCACCGGCACACTTCCAAAATCCCAAGGACTCCACCAAGGAGGAAAAGCATCCTCTGCAGGGAGGCCACTGAAGACAGGAGAGTCCAACATACCCATGGGGTAGATGTAAAAAGGGTAAAGGCCACCTTACCCCTAGGCATTGACTCTTGCCCTGCCATGACAGCAACCTCCAAGCAGATTCCGCGAAAAAACCTCCTCAGCAGAGCCCAAATCCGAAATCCCTTGGGAGAACGGGAGAAAATCGCCCCACCAGTGGCGAAAATGGGCGAAATTCGCCCAGCCACTGGCGAAACGAAAATTTCGCCGCTAACCCACTCTTGGTGAAAAAGGCGAAATCGCCCCCCACCACTGGCGAAAAGGCGAAATTCGCCCACCCAGTGGCGAAGAGGGCGAAAGCACCTCCCTGCCAAGGCCAAACTAGCCACCAAACTCCGCAGATAAGCCACAGAACAGCCCAATGAACCTTCTAAGTGACAAAGCTACCCAATAGGGCAGCCTCCTCACTCAAAGGGCTCACCAGAGCCTCACTGTGGGCTGGCCAGCCACAGCAGCTGCTGATGGCTGACACCAGAGAGCCAAACTCCGCCCTGGGGAGCCCCAACAAGGGCTCCCCACAGGCCAAACCCCCTGTAGAACTGTTCTAAACCACAAATAATGGAGATACAAGGTGCCAAACCGCTAGGGTTGTGCACCTGACCTCCACAAAAGGGGTTAGGGTTAGGGTTAGGGTTAGGGTTAGGGTTAGGGTTCATTAAGTGCGCGATGCCCGCATGGGTGTCGCTACACTTCGCTCTCAAGCTGCTCACACTTGAGAACGCTCCGTGACAGCTCACGGCACGTGCGCTTCCCGCATGCGGACATCGCACATCGTGGCGCCCTTGAGCAGGACGCACGACACACACACATCCAGCGCCGGAAGGTCTGCAGCCCGCATGGCAGACCAGAACACTTCCGGCGCACCCACACCTACCCTACCCGCTGCGCTTTCATCGCCAGCGCCGCCGGCAGCAACCGAAGTCAGCGGCGCACGTGCACCACGCGCCGAGAAGACGAGAGGAACGCAGCCCTTGGCGCGCTTCTCCCGCTCCTTTGGCGCGATCACACGTGATGTTGCCACCTCCTCCAGGAGCTGTGCGAGCCTGTGCGCTGTGGCAGCAGGCTCGTTCCACGCCCTCACCATCCAGGGTCGGGCGTCGGCGAACGCGGCAACCAGCTCCGGCCGTGACTCCTCGAGGTCAGAGGCCGTTGCCAGGCGCACGTCGTCCCCCCTGAGGTTGCTCCACGCTGCGTGCTGCAGCGTGCCAACATCAAAGGGTATGAGGCCATCGTCCAGGCCGGCCGCCAAGGCGTCAGTCGCCTCGCGGATCTCCTGCCTGAGCAGGTCGGCCGCCTCATCGATCGGGAGGCTCTCGCCGCTGTGGAGCTGCCACAGCTCTTCCTCCTGGTCCTTGGCGCGCTGGAGCTCTCGAAGCTCCGACTGCGGTGCCACAATCTCGTGCGGCATGCCTGTTGAGCACGCCGCAACAAGGTCGACCACAGCGGGCGACGGCCAAGGGAGGCGAGACGGCTGGTCATCTGGCCCACCCACCGCCGCGGGTTGCGGCGGCAGAGTTGGTGCCACAACGGCCACATCAATCTGATGCATACGGCCATTGTGATCACGCCAGGCGACGTCACTGCGCTGCTGCCCGTCGCCGGGAAGCAGGGCCTCGATCTGGACGTTGTCCGCGCCATGCGTGGCGCGGAGAGCGGTTGCCACGGTGTCACGGACGACATCATGACGCGACGTGCGAATCAACGAGGTGTGCGAGCACACCAAGTTGTGACGACGCGCCAGAGCGACGTTGTCCGTGCCAATGGCCTGCCCACAGCGGGGGCAGGCGGCCTGCGGCGCAGCAATCGGCGCAAGGCCAAGACGGGCAGTGATGCCAGTCATGACCTCGTCGTCCGAGAGCTCAAGCCGCGGCGTCGTTGGCAATGCGCGCAACCATCCATGGGAACATTTTCCAAGCTGCTCAGCGAGCAGCATGGCACGCGTCTCGGCTTCCAGGGCCTCGGCACTGGTGGTGTCGCTGGTCTCCAGCGTCATCAACATGCTGCCGATTTCAGCTGCCCAGATGCTGCCCCAGAGCGCTGTAGCTGCCTTCGTCGTGAGCTTGCGCTGCAACGACACCAGCAGGGAGTGGTCAGCCTCGAGATCGAGCAATTCTGCAGGAGTAGAGTTGAGGTAGAAAGCCTCCGTGCAGATTGCCGATTCCTCAGCAGACCCCGCCCCAATGGCGAAGTCGAAACGCTTCTCACGCAGCACGGCGTGGCTCAGCGTCAATGAAGCTGCATAGGCCAGCTCGGCAAGCGGCGCAACCGGCCGCAAACCAAGCCCATTGAAGCGCATCGGCGCTCCTAGGAGCGCTGAAGCTTGCTCTGCGGCAGCCCCCTCGGACAGGCTTGCGGCGTCGTGACCATCACTGTGGGCGTCGAGCCAGCGCTGCACCGTGTTCTCCACCTCCCTGTCAAAGTGACGGGCACTGTCCATGACAGCGTCAGGAGGCATGATGCGCGCAAGGTGGCCGACACCAGCAATGATGACATGCCGCAGCATGAGTAGCCCGAGTTGGCGAGAGAGGTGGTCCAGCACCTTGGTGCGGTCCGCCCACTCGTCGTACACGGCAGCAACGGCGTCTTTGACGGCGAACTCTTCGCCGACGAAGCCGCCAAGGAGCTTGTACGACTGCTCGCAGTGCAGCGTGTTAGTGCCGGACAGGTCTTCCATCGCCGCCTGCGTGAGCAGGTGGCACTTGTGGCGGGCCAGCCGCATGCCCCAAGGGGCTGCAGCGGCGGCCAGACGGTCGACCAGGTCAGTGGCACGCTCGATCAGGTTGTCCTCGACCCATGCCGGCGAGAGCACCAGCGTAAGGTCGTCCACAATTGCGACGGCTTCGACGCCGTCGAAATCAGTGAGGACGCCTGACTCGCGCACCACATCGGCAAGCGCGATCGCAAAGAGGAGCATGGAGAGGGGGTCGCCTTGGCGAACCCCGGAGCTCGAGCTGATCGTGCTGATCGTGCCGTCCACCTTCTGGAACAGCAGATCAGAGGGCTCTGCGTATGCATACCGCGTCATCCGCATGATGACACTGCAGCCGGGAATGCCGGCGAGCACCTCCAACAGCTTGCGGCGGCTGGCGCTGTTGAATGCGTTGATGATGTCGGTCGTCTGAAGGGCAAAGCCGTCGTTCAGGCGCCGGCGCATCAAGTGCACGGCAGGTTCGCACCCACCACGCGACTTGACGCCCAACTGCCACTCCGGCAGCACCTCCGTCAGATCGACACAGTTCAGCAACGCACGGGATGCGATGCGGTAGATTGCGTCTGCAATCGCAATGGGGCGCACCTTGCCCTCGCCCTTGTCCAGGGCGATAGCTCGGCACGCACACCACCACTTTTGCAGAGGTAGCTCACCGCGCCACATACCCGTACACAGTAGCACCAGCGCTGCACGCGAGTCCTGCGTGTCCGCATCCACGCCGCGGACGTCGTCATCCATGAAGCTGTGCTCGACACCACAGATCAATTTGATCATCTCGTACGTCCAGCCCGAAGGGCCAGGCGCGGAGAAGCGTGGCAGCTTGCTCAGAACCCGCATGAGGGAGTCTTCCTCAAGTATCGGTGCGTGTGGCAGGGCGCCATGCACAGGCGGGGGTGGCTCTTCATGAGGGTGAAGTGCCTCCATCTTCGACAGCGTCGTGTCGTCACTCGGCGCCACTGGGTCGCCAAACAACGCCGCAGACGCCTTGGACAACGAGCCGGCCTTTGCCGCGCGTGTGGCACGCTGCACGCGATCCTCAAGATCGTCACACACGGCCTCCTTCACACGCGGCTGCCAAGCGCGGGCGCGCTCCAGTTCCTCGTCAGAGAGGTTGGGATAGACGAGCATGTTGCGCCTCGCCGCGCGACGCCAGTGCTTGCCGCGGTACCGCGGCAAACAGAGCTTTGGCATGGCGAACAAGTAGCGCAACACGCGCTCGTTGGTGGGGTTGGCGCGCAGAGCGCGCGCCATCCTCGCTGCCACACAGCAGTACTGTGCACGCAGCTTCTTCGGCACCAGGCGCTGGGCAGGAAGCCGCGCAATCTCCTCCAGCGAGAGGAAATCTTGGTGCACCAGATCACCGAACGGAGCGGACCCCTCGCCTACTCCACCCCCCTCTTTCGCTTCATTGGCACCGCCGTCGGCGGCACCACCTTCGCCAGGGGCAGCGCCACCGTTGGCGCCTTCCCCGGCCTCTTCCTCTTCCTTGTTTTCGCCCGCAGCAGCGCCGCCCTCTGCCGCCAGTGCCTGCGCGATGGGGCAGACGTCCGCATGCTTGCGGTGCTGCCTGAGACCGAGAGTGCCACTGAACAACGCCCTACAATCAGGGCATCGCACAAGCGACATTTCTTCGGCCTCTTCGTCGCTGACTTCACGGCCCTGATCGTGTGAAACACGAACATGGCGCGCAAGGTCGACATAGCGACGATCGCAGCACACACAGAGGCGGCGGCCGGCCCCAGAAGATCGCACAGACATGGCAAGGCGGCGCTGCACCCAGCAAGTCAACGGCACAAGTTGTAGCGCTTCAGGTCCGTTGTCACGTTGTACAGCTTGAGGTTGACGATCAGAACCAGCGCCACGCCCAGCAACAACACCGCCTCCGCCGACACAGCCACACAGAACAGAAAGTTGGCGACCAACGAGCTGGAGACGATGTTGTCCGGGATCAGGTCTCTGTCAGCCTTCAGGGGGGTACTTTCAGTCGCGAACAGCCCCAAGACTGGAGCTGCAAGCGGGTGGTAAGCTACCCACGCGATGAGCCGCTCCACCAATACCTTCAGAGGGGGGTAAAGACGTGATCCACGCGACAAGCGCGCTTCAAGAGTGCAACCCCACGTCCTCGTCGGCACGGCTTCCCAGCAACCCAGTCGTTTCTCCCCCACCTGTCTCCCTCGACTACGGCTTCCTGTGCCCAGCCCTGCAATAACCCTTGCTAAAGGGTGAGAGCCAGACAGCAGGTTGCGGCAGCCACACACTGAGGGCGTTCCAGACAGGGCCTTGCCAAGGCAAAGACTGGTGGCAAGCGGTCAAGGACCGCGCCAAAGGCAAAAACTACCACAAGCAAGCCAGCTGATCGCTGGCCGCTCCGCCCACACCGAATCAGGCACCTACCGAGCCCCTCCTCCGACTCTGACTCCCACCCCCGACGTAGGGCAATGCCCAGGTGCCGGTGAGCGCGCACAAAGCCCGGAAAGGCCGGAAAAGATGCCGCTTCCGCAGTAAAAGCCCAGAGGACACTCACCCACAGGATGGCGCGAAATCCGGCCAACAAACTTCAAGTTGAAGTTGAAGTTGGCAAGATTCGCCCTGATGACGCAGTCACAAGGCGCAACTACGTCACCTGATGACGTGGCACCCGAGGTTCAAACTGTGAGGTGGCAGTTAGACCCCAAACAGCCGAACCCCGAATGCCCCGCCCCTGTGCGGCCACCACACAACACTAGAACACACGAGAAGTATGTCCAGCGCTGCAGGCGACCGCGGGCAAGCCTGCGGAAGGCGCCAAGGGCGCCACAGGGCAGCGACGACTGCCACGTGGCCCGGCGACCAAGAGAACCCTAAGTTTGACGCGGGCAGCCCGAACTGGCGTACCCCCTCGCACAAACACCCCTGAAATGCAACCCTAGTAACAAATAACAACGATACACAAAGCCAAACGGCTAGGTGTAACGGTTAGGTGCCACTTTGGGTCCACCCCAAGGTTAGGGTTAGGGTTAGGGTTAGGGTTCATATGCATTGTCTCTGTTCTCTACCTCACTTGTAGGCCGAGAGCCCCAAACTAACTACAGCTCCATGATCGGAGCTAAGCAGGCACACCAGCCATGACCACCACAGACTGCCCAGCAGTGAGAGTGTCCAACATCC
>NYYZ01000031.1 GCA_002686945.1 Planctomycetota bacterium
AGAGAAAGAAGGACACCAGACGCCCCGCCTCAAAGACGCGGGCAGCCTGTTCCTCCTATGAAAGAACAACTCCCCCGTTCCAGGACACTCTTTCCAGGTTTCCCTTCTGGACCCCTGCCGCAACTCCCCCAAGCCGCCCTCGCGGCGTGCAGGTTTCTCTCGGCTACTCCCCTCTGTCCCCTATCGGAACATCACCGTCACGCCGTTGGTGGTGTTGGAAGTCGGGCCCGGGGTCACAACCGAGAACGCGAGCAATCAGAAGGTGACCGAGATGCCGTCCGAGAAGTTGGACCCAACGCCGTCGCGGTACCACAGCTGAAAGTGCCAGGTATCACCAGCGCCAATCACGCCGCCCGGAGGATTCGGGAGAGTGGAAGGAACATCAAAGCCAGAGCCAACAGACGAGTTTCCGCTCAAACTCTGGAAGACGCCGCCCACATCAAAACGGCCGATCGAGTTCAGGACACCCCCCGCGGCCGGGCTGTAGCGACCGATGGGAGACGGAAGACAGAGTCGGCCCTGACTGACGGGCACGCCAGGATCATTGAATCCTGCAGACAGAAGGAAGTAACCGAACTGGTTGTCCGGACCATTCGAGGCTTCTAGATGATAGAGCCCGGTCAAAACAAAAAAACCAGAGTTGCCAAGGGTCACGAAAGCACCACCCGAGTGTGCATTCGCCGGGTTGCAGAACAGGACCGGGCCACCGGAGACAGTCAGGTTCTCATACCAGGCGATCTTGTCGTCTTCAACGGAAGCCGAAAGCACATCCTGATCGCCATCTCCGTCGAGATCCGTTGCGTGGACCGAGAATGCACCATCCAATGCGGTCGAAATCACCTGATCCCCTCCAAAGCCCTGCGCCCCAACCACCCCCGCCAGCAACAAGGGAGAAGCCATAGACAGAGCACGGACAGCAAGATGGGGAGTGATCACCATGGAAACAGGCAAGCGGGGAAAGGAGTGCCCACCAACGGCGCGTACCTCGCAATCGCAAAAAACCCGTTGCCCCCAAGAGACCACAATCCACCTGCTTGAGGACACTCTAGTCCGAACTTTCCCTCAAGGGGCCTCGCTCAGCCGCCCTGCAAGCCCTGCGCAGCCAGGGTGTGCCTGTCCGCAGCCTCCCCATCCCCCATCCTCCGGCAGACCCGCGCGAGACGGTGCAGGAGTTCGGAATGCGGACGCAGGGCAACCGCCTCTTCGAGCAGTTGGCGGGCACCAGCAAGGTCATCGCCTTCAAGGCAGATGTCGGACAGGGCGGCGAGGGTGCGGGCTCGGTCGGGGCCCTGGGTGAAACGACGCAGGGCGTCTTCCAGCCGGGTCTTGGCCTGAGCGAACTGGCCTGCTTCGATATCGAGCAGGCCCAGGCGGAAGAGGGCCTCGCCATCGCCCGAAAGATCATGGTCCAATCGATACGCGACTCGCGCAGCGGGAATGCGGCCGGTTTCTTCCAGCGCGCGGCCCAGCCGGAAGGGGGCGATGGATTTTTCCGGATAACGCGCGCCCGGGACAAGCGATCGTTCCAGAGCTTCCACCGCTCGCTGCCAGAGTCGGGCCCGGGATTCGAGAATGCCCAGCAGGTAGTAGGCTTCCGCAGACCAGGCCCCTTCGAGTTCGCCCAGGATCAACTCGCGGGCGCGCTCCGGGCGACCAGCGGAAAGATGTTTGCGGGCCGCCGCAAGAGGAGCCCGTCCTGAAGAGGGGGAGCGCGGCTGGCCCAGCAACTCGACCCTCGCGCCAGCCAGAAGAGCGATGGCGGGATCGGTGGGTTCCGGGCTGGGATCCTGCTGGCCTGGCTGAACGACGATCAGCACCAGACCTGCGAGCAGGGCAAGGAAGAGAATGACAATCAGACCGGCCCTCATTCTCCAGACCCCCGCACAAGGACAAAGTTCATACCGGGCATCAGAGCGGGAAAGCGCTCCGAGGAACCATCGGGCCAGGTGACCTCGGCCTGGAAGGGACCCTTGTGGGACCCGGTTCCGAACTGGGCCTCCTGGGCGTTGGCGGATTGATAGGTGCCCGACGAAGTGATCCAGCGGTACTGGGGCCGGGGTCCGCCCAGAAGGGCGACCCGCGAGCCGATGGCGCGGCGGTTCATGGACCCGGGTTGCTGCAGGGAAAGCAAGATGCCCCTGCCGGGAGCAGCGTCGTTACGCAGCAGGCGCACCGATCCTGTCAGGTCGCGTACCACCAGATCCAGATCCCCGTCCCGGTCGAGGTCCGCGCACACCGCTCCACGCTCAATACCTTGCTGCTGGACCCAGTCCCCTGCCTCGGCCGCATGAATGGGTTCGAAGCGGTTCTCCACCTGACGGAACAGGAGCGCCGGCTGGCGCTGGCTCCAGCCCTGTTGACGACAGATGGTCTCACCATACACATGACCATTGAAGACCAGCAGTTCCTGCGTGCCGTCGCAGTCCATGTCCAGGAAGGTCGTGGCCCAACCAAGATAGGGCACCGAGATCTGACCCAGGCCCCAGCGCCGGGTGGCATCATCAAAAAACAGATCCCCCAGATTCAGGTGCAGGGTGTTGCGATCCCCCATGAAGTTGGTAGTGAACACATCGGGCCGGCCATCGCGGTTCACATCGCCCAAGGCAATGCCCATGGTGGCCTGCCCCAGGCCGTTCTCGTCGAATGCGATACCGCTTGTGAGACCGTTCTCGCTGAATGATCCGTCAGCACCCCGCTGGAAGAAGAAGTTGGGGCCAGAGTCGTTGCCCACAAAGACCTCCAGGGTGCCATCGCCGTCGAAGTCGGCGCTGACCACGCCCAGGCCATAGGCGGCTTTCACGGCGGCAAAGCCCAGCGAAGCGGGGACAAAAGAACCGTCGCCCTCATTGAGATAGACCTCGTCAGGTTCGGCAGAAAGACCCAGCGGTCCTCCAAAGACCTCGGCCCCACGAAACATCATCGGCTTGGGCAGGGACTCGGGGTCGAACTGCACATAGTTGGCGATATAGAGATCCAGGTCACCGTCTCCGTCAAGATCGCCGAAGGATGCAGCAGCGCTCCAGGCAGAGGTCTGAGCAAGGCCCGAAGAAGCGCTGGCATCGTGGAAGCCGCCTCCGGCCTGCTGCAAGAAGAGTGAGTTGGGACCATGGGCGCAAACGAAGAGATCATCCAGGCCGTCCCCGTTCACATCCCCCACCGCGGTGCCGAAACTCCAGCGCGAAAAGGAAAGACCGCTGGCCTTGGTGGCATCGCGGAACTTGAGCCGACCCAGGTTCTCCATGTAACGCCCACCGCTGCTCATGTCGGGATCCGTGACGCTGCCCCCACAAGCGGGCAGAAAGAGATCCAGGTCCCCGTCCCCGTCTCCGTCGATCAAGGCCAGCCCTCCGCCCTTGACTTCGATCAGGGCCGCGGGGTCGCGGTTGCTGTGGGAAGGCAGCTGCCCCAAGCCCGCCGGGTAGGAGACCTCGGTCATTCCGTAGGGAAACTCCGGGCCGTCGTCCAAGCAAGATGCACTGAACCCCAGCAGCAGCGCTACAGCAAGCGGGCGGCAGGACCTCACTTGCCGATTGTGTCCTTGCACGCCAGGTCCTCACTCGCCGTGCCCTCTGCCATGCGACCAGAGAAGCCATAGGCGGTGCACTCGTCCAGGATCACGGGCACCTTTGTACCCAGTAGTTCTTCACTCCCAGCAACGGACACAGACAAGCCATGCACCGAACGGCCCTGGAGAATATTTGCGTCACGAGGAGACACGGCCTCAAGGAACACCTGCTCCGTACGCCCGCACCATTGCTCAAAGCGTGCCCTCTGCACGCGCTCCGAAGTTTCCATCAGGCGCTGGTGACGTTCCTTCTTGATTGCCTCCGGCACATCATCAGGAAAGCCCGCCGCCTTGGTGAGAGGGCGCTCGTCATACTTGAAGATGTAGTTGACGATAAACTGCTGCTCTTCAAGAAAGCGTTGGGAGCCAACGAAGTCCTCTTCAGTCTCACCCGAAAAACCCACGATCCAGTCGCTGCCCAGTTCCAGATCCGGCAGCACAGAGCGCAAGGTGTCCGCACGCTTGCGATAGAGGTCCAGGTTGTAGGCCCGCTTCATGCGCTTCAGAACCGGATCGCTCCCAGCCTGAGCGGGCAGGGGCAGAAAACGGTCCACCTTGTCGCAATCCCGCATCGCTTCCGCCAGGGCGCGGGTCGCATAAGAGGGATGCAAGGTGATCATGCGAATGCGCTCCAGCCCGGGCACCTCCTGCAGGGCGCGCAGGAGATCGCCAAGACCTTCACGACCCTGACGGCCTGTGCCGCGGGGCTCGCCTTCCAGGGGTACCGAAAAATCCTCGCCGTAGCTGTTCACAGTCTGCCCCAGCAGTGTCAGCACCTTGACGCCCTGGTCCGCGTGCCAACGTGCCTCTTCCACGAGTTGGGGAATCGAACGGCTCTGCACCCCGCCTCGGGTCATGGGAACTACGCAATAAGTGCAGGACAAGGCGCAGCCACGCATGACCGCCAGAAAAGCATGCCTGCCTCCGGTCCAGATCTCGCCCGTGCGATCCACGGGCACCTCCGCCGCCATGTCAGTGAATGCCACCCGTTCATCGCTGCGGCTCAAGCTGGAATCCGCCCGTCGCGCGCGCACTTCTTCCACCATTTGAGGCAGGTGCTGAAACTGGCGTGTTCCCGCCACCAGGTCGATGTGCGCGGCGCGTTTGAATGCCTCTTCCTCCACCCGTTGGGCCATGCAGCCCATCAATCCGATGACCATGTCCGGACGGCGCTTCTTGAGTTGCTTGAGCTCTCCCACCCAGCTCCAGGTGCGCTCCTCTGCGTGATCGCGCACGCTGCAGGTATTGAAGATGACCACATCGGCGTCCTCCACCGATGAGGTGGTGCCATAACCCGACTTGCGAAAGCGTCCCTCCACCAAGGACGAGTCATACTTGTTCATCTGGCAGCCAAAAGTCACCACGCAGAGCTGCGGGGAGGCCGCGCCCGCGGGGAGGTTCTGGGGCTCGGAAGTGTGGCGCGTGGTGGTCATGACGGCTCATAGCGCCGGAGCGCGAGGGCCATCATGCCAGAGGAAGGCCTGGGACCGCACGGCGAAACAGGTCAGCCCGGCAAAACAGGACAGCCCAGGCAGTGCGCGACCAACAAGTGCGGTCAATCGGGACGGCGCGCAACAACCTCATCTCGGCCGCCAGTAACTCCCGGCCACGGTCCCCAAGAGCGCCGCGAGGAATCCCCAAGTCGCCGGCAGGAGGCCCCAAAACACGGGTGTCATGGCCGCCGGAGCGGAACCCTCAGCCTGGCCGAGACACCACCAGAGCACCAGATTTCCAAGCCCCATACCCCAGAAAGCCCCCATGGCGCTGCAGCGCTGCCATCGCAAGCCCAGCAGCAAGAGCGGGAAGAGAGTGACGTAACCAGAAAACGCCACCGCCGCCTGGGAGAAAATCGATCCTGGCACAAACCGCCAGAGCACAAATACTGCCACCGCAATCAACAAGCCGAACAACCTGCCCCGCCGCACCTCGGTGCGCCCATCGGAGGCGGGCCGCAACACATCCCGACTCAACATCGATCCCAAAGTCAGAAGCTGCGCGTCCAGGGTGCTCATGACCGCCGCCAGCACCGCCACCAAACCAAGAGCACCGAGGGCACCGGGCAGGACCTCGCCTGCAATCAAAGCGAACACACGATCCGACTCACGCCCCACCAGGCCCGGATAGAGGTCCCGCCCCAACAACCCCAACAAAACCGCGGGCAGCCAGAGCGCCACGAGTGCGAAGGGATAGACCAAAGCCACTCGCCGAATGGAAGGCGCGCTCTTGGCCGCGATCAAACGCACCAGCATGTGGGGAAAACTGATTACCGTCAGACTGATCACAAGGCTCCAGGACAAGAGCGCTCCACCTCCATAGAGTCCGTGGCTGGGTCGGGTCAACAAGCGCCCTCCATCGATCTCACCCAGACGCCCAAGCACCGCGCTCCAGCCCCCCACCGAGCGCGCGCCAACCCAGGCAGCAGCCACCATGAATCCCAGGAACAACCCCCCTTGCACCACATTGGTCCAGGCTGTGGCGCGCATGCCACCGAGCGATGTATAGAGCAAAGCCACAGCGAGGATCAGCGACCCCGCCCAGGCAAGCGTCACGGAATCGTCACTTGCAAAAACCACACTGCGCGCTCCCCCCTCCACGGCAGTGGCCATGTACGGCAGGGTGTAAAGGGTGAAGACCGCGAAGAGCATCCAGCCCACAGCGCGATTGTCCAAGAGCCGCGAATAGAGCTCGGCCGGAGTCAAGGCCCCCAGCCTGCGGGCCTCACGTCGCGCGGGCAGACCAACCGCCCAGAAAGTCAGGGGAATCCCCAGAGCCACGATGGGCACATTCAACCCAAACACCGCCAGACCATCGTGGTAAGCCAATCCGGGCACTCCCACCAGGACAAAGGGCGTGCAGTTGGTGCCGAAGAGCGCCATGAACAGAACCACCGAACCGAGGCCGGATCCCGCCAGGAAGTAGTCTTCGGGAGAGCGTGCTGCACGCCGCGCGGCGACGGCACCGATGACCAGCAACAGGAGCGCGTACAAGCCAAGGAACACAAAGGGCAGAGTCATGGTCCTGCCTCGTCAGCCTGTTCTTCTCCACGCCAGACAAAACGCGCAAACAGGAACAACCACAGAATCGCGAGGGCTACCCAACCCAGGCGCAAGGCGAGTTCCGCCGGCAGCACTCCGAACAGCAGGCGTGCCGGGGGCGCCATGAAAAGGTGCATAGCCACCAGGGCCAGGGCAGTTGAGATCAGAAGCAGGGGCGCTCGCACGACCCCATGTTGGGGACTGGCGTCCACAGATACCAGCCAGACCTGAACCCTGGGGAGGAACCATGGGTGTACTCGGAAGAGTCCACAGGCAGACGGCCTCCCTCGCTCACAGCCTCTCCGCGGGGGTTGGCATGCAAGTTGACTTCAAGACCTCCGGACACCTCCGGTGGCTTCCGACTTTCACCAACGGCCCCTGGTGTGCTGCCGGCGGTGTCCATCCCTTTCCCAAACCCCCTCAAGCGATGACAAGAACAAACGCAACCATCGTCCTGCTCACCAGCCTGCTCTCCTCCTGCGGATTGGACTTCCACCTGACCGATCCCGGTACGGGCATCACCGTCCTGCAAGAAGTCGAGCCCAACGATCAGCCCTGGGAGACCCAGGTCTTCGATCCCTTGGAATCCTGCACGGTCCTGGACCTGGTGGGCTCGGTGCAGGCAGCTCCGGGTTTCGATCTGACCGATCATCTAGGCTTCATCGCCGAGAGCCCCATGGAGATCTGCGTCACCTTGGAGGGAGAGTTCGAGTACCTCGATTTTGATCTGGCAGTCTGGGACCCCACAAGCGAAACCTACCCCCTCGTCTGGCAGACCTCTGGAGATGTGGAGACCGCGATCTTCGAAGTGAATCACGCGGGCCCCTTCCAATTGGCGGTCTTTGCCCCCTTCGAGGACGGGGACTGGATCCTGCGCATTGAGACCTTCCCCTTGCCCGGGTACAGCCCAGAGGCGAACTCCGCTCCTGGGGAGAGAATCCAGACACTGAAAGCGACCCGTGCAGAGACCCGGGACCTGAAAACCCCACTGCTCTGATCCTGCGGGCGAAGGCCAAAGACCCGTCAATCGAGGGCACGGAAAGCCCTCGAAGACAACCCAAACGGTGGCAGGCCCCCCGGAGAACTGACGCGGGGACCGGCGCGAACAGAAAAACGCTCCAGCGCCCCCGAGAACTCGCCGGGAAGAGCCGATAGACTTCTGGTCCCCGTCCCCGCGCGGACACAGCATGCGTCATCCCCTTCCCACCCCAGCCCGGCCCCGTGTGGCGGCGTGCTGCAGGGGATCTCTCTGGGTGCCAGCTCTTCTCTTGGGAGGTCTCGGACTGATGGCCTGCGGCTCTGACGAGGCAACCACGAGCGCCGGTCCTGGCGAGGTGCGTTATCTGTGGCCCCGGCCATTCGAGGGCTTCACGCCGTCGCGCCAGCCGACCCTGATTGCCCGCCTGGAGGCGCCCTCCGATCCAGCGGTCTGGAAGGCCACAGTGGAAGGAGAAGCAACCCCGCGCTATGGCAACCAGCGACTGGTTCTGCCCACCGCCAAGGGAGGCTCCCTGACTGTGCCCGGTCCCCTGCAACCGGGTTTCAATCGCATCGTGGTGGAAGGTGTTTTTCAAGGCACGAAGCAGCGCGTAGATCTCAGTCTGATCTCTGCCGCCGGACGGGAGATTCCCCTTCAAGCGCAGATCGCCTTACCCCTGGGCAACAACCAGTCCCTGATCTTCGACGCGCCGAAGTTGCCAACCTCGCAACCCTTCAAGGAACTGCGCATCTCGATTCAGGGCGGACCCAGCGCAATCCAGCATGTGGACTTCTGGCAGCGACCCGCCAGCGCCCACTATCCGCCGCTCGATGGCCCGGCCGATACGATTGCCATCGGGGAAGAAGCCCGCATGGGCTGGGGACTGCCCCAGGATCTCAAGGTGAGCTGTCCCCTGGGACCCATCAGTTCCGGATCCACCCTGATCGCTTCGGCGGGCATGCTCAAGGCGGCCCGCACCAGCAGCAAGACTCCCAGGTTGGAAGTCACGATCAGCGGCCCGGGATTTTCGGATGCTGTCGGCAGCCTGGATCTTGCACGCAAGGATCATCCCTTCCAGGACCTGGAGTTCAATCTTGCGAAGTATGCGGGTCTGGAGGCCGAGGTCTCTTTCCTGTTCAAGCAGGAGCAAGCCGAACTGGGTGCCTGCGCCCTGACCAATCTGGCCGTGGTCGAGGCCGGAGAGTCGCCGCCCCTGGCCCTTCTGATCACCAGCGACACCCACCGCGGAGACCATCTGGGCTGTGCGAATCTGGGGGTCGACGTCACCACCCCAAGCCTCGATGCCCTGGGTCAGCGCGGGATCATCTTTGAGCGCGCCTATTCCGCCACCAATGTCACCTCGCCCTCCCATGCTGCGATCCTGACGGGCATCCATCCGCGCGATGGCCGGGTGCTGACCAATACCGAGCGCATGATGGATGAAGCCTGGACCCTGGGGGAGGCCTATCGGCAGCAGGGCTGGTGGACCATCGCTGTGGTCACCGTGCGCCACCTGGGTCCCCTGGGCACCCACATCGCCCAAGGCTTTGACAAGGTCTGGTCCCCGCTCAGCCGTCCGCCCCGGGCAGAAATTCCCGTTGAGCAGGTACAGCAGTGGTTGGACGAGGCTGCCGGGCGGCCGGTGTTCATCTGGCTGCACCTGTTTGATGCCCACGACCCCTACGAGCCACCGCCGGAGTTCGCTGCCCGCTATTGGGATGCAAACCTCGACCCTTTTGACCCAAGCCTGCCGCCGCACAACTGGACCCCGGGAACCTATCCCCCACGGCTCAAGGATCTGCGGCGCACGGACTGGCCCGCAGCCCTCTACCGAGGAGAGGTCAGTTACCTCGACAAGGAACTGGGTCGTCTGCTGCGCCACCCGAGGGTACAGAAAGGTCTGGTGGCCTTCACCGCGGACCACGGTGAAGAACTGGACGGGATCCTCAGTCGCTTTGATCACCGCTCGTTGACGCCCTCGACCCTGCATGTGCCTTTCATCCTGGCCGGGAACCAGGTTCCCGAAGGAGTGCGGCTCGATCGCTCGGTGGATCAACTGGACATCGGACGCACGCTGCTCGACCTGTCGGGTCTGTATGGGGCCGACTACCCCGGACGCAACCTGCTGCGTCACCTTGAAGCCGATGAAGAAACCCCGCAGGAGCCCTTCTTTGCCCTGGGCGCCCATGGATTCAACGCGTCCATGACTGTCGACGGCTGGCACCTGCTCCTGCAGTTGCGAGCGCAACGGCAACCAGGAACAGGCAGAGTGCCCATCTGGCAAGTATCCCTGCACGATCTGACAAAGGACCCTCTCTGTGGAACGAATCTGCAAGAGCAGGAAGAAACCAGAACCAGGAGCATGCTGGGGCAACTGATGGCCTGGCTGCGCCAGCGGGATCACGACCCCATCGTGGCCATGCGCAACACCAGCGCCGCCGAAATCGCCGAGCTGTCCGCCCTGGGATACTCCACCGGCGTGGAGTCCCCGGAATCAGAGAAACCCTGGCTGCCAGTCGAGCTGACCGTAGAGGACATCATGGAGCGACAACCATGATCGGATTGCGCAGCCGGCTGTCCGCGCGGGACCGCCGAGCCCTGATGCTCACCGCCGCCCTGTTCACCCTCGCCTCCTGCGGCCAGGAACCCCAGGGACTGCCCGCGGGTACGGGGCATGTACAGCACCTCACTCTGACGCCCTTCGACGCGCCCCCGCATAGCAAGCCCGTGACCGTGGCGGAATTCATCCCCAAGAAGAACGATCCTCGCTGGGGAGCCACAGGCACCAAACGCGGGGAGTTCATCAAGGTGGTTGCCGGCCCCGATGCAGCCGACCGGCTGCCTGCCAACCGCATTCCTGCCATGGTTGCGGAGGGCAGCGAACCCTTGACGGTGACCTTCAAGGAATCGATCGATCCAGGCAGCTTCAATTCAGTGGTGGTCGGCGTGGACACCTTTGGCGCCCTGCCCGAGTTGCTGCGCGTGTCGATCCTACGGGACAAGCATTTGGTCACGCACAGTCGCTGGGTCGAGTGCTCCTCAACGCCGGTTGGCCCGGTGCACTTCCTCTTTCCCCTGCCGGCCCTGCGCGGACAACTCAAGCACATCAACCGCATCCGCATCGAATCCAAGGGCCTGACCACCATGATGGCGGTCACCTCCATGGCGATCCTGCGCAATCCCCTTGAGAACTTCGCTCCAAGCACAACCGCCGGGACGGCCATGCTCTCCCTGGGCAGCGAAGCGCGCGCCGGTTGGCCTGTGGCCACGCACACGCCCCTGACCACCGCATTCCAGGCCCCCGAACGGGCGCGCTTGCGCTTCAGCCTGGCGATGATTCCGATCCTGCGACGGCCGAACCAGGGACCCTCCATCGCCGTCCATGTTCGCAGTCAGGGAATGGAGCCCCTGATCGCACGCTACAGCCTGGAAAATCGCATGCAGGCGCCCCTGACCTGGCACAACCAGTTCCTGGATCTGGCTGAATACGCGGGGCGTGAAGTGCGCGTGGAATTCCGCATGCTGGTGCATCCCGAGTGCAAGGACGAGGGCTGGGCTTTTGTGGCCGAACCCCTGGTCTCGGTCCAGGGTCAGGACGCTCCCACCGTGTTCCTGATCACCAGCGATACCCACCGGGCGGATCACATGGGCAGCGGTTCCCTGGTGCAGACGCCGAATCTGGACGCCCTGGCTGCGCGCGGAATCCTCTTTGAGGACGCCCTGACCGCGACCAATGTGACCAACCCCTCGCATGTCTCCCTGATGACCGGGCTGACCCCCCGGGAGACCCGCATCCTGAACAATCACTCACCGCTCCTGCCCAGAGCCGAGACCCTGGCCGAACGCTTCAATGAAGCGGGATATCGCTGCTTTGCCGCCGCCAGCGCCTTCCACCTGCAGCACACGGAGAGCGGCTTGGGCCAGGGCTTCGACCGACTGGACGCGCCGGTGCGCAATCAGCGTCACGGTGGCATCGCGGCGGAGCGCCTGAGCCATTGGCTGGCCGAGGCCGAAGGCGAACCTGTTTTTGTCTGGCTGCATGTGTTCGACGCCCACTCGCCCTACGAACCCCCGGCCCCCTTCAATAACAGGTACTGGCCCGAGGGCACGGACGCCTTCGACCCGGCTCTGCCCCTGGGCTACCCCCCCAGCATCAGCCCACCCTCACGCCTGAGCAACCTTCGCGACCCGGCCTATGCCCGCGCCCAGTACCGAGCTGGCGTGGACTATGTAGACCAGACCGTGGGCAAGATGCTCAGCATCCCGCGCATGGAAGGGGCACTGATAGCCTTCACCGCAGACCACGGGGAGTGTTTTGGCGAACACGACGTGTGGTTCGACCACGCAGAACTCTATCCCTCCTCGGTGCATGTACCCCTGATCCTGGCGGGGCCCGGAGTGGCCCAGGGCAAGATCTTCAGCGGTGCCTCGCGCCAATACGATGTGGCCCACACCCTGCTAGCCGCCGCGGGAATCGGAACGGCAGGCTTTCCCGGCCAGGACCTGCGGGGCCTGCTGGAGAAACCCGACAAGGGACCGCGCATGTTGCTCACCGCACACGGCATGAGCGCCGCCATCAGCATCGGCAAGTGGTATTTCATTCTGCAACTCAAGGATCACAAGGAGTGGTCCCTCAAGGAGTGGCGCACCAAGCACACCTTTGAACTCTTTGACCTGAATGCGGATCCCGGCTGCCTGCAGGACCTGTCCGCCTCCCAGCCGGAGCGGGTAAAGGTCTTGCGCAAGCGTGTGGTGCAATGGCTGACCAGTGCCCCGGAAGATGGCCTAGGAAGTTCCCAGGCCATCACGCCTGAGCAGGCAGCAGACCTGAACGCGCTTGGCTATGCCACCGGCGAAGAACCCGAGGCAACGCTCTGGTTTGATCCCGACTGCGGCTGTGAGCACTGCGAACCTTTTGCAGGGGCTCGCTGAGTCTTTGCACGGGATCAGCGGGCTCAGGCGGTTTGCTCAAGAGCCCGGCGCAGAACCGCCAGCGCCAGGTCGGCGTCTGCTATCGAAAAGACAAGCGGCGGCTTGATCTTGAGCACATCGTGCCCGGGCCCATCGATCGCCAACAGCACACCTGCCTGCCTGGCCCTGGCTACCACCCGGGCCAGCCGCTCTGGATCCCCCTCGCGGGTCTTCGCATCTCGCACAAAGGCCACTCCGAGATAGAGGCCGCGGCCGCGCACATCACCCAGTACGGGGAAGTCCTGGGCCAACTGACACAAGCCCTGTGAAAGATGGGCTCCCACTTCGGCAGCCTTGGCGATCAAGCCCTCCTGCTCGATCACATCCAGCACCGCCATGCCGACGGCACAGGAAACAGGATTGCCCCCAAAGGTGTTGAAGTACTCGGGACCCTCGCCAAAGGCCTGAGCCACCGAGCCAGTCGCAATGACTGCTCCCATGGGATGACCATTGCCCATGGGTTTGCCCAGGGTCACCATGTCCGGCACAAAGGCCTCCTGCTCAAAGGCCCACCAAGCGTCTCCCACCCTGCCAAAGCCAACCTGCACCTCGTCCACGATGCACAGGCCGCCGTGACTTTTCACCAGTGCGGCTGCGCGACTCAGCCAACCCTTAGGGGGCACCACCTGACCACCGCAACCGATCAGGGGCTCGGCCAGGAGTGCGGCCACCCGACCGCCCCGGGCTTCGATGTCAAGGCATGTCTTTTGCACGCTGGCAGCGTAGGCCTCGGCTGCATCCGGTCCCCGGTGCAGACCTGCATAGGGATCGGGGCAGGGCAACTCGTGCACCCAGTTCGGTGCGCCCCCGCCGCCGGGTGCGTTGAACTTGTAGGGACTGACTGCCACGGCCCCTTGACTGTTGCCGTGATAGCCACCCCCGAGCACCAGGAAATGCTCTGCGCCTGTGGCCGCTCGAGCCATTCGCAGGGCCAGCTCGGTGGCTTCGGAGCCGGAGTTCACCAACTGAACCGTGTCGAGTGGAGCAGGAAAAAGGTCCACCAGGCGCTGGGCGTAGTCCAACCGCCCCGGGTGCAGGTAGCGCGTGTTCGTGTTCAGGCTTGCGGCTTGATTGGCGAGGGCACGCACAACCTGTGGGTGGCAGTGCCCCACATGACAAACGTTGTTGACGCAATCAAGAAAGGCTCTTCCTTCGGCGTCGAAGAGGTAGCTGCGAGTTCCTCGCAGGATGGTCAGGGGTTCATCGTAGGAGAGAGAAAGCGCTGGATTGAGCACCGCCGCGCGGGCTGACAGCAGATCTTTTTCGTCCCTTGGGCCAGGAGACCCGGTCCCTGACAGCAACCCCAACCCGACCCCCAGATGATGGGCCCCCTGCTCGGGTTGAATAGCAAGCAAGGCCTCCAACGCCAGAACTCCATCGCCGGTGTGCTGGGTCAAGTGCGCATTGTGCGGATCAGCCTCCCGCGCAGCACGACCGTGCATGAGGCTCATGGTCAAGCGTGCCGCAGCGCAGGGCAGCACCAGATCAAGCTCTTCAAGGTGCAGGGGAAAACTCTGGTGGTAACCACGAACCAAGGCCAGAGCCACAGGAAGGGGATCATCCTCACTCAACTGGATGGCATAGGCCACAGCGATGCCGACCTCCGCGACGCGCGCGGATACTGCCGCATCCCCCAGATCAAACAAACCCGTGACCCGGGCGCCGTCTCTGGTCTCCACGCCAGTCAGGTTGAACTCGTTGGCGTCATAGAACAGAAGCTGCTGGGGTAGCTCTTCGATCACGCCTTGCACCCTGCCCCCGTACATCAACAGCACGGCCTCGAACATGCTGCGGATTTTTGGGTCCGGTTCGTACTGGAGCAACGAGGCAAGCTGGCTCGTGGCCTCCATGGTCCAGCTGTGTTGTCCGGCGCCCGCATCCACTTTCAACTCCGCCAGACAACGGTCCACACGACCGAGCAGTTCCCCAAGACTGAACCAGGTTTCGAGGTTGCGCCCCTTGAGGTCGGCCAGGAGCGGCCCCGGCACCCAACTCATCACGCGCGCCAGATGCAGGCGCCCGTCGGCACCATTGAGTTCGACCCAATCATCGCCAGCGGAAGTCGGCACCAGTTCCGGCGCAACCCCCGGCAGCTCGCGCGCCAGACAGCGCAGAATCATGGCCTCCAACTGCAAGCGCGCGCGATTTCCAGCGTTTTGGACCCGCAACACATGGCTTGGCTCCCCGCACCCATCGAGCAGGGCAAAGTTGCGATCTTCGTAGCTTGTAAGGGACTTCAGGGCCCCCTCCCGACCCCAATGGGTACGCAGGAGTTCACCGGCCTGGTGCAGGCCAAAGTCGGCGGAGGGGGGCGGAAGGGGATCCATGGGAGGCAGCACGATAGCGCCCCGGACCCGCCAGGAAGACCCCCCTGTACCGATTTGGACCCCAAATGCCCCCCCCCACGGCCCTCCTACGGATGCGGGGGTACCTTTTCCTGTGAACCTGCGCACCCGATCCAAAGCCCCCCTGTTGGCGGCAGCCGCCCTGATGGGCGCATGCATGGTGCAGCCCCCCGCAAGTCGGGTGCAGGCTGCCGAGGGGATCGTGCGTGCGGCCGACCAGCTGGAAGCCAGGCGCATCTCCGCAATGCTCGACTCCCTGGGACCCAGGATCGAAGCCCTGCTGCCCAACTCAAGCCTGCCCGAGGACCTGGAGGTCTGGATCCAAGGACAACCCCGACTCTATGCCTTCCCGGGAAGTCAGGTGGAAGATGCGGAAGGTCTTTGGAGCGAACACCACCATCGTGTGCTGCTGGCCCGCAATGCGGACAACCTGGAACGCACCCTGGCCCACGAGCTGGCCCACGCGGCCCTCGATGAACCCTGGCAGATGCTGCCCGGCACCATGGAGGAAGGCCTCTGCGATCTGGTCAGCGCCCGACTTTGCCCAGAGGATTCTTCCCGCCTGCGAGCGGGGCGCCTATGTTCGGCGGCCCTGGCCTGCGGCGGCCTCAAACTCGAACTGCGGCTCTCCTGGCCCGACGATCAACGCCAGTGGCTGGCGCGCGTGACCCTCTCGGGTGAAGACCAGGGCGATAGCCCCCAGCGGGAAGTCTTCGAAGTCGAAGCAGGCCTCTCCAGCACAGCCTTGACCAGCGGGACCAAGCGTGGTTTCTATGGCCTGGCCTTTCTGGTCATGGAACGGGCCACAGCCAACATCGGGCTCGACGGAGTCAGAGACCTTTGCCAGCGTGCTGAGGGCCAGGACCTGGACGAAGTGCCCCCGGCCTGGTTGCTCGAAGCCGCTGAGCTGGAAGACGAGACCCTGGCCTGGCGCAGGGCAGCAGTAGAACAGATGGGTCCCGAGGAACTACGCGAACTGGTGCAGATGTACCCGAACTTCGCCGTGGATGCCCTCTACTCATGGCTCGTCAATGAGGACCTTGAAGCTGGTTGGCCCGAAGGCCTGGTGGCTGAATTGGAGCTTCTGGGTGGTCCCACAATCTCTCTGGTAGGAGTGGATACCCTCTTGGAGTCCCTGCGCGAGCGACAGGTAGAGAACTCCCTGGCCAAATTGGCCGCAGGGCCTCAATCCGTCGACAAGTGACGGTACACGCCGCGTTGGCCGCTGGTCTCCTCCACCCGCACCTTGAGTCGTTGCACCTTTACCTTGGGAAAGCGCTGACCAAGTTCATCGAGCAGGCGTCGACCGAACCAGGTAGCCAGGTTCTCGGATGATGTGTTGTTGATCGGCAGCACGATCAGGTCCCCTTCCGGCATGGTATAGCGGCTCTCTCGGTAGCGCACCTCCTTGTGACCAGCGCCCGCATCAGAGACCCGAAGTTCCCCATGCTCTCCGGGCACCAGCAGGTGCTCATCGAGAAAGTGGCACAACTCGCGCACCACCGGCTTGACCTGCTTGAAGTCCAGCACCAGTCCGTGTTCGTCGAGGCCCGCATCGATCTCCACATAGACCCGATAGTTGTGCCCGTGCAAGCGCTCAGCGCTCCCGTCAGGAAAAATCAGAAAGTGGGCCGCAGAGAATTTGAAGTCCTCCTTGGCCAGATCGAGGCCCCACTGTTCCATAGGGGCGAGATAGTAGCGAGTCGGAGCGCAGGTGCACACTGCTACTGAACGGACACACGCAAGCCCAGCCTGTACAGCCCCCGGAGAACTCTCCAAAAGGCTGCCAGCCGTCCAGGTGGATCCCCTATCATCCCCCCCTGATGGCCAAGTTCCCCCTCATCGACGCCCACTGCCACTGGTTCTCGGCTCCCTTCTTCAAGGCTCTGGCGGAAGAAAGCCAGATGGCGGGCGCACTTGAGCAGCGCATGGCGCAAGTCCAGGAATCAAGCGGCGTGCAGATGCCCGATCAGGACGACTCGGTCCACCGCAAGCGGTGGCTGACGGAGATGGAAAAGTCCAAGGTCGACCATCTGGTGATCTTTTCAAGCCACCCGACTGAGTCCCCCACGGTTGCCGAAACAGTGGCCACCGCCCCCGACCAATTCTCCGGCGTTGCGGTCATCAACCCCAAAATGGAAAACGCCGCCGGTGGAGTGCAGACCCTGCTTGTGGAACGGAACCTCAGTGGCATTCTGCTCTTCCCCGCTCAGCACGGCTACCGCATTGACGATCCCCTCGTCACGCCCGTCCTGGAGCAGGTCGCCGCCGTGGGCGGGCTCTGCTATGTGCACTGCGGCCTGTTCACGGTGCCCCTGCGAGACCATTTCGGCCTCAAGCGTACGGCCAACCCCAGTCTGGCCAATCCGCTCTTTCTGGTGCCCGTTGCGGACCGCCACCCCGAGATCAATTTCATCATCCCCCACTTCGGTGCGGGCATGTTTCGTGAAACCCTGATGGCGGGCATGCAGTCCAGCAACATCCACACAGACTCCTCCTCCTCCAATGGTTGGATTCGCACGCAGCCCCAAAGCCTGACCCTGAAGGATGTGTTCGAACGAGCCCTCGATGCCTTCTCCCCCAGCCGGGTGGTCTTCGGCACGGATTCGGGCACCTTCCCGCGAGGCTGGCGCGAGGATCGGCTCAGTGAGCAGTCCCTGATCGTGCGCGACCTCGGCGGCAGCAGCGATGAACACTCCCAGATCTTCGGGGGCAACATCGCGCGCCTGCTCGGGCTCCCTGTCTAGGAATCCCAGCCCTCGCGAATCCGCTCAGTTGACCACTGGCGTGTCGACCCGCGGCTCTTGACCACGCAGAACCGAGTTCTCGCCAAACAACTGACGCTGATCCACTTCAAGGGTGCCCTCCAGAGCCTGCACATCGATCTGGCCAGACTGGGCGTAGGCATCCAAAGCGTTTTGCCAGGTGGCCAAACGCACAGCCTCGGGATCGATGCCCTTCTCCACCATCATGGCCGCCGTGCGCGGAACCGCCAATGGGTCAGAGAGCCCCCAATCCGCTGAAGAGTCCACGATGATGCGCTCGGGCCCGTACTGCCGCAGCAGTTCGCACATGCGCGCGCTGCCCATCTTGGTGTGGGGATAGATCGTAAAGGCCGCCCAGGCTCCGGAGTCCAATACGTCCTTGACGGTTTCTTCGTTGTTGTGGTCGATAACCAGCTTGTTCATGGGGACACCGCAGTTGGCCGCCACTTCTATCGAACGCTGGATGCCACGTTTCTTGTCCCGATGGGGCGAGTGCACCATGACCACCATGTCGTTCTCGACAGCGAAGTTCAGCTGGGCTTCGTAGGCTCGCTCTTCAGCGGGGGTGATCTCGTCATAGCCAATCTCACCGATGGCCACCACGCCCTCCTTGAGGGCATAACTCGGCAGGACCTCCAGGACCTCCCTGGCCAGACCCTCGTCATTGGCTTCTTTGGAATTCAAGCCAATGGCGCAGAAGTGACTGATGCCAAACTGGGAGGCACGGAATCGTTCCCAACCCAAGATGCTTGCGAAGTAATCGGTAAAAGCCCCCAAGGTGGTGCGCGGCTGTCCCAGCCAGAAGGCCGGCTCGATCACCGCGCGAATACCTGCCTCGGCCATGGCCACATAGTCATTGGTGGTGCGGCTGGTACAGTGAATATGGGGATCGAAGAAACGCATGGGATTTATTGTTTTGAGGTCTCACGCCCAGGAAGTCGGCCGAAGGCCGCCTGGGAGCAGTCGCCGGCCTGGGCGGCCTCCGCCCAGGGGGAGAGCAAGGGGTCTTGGGCCCGGATGAAGGCCTCCAGCCTACCCTCTTGCAGGGCTCGACCGAGGGCAAGAATCCCGGCGCAGCGGCCTTCGGATGTGCCATGGTTGATTTCGTGGTCGATCAGGGGCAGGGCACGCTCCTGCTCATAGGGTCCCAGGCAAAGCCACAGGTCGGGCTGAATCGGTCGCCCTGCACTGGTGCGTTCTTCCACCAGATCCAAAGCCATGCGTGCCAGATCCTCGTCCAGCCGACCATCCAGGCCATGCACGCGCCAAAGGGGCGAATCCAAGAAGAGCGCCTTGATCGCCATCTGACGCCAGGCCACGTCCTCGAAGTACGCCGCGGGATAAGGATTGTCACAGGCCACCGCTTCAAAGACCGGCACTATGTTGGTGCGGCAGCCTTCCTGCATGCGCCATTGAAAACGAAGAGGGTCAGGCAGCAGGGGCAGGACACGATAAAGGGCACGGCACTCACCCTCATCCGCGTGGCCAAAGAGGGCCTCCACCGCTTCGGCACAACTGGGCTGACCCAAGTCCTCGCGAGTCATCCACAGAGAGACGCGCAGGGTCTCAAGCAGACCCCAGCGCTCGGGATTCCAACCTGGCAGAAGTTCTGCGGCACGGGCGAGTTCTGATTCGCTTGGGTCCAGCAGCACCCGGTCCCGGGCATGGCGACTGGAGAGGGCAAAAAGCAGGCCCATGCGCTTGGGATCAACCCCCGCACGAATTTCCTCTTGCGCCCTGCGAGCAAAATCCCCGGCCTCTGCAGACAACCGCGTCCCGAGCATGGCGTCCAGGAACTCTCCAATCTGCTTCACATCCAATGCCCTGCTCAGTTCCGAACCTGCCTGTTCACCCTTGATGGTCATGCTCAACGGAGCCCCTCCTCAAGGGTCAGGATCGAATAGGCGGTGGCGGAGGTGATCGCGTAGCCCGCATCCATGAAGTCACTCATGCTTCCGTCCTTCAATTGGGTCTTGGTGATATGGGGCCGCAATTGGGCGTGCCACTCTTCCCGCTCCTCCTCGGGCAGGGTATTGATCACCTTGGCCGCATAGTAGTGGGCGAAGTAATAGAAGTAGCCCGCGTTGGCATGAAAGCCCTCATGGGGAACCGGCCGAGTACGAACGTGATCGAGGAACCCGTGGTGTTTGAAAAGGGCTGCCAGACCTTCACGCACCATTTCGTGGGTCACATGGCGGTCCCCCGCCCGCACCCGCGCCCAGTTTCCGACTTGAGTGCGTCCCAAGCTCCCTTCCATGCGGTTGATGTGCTCGATGCCCCCGATCCGCACACGCGGATTCAAGTCGTATTCGTAGGCTCCCCCGGGCAGGTTGCAGCGCGCCACATAACTCAGGGCCCGCTCGATCACCCTTTGTTCCACACCCCACTCCCGCTGCTGCGCGCGAATCAAGGATGGCAGAACCAGGGCGGTGCAAAAGGAGGTGGCCCAGGTCGGCATACGGTCATAGGGCGGGTCGTCATAGTAGGCCCAGCCCCCCATGTCCGACTGGTGGGCCAGGAGCGAGGCCAGGAACTTGCGCCCCCGAGCCTCCAAAGCCTCCGCCTGCGGCCCCTCTCCGAATCGCTCATCGTCCAACAACTCCATACAGGCCACAAATCCGTAGAGCGTGCTCCAGACCCGATCGTTGTCCCAGTCCGACCCGCGCGTGGAAGCGCGTGTGCTGCAGAGCCACCCGATCGCAAGATCCAAGGCCTTGCGGCGCTCCGGCGTCTCGGGAATCGCCGCCAGAGCCATGGTTCCCAGGGCATGGGCCCCCACCTGCCAGGAGTAGTAGGTCTCAAGCGCAAAGCCCAACTCCAAGACGCAGTCCGGCGCCCCTGCGCCCCAACTCCCATCGGGGTTCTGCCGTCCGAGCAGGGAGTCGATGGCTCGCTTGTGCGGCACGTGCACCTCTTCCCCCGAGAGAACCCGAGGCACATCCCGCGAGACCACCGGCGTGACCTTGGGCAGAACGCGCCCGGAGTCCACAGGATCCTGCACCTGGGGCGCCGCGCAAACCGCCCAACAAACCAGCAAGGGCAACATGCCTACTTGTCCTCTCCCGAGAAGGTCTGGGCTTGACCGGCGTTGTCCTGTTCGAGGCCGGGTGGGCGCTTGTGCTGCTGATCTGATTGATCTTCATGCTCGCCGCTCTCATGCTCCTGGTGTTCCGCATGCTCATGCTCCTGCTGTTCGGCGTCAGGATGCTCGTGGCTGTGGCCCTCATGCTCGGCTCCTGCGTCATGAGCGTGCTCGTCCCCGGACTGCCCCTCCTGGGAATTGCGCTGGGCCCGGCGCAGCTTTCTTCTGGCTGCCTCCAGGGCGTACTGCGCCTCGGCTATGGCCTCATGCTTGCGGCGCATTTTCTGCTCCTGCTCCAGATCAAAACGCCCACGCTTGTGTTGCAGCGCCTCAAGAGCCTGGGAAGCCCGAACGCGCGCCTGCTCCAGCGCAAACTCCTTACCAGGCAGTTCATGCTCAAGCACCACCCTCAGGCGCGATGCGGACAAGAGCTTGCCCCGCTCCGCAAAAGCCACGCTCATGCGGTGTCGGCGGATGATCTCATCCCGCGAACGGGCCTCCTCTTCCTGCTCGTAGATATCCAGGATCCCCTGCAGGTCCTGCTGGGCGCCAATCAGACGCTCTGCGGAGCGGTCGAGGGCCATGCGCGCCACCTCTTCCTCCTGGGCCCGTTCCAACTCAGCGAAACGCTCCAGTTTCTTCGTCGCCTGGACAAGAGCCACCTCCGCCCCGTGCAATGCAATTTCCGCATCCTTGCGAGCCAACCACTCACCAAGCTTGGCCAGTTCAAGGTCCGTCTGCGCGTGATGCATGGCGCGCTCAGAGGTCTCCAACTTGTGCCGCAGATCCCGCAGTTTCTCCGCTGAGGCCTGGGACTGCTGCTGGTCTTTGGTGCCCCGAGGGGGGTCGGCCTGGACCTTGACCACGCAGGCAGACAACAAGCCGGCGATCAGCAACGGAGTGAGACGGGAAATCGAAGTCGATGGAAAAGGTCGTTGAAATTTCATTGTCGGGGGTGGGCTTGGGCGCCCGAGAGGGTCAGAGGTCGCCCATGATGGGGCGCGCAGCCGTACTTGAAAAGGACATCTTGAAAAGGACCAGTTGCGCGGCTGGACTCAGGGTGCCTGGGCAGGGACAATCCTGCCCCAGAACCTGCCCCCCACTCCCCCCAGGGGCCAGCCAGTCCCTTCTGGCTCGAACCTCAGCAACAGAAACATGACACACGGCACCTTCCAGACTCCCGACCCCCACAATGAACCGGTCAAGGACTACGCCCCCGGTAGCCCCGAGCGTGAGAGCCTTCAGGCTGAACTCAAGCGCATGCGCGCCAACCCGGTCGAGGTCCCCCTGCTGGTGGGCGGCGAGAAGGTGTGCACGGGCAACACCGCCAAGATGCGCTCACCCCACGATCATGATCTGGACCTGGGCAGCTATCATCAGGCCAGGCCGGAGGATGTGACCCAGGCAATCGACGCAGCCACCGAGGCCCGCGCTGACTGGCAGGCCCTGCCCTGGGAAGAGCGCGCCACTGTCTTCCTCAAGGCCGCCGACCTTCTAGCTGGCCCCTGGCGCGACCGTGTCAACGCCGCCACCATGCTGGGCCAGAGCAAGACCTGCCACCAGGCCGAGATCGATGCGGCCTGCGAGTTGATCGATTTCTGGCGCTACAACGTGCGTTTCATGGAACGCATCTACTCTGAGCAGCCCGATTCCTCCGCAGGTTGTTGGAACCGCCTGGAGCACCGCCCCCTCGATGGCTTCGTGTTTGCAATCACGCCCTTCAACTTCACCTCCATCGCCGGCAACCTGCCCACCGCTCCCGCCATGCTGGGCAACACCGCGATCTGGAAGCCCGCTTCCACATCGGTGCTGTCCAACTATTACCTCTCCGAACTCATGATCGAAGCGGGCGTCCCCGCCGGAGTGATCAACTTCCTGCCCGGCCGCGGCGCCCAGGTGGGCGACCCGGTGATGGCCGATTCACGACTGGCCGGAATCCACTTCACCGGATCCACGGCTGTGTTCCAGGGCATCTGGCGCAACATCGCCGAGCACCTGCCGAGCTACGGACAATATCCGCGCCTGGTGGGCGAAACCGGTGGCAAGGATTTTGTCATGGCCCTGCCCGGCAGCGAAGCGCGCACTCTGGCCGTAGCCCTGGCCCGTGGCGCATTCGAATACCAGGGCCAGAAGTGCTCTGCCGCCAGCCGCGCCTATGTCCCGCGCTCGATCTGGCCGGATGTGCTGGAGGAGCTTGAGTCCATCAGCTCGGAGATGGCCATGGGCGACCCGGGCGACTTCGACAACTTCCTGGGCGCCGTGATCGACGAGAGCAGCTTCAACAAGCTCTCCAAGGCCATCGATGGCGCCCGCGCAGACTCCAGCTGCAAGGTAGTCGTGGGCGGCGAGTGCGACTCCAGCCAAGGCTGGTTCATCCGGCCCACGGTGATTGAGACCGGCGACCCGAAGCATGACCTGATGCGCACCGAGCTCTTTGGCCCGGTGTTGACAGTGTTCCCCTATGACGACGCAAGAGTCGACGAAACCGTCCAGTTGTGCGCGGATACGAGCGAGTACGCACTGACTGGCGCGGTCTTCGGGACAGATCGCAAGGCCCTGCGCAAGGCCATGGAGACCCTGCGCTTCGCTGCGGGGAACTTCTATGTCAACGACAAGCCGACCGGTGCTGTGGTTGGACAGCAGCCCTTTGGTGGAGCCCGTGCCTCAGGCACGAATGACAAGGCGGGGTCGATCCTGAACCTGCTCCGGTGGGTGAGTCCACGGACGATCAAGGAGACTTTTGTTCCCCCATCCGACTGGCGTTACCCGTTCCTGGGCACTGACGACTAGAACGTGACAGCGATCCCGTTGCTGAAGTTGGACACGCCGCCCACATCTCTGAACCACAGTTGATACAACCAGGTATCACCTGATGTGATCACCCCCGCAGGGGGGTCAGGCAGCACAGCAGGTATGTCATACCCGCTTCCCACTGAAGAAGTGCCGGTCAGGTTCTGAAGAACGCCCGCGGCATCGAAGCGGCCCAATGAATTCAAGGTGGCCGAAGTTACGCCGGTGTAGCGGCCGAGAGGCGCGCTCAAGCAGAGCAGACCCTGACTCACGGTCACGGGGTTGGGCAACTCGCCCGCTGAGACAAGGAAATAACCAAACTGGTCAAGGGGACCACCGTCCGCTTCAAGGTGATAAAGGCCGGGCCCGCTGAAGGAGGAGTTCTCCAGGGTCACTGGCTGCCCAGATGAAGTGTTGTTGGCAGGGTCACAGAAGAGGCTTGGGCCCCCCACCAGGCCATCGAATTCGACAATGTATTCGCTGGGTTCGTTCGATGTGGCGAGCATGTCGTTCCAGCCGCCCCCGTGCCATTCGCCGTAGTTCTCACCTACGGGGTTGTCGTTGGGTTCACCGGTGGCCCAGAAGGTAAAGACCAAGGGCTCGCCCGTGATCCACTCCCAGCCTCCGCCGGGTTCCGCGTAGGTGCTGGAGGAGGTGTTTTGAATCAGGCCGATCCAGGGACGGGTGAAAGTCAGGTTGGCAACGATCCAATCATGCTCCGCCTGATCTGTAATCGTGACCAGATGCCCGGTCAGGCCATTGAAGTCCATGGCCTCGGCTCCAGCGCGAGCGGTGTGCCAATCTGGACCGTCATTGACAACCAGATAGGAGTGTCCGTTCCCGGGATTCACGATCGGGACCTGAGGGCTCAAGTCAAATGTGCCAATGCCTCCAGGTGCGGTTGGATAGGTGCCCACTCGCACGAGGTATTCAGCACCCGCGACAGCAGAAAAAGTCAGCTCGGACTGGAAACCGCAAGCATCATCGTTGCAAGCCAACATGATGTCGCTGCAGGTCACTCCATCATAGACCGCAACCTTGGTGTCAACAGTGGTTTGTCCGCAGAACGACAAGAGAGTGGGAGCCGTAGTGGCCGCAGTCCATCGGAACCACACATCCTGCTCCACCTGGTCAGAACCAAAGGCCAGACACAGAGGGTCAGCCATGCCGTCCGTTGTGGCAGTCGAGTTATCGAATGCATGCGGGCCGGGGCCGCTGATCACCAGGGCAGAAATACAATCGTCGCTGCCTTGGGCAAAGAGGGGAGAAACGAGCAGAAAGGAAAAGCAGACAGCAGCAAGGCGCATGAGAGTCAAGGGGTGATAAACGAAGGGATAGGGGACCGCAATGAAGCATACATCTGGAATCCAGAATGCGCCCAAGAACCCTCGTCGGGGGCCAAGGATGGGGCCCCCACCCCCCGCCCCTGGATCCGCTGCAACAGTGCCTCAGTCCGCCCCCCCAAGGCCCGTGAGAACATAGAATCCCACCCGGGGTGTCCCAAATCCAGACCCCTCCGGCCCGCGGCGCCCCATGCGCCGCCCCCACCCTGAGCACCTGAACTCCGCGATGCACAAGACCAGCCCCGCCACCGGGCAGCGAGCACTTGGTCACCCCGACCGCATCCCGCCCTTGGATGAGGTCTCGGGACGCTATCGCTTGCGCTTTGCTCGCAGCAAGGAAGACCTGGAGGAAGTCCAGCGCCTGCGATTTGATGTGTTTCATTTGGAACTCGGAGAAGGACTTGAGGTCAACCGCACAACCGGGCGCGACAAGGACCGCTTCGATGACCAGTGCCAGCATGTGATGGTCTTGGATCTGGTGACAGGGATTTGCGTAGGGACCTATCGCATGCAGACTCCAACCGCCGCCGCTGAAGGACACGGCTTCTACTCAGCCCAGGAATTTGCGTTGGAAGATCTGCCTGGCGACTTTCTCGGGCAATCGATCGAACTCGGCCGCGCCTGCATCGCCAGAGAACACAGAGATCAGCGTGTGTTGTTTCTGCTCTGGCGTGGCCTGAGGGCCTACGCGGATCATGCGGGCTTGAAGGCCATGTTCGGTTGCAGTTCGCTGACCAGCCAGGATCCGGCGCAAGGCCTTCGTTTCCATGAGATGCTGACGCAAAGGGGTCATCTGCAGGGAACGCACTTTGCGAAACCGCGTGAGGACTATCTCTGCCGGGCTTCCGCCGCAGAAGTGGCCAACTGTTCCGAACCCAAGATCCCGAAACTGTTCAAGATCTACCTGCGTCACGGAGCTACCGTGATCGGAGGGCCCGCCCTGGATCGGGAATTCGGTACCATCGACACGCTGATCCACGTGCACATCGATGAAGATCGTCACCGTCAATTCAGCGCTCGAGAGAGGCGGCCGAAGGTTTGAAGCGGCTGCGTGCTGGTCTGCGATTCTGCGCCCTCTTGGGTTGGACCGCACTCCAATATCCTTGCCTGATCGGAGTGACCCTGCTGGAACGGCTCTGGCCGCGAGGCGCCATTGCCCCGCGCCAGCTGACAACCCGCGCCTGGGCTCGTGGTTGCCTGTGGATTCTCGGAGTCCGACTGGATGTGGTGGGTACGCCCCCCCAGCCTCCTTTCTTCGCAGCCGGGAATCACCTCTCCTATCTGGACATCCTGGTGCTGCATGCAAGTCTGCGGGGGCGATTTCTCGCCAAGGCGGAAGTGGGCCAGGTACCGGTGGCGGGACACTTCGCTCGCCTGGCGGGCACCCTGTTCGTAAAGCGCGAGCGCAAGCGCGACCTGGGCCGAGTGCGCGACGAACTCAAGGAAGCCATTCAAGGGGGCGAAGGAGTGATCGTCTTTCCCGAAAGCACCAGCACCCGCGGCGCCGAAGTCCTGCCCTTTCGCGCCAGCCTCTTCCAGGTGGCAGTGGACCAGAACCTGCCCATCGCTCCCTTCAGCTTGCACTACCAGGTTGCTCCCAGCGCCCCACCGGCGCACCTCTCGGTCTGCTGGTGGGGAGAGATGGAGATGATGCCCCATCTGCTCGGACTGCTGATGCTCGATCGCATCAGCGCTCGTGTCACTTTCATTGAACAACGTGCAGGAGGCAGCGATCGCAAGAGCCTGGCCCAGAGCACTTGGACCCAGATCCAAGAGCACTTCGAGCCATCGTGTGTGGTCTAGGGCCTGAGCCACACACCGCCCTCAGCATCTCACCCGCATGACCCGATCCTGCTCCCACCTCCAAGTTGGTCGCGCAAGTGACTCGCCCTAACCTGTGAGATCCTGCCCTTCTCCGCCCCCATGAAATCCGCCCAAGAGCCGAGCCCTCTGGCCCCGCCGCGCCGCCCCTGGTGGCGTCTCTACCTCGGCCTGCTGCTGGCATCGCATCTGGTCTGGGCCCTTGGAAGCAATCGCCGCGATCTACCGACTGATTGGCAGCAGAGCGAGGTGTCGACGCAAGCCGATGAAACTCACAACCTGCGACAGACCCTCGCCTGGAAATGGAGCGGTTCCAAGGATCCAGACTCCCCCACCCTGGTCCTGCTGCATGGCAGTCCTGGCCGGGGCGCGAATTTCGATCGTCTGGTGCAAGCCCTGCCCGAGCACCTGCGGGTTCTGACCCTGGACCTGCCCGGGTATGGAGCCAGCGGCCCCCTGGGTCCGGACCTCTCCGCCCGGGGCGCGGCCCTGCAGCTGAGCCACCTGTTGAAGTCTCTCCAGGTGGAAAAGGCCCATCTCTTGGGTTGGAGCCTGGGCGGGGCCGTGGCCCTTGAACTGGCGGATCACAATCCGGAACAGGTGCAGTCCATTTTCATGCTGGCTTCACTCGGTGTGATCGAATTTGAGTTGCTCGGCTCCCAGACCCTGAACCACGGCCTGCACCTCCTGCTCTTGAATGCCTGCCGAGCCGCTCGCTGGGGCCTGCCCCACTTTGGTGCCTGGGACGGTCTGGCGCCATTGATGGCCTTTGGCCGCAGTTTTGCCGAAACCGATCAGCGTCGACTGCGCGAGATCTTGAACACGCTCGACCTGCCCGTGCGCATTCTGCACGGCAGCGAAGACCCCCTGATTCCTCTGGCCGCCGCGCGGGAACACGCACGCATCGTGCCCCAGGCGGAGCTTGAAGTTCTTGCAGGCCAAAGCCACTTCCTGCCGTTCTCATGGACCGAAGAACTCGCGCGCGACTTGAGTGTCTGGGTGACGCGGGTGGAAACAGGACAAGCCAAACTGCGCCAGGATGCCAGCGCGGAACGCCTCGCACGGGCCAGACTGCCCCTTGACCCCCGGAACATTCCACCCCTGACAGGTCCCGCCCTGATTCTGTTCGGACTGCTGCTGGCCCTGGCCACCCTGGGCTCGGAAGACCTGGCCTGCATCGCAGCTGGTTTCCTGGTGGCGGACGGGCGCATGGACTGGTTGACCGCAAGCCTCTTCTGCTTCATTGGGATTTTCAGCGGAGACCTGCTGCTGTTTGGCGCGGGCCGTTTGCTGGGCCGTTCTGCGCTCTTGATTGCACCCTTCAAGTGGATGATCAGTGAGGACTCTGTTGCTCGCGCCAGCCGCTGGTTGCATGAGCGCGGAGCGCGAGTAATTTTCACCAGCCGGTTTCTCCCGGGCTTGCGCCTGCCGATCTATTTTACCGCTGGTGTACTGCGAACCAGAATAAGAGAGTTCGCCCTCTGGTTTGCGGTGGCCGGCCTGATCTGGACTCCGATTCTGGTGGGCGGATCGGCTCTGGTAGCGAAACACTACGAAGTAAGACTCGATCAAGTGGACGGATTGGATGTGATCCGCTTCGCCGCCATCGCCCTGGGAACTGTGTTTCTCCTGCACAACGCCCTGCGGCTCTTCACCTGGCGCGGTCGACGCATACTGCTGGGCAGATGGCGACGATTGACGCGCCACGAGTTTTGGCCGCCCTGGCTGTATTACAGCCCGGTGATCCTCGATGTGCTGCTCTTGACCCTGCGCCACCGGGGCCTGACCATGACCGCCGCCAATCCGGCAATGCCCATGGGCGGCCTGATCGGTGAAAGCAAAGCGCAGATTCTGGAAGGTCTGGGGGAAGGTCCCGAAATCCCGACCTGGATCCTTCTGGTCCCGAACGGCGAGCAGCAGGCCAAGGCAAACGAGTGGATCGCTGCCAGGAACTTGGACCTGCCCCTGGTTCTCAAGCCCGACGCGGGCCAGCGTGGAGCAGGGGTCACTGTGCTGCACACCGCTCAGCAGTTACAGGAGGCACTGGACAGCATGCCTGTGCCCTCGCTTCTGATGGAGTACGTCCCGGGTGAGGAGTTCGGCGTCTTTTGGGTGCAACCCCCGGACACCCCCAGGGGCAAGATCGTTGGACTGACCATCAAGCGCCTGCCAACGGTGGCGGGCGACGGCCAGCGCACCCTTGAACAGTTGATCCTGGCGGACCCACGCGCCGTGGCCTTGCATCGGGTCTATGCCCGCGAACTCAGCGGCCGCATGAATGAAGTGCCCAGGGAGGGATCCGTGATCCCACTGGTGGAAGTGGGCACCCATTCCCGGGGTGCGGTTTTCTTGGACGGAAAGCACCTGATCACACCAGAGTTGGAAGCAGCAGTTGCCCGTATCGCCGACCGCTACCAAGGCTTCCACCTGGGACGCTTCGACTTCAAGGTACCCTCCTCCGATCACTTGCAGCGGGGTGAAGATTTGCGGGTGATCGAACTCAACGGAGTGACGTCCGAACAAACTGAAATGTGGGACCCCAAACACAGCCTCTGGACCACCTGGCGCATGCAGCACACTCAATGGAGTCGGGCGTTCCGAGTGGGTGCCCTGTGCGCTCAAAAGGGTGCAAAGGTCAGCACTCTTCGCGCCGTGCTGACCGAGGTCTGGCGCTTCCGGCAGAGCCAGAGGAACTGACAGTGCCTGCTTGACCGGCGGGCGTTCCAAGAGCCACGCCTAGAAGGCCTCCTGGCCCTATTCGCCGCTCCTGTGCTGCCCGCTCGGAATGTAGACTCAGGAGCGTCATGTCCAGGGACTCAACCTCTCCTCTGGAGCAGGCTCGCCTGCTCCTCGAAGAACACATCGCCAGCGGTGGCGATGCTGCGAACTTCGAGTCCCTCTGCGCCGAGCACCCAGGCCACGCCAGCGACTTGCGCCGTCTGCTCAAGCAGCCCGCCACCGACCAGAACGCATCTCTCTTCCACCCCCAAAGAACCCCCGTCCCCACCACCAGCGGACCCTGTACTCTGGTCTATATCAATAACCTGGGCGTGCTCCTCAAGGACCAAGGGAAACTCGCCGAAGCCGAACCGCCCTTACGCGAAGCGCTGGAGGGATTCTGCCGCACGCTGGGCGACGAGCATCCAAATACTCTGAAGTCGATGAACTACCTGGGCCTCCTCCTCCAGGCCCAAGGCAAATACGACGAAGCCCAGGCGCTCTTCCACGAGGCCCTGGAGGGCAGCCGCAGACAGCTGGGCGATGATCATCCCAGCACCCTCAAGGTAAAGCAGTCCCTCGATGCCCTCCTGAAAGAGAAGCAGGAAAGCGAATCCCCGCCTCCCAATCCTCCCAGCGATGGCAATGATGGTGATCATCCATGAATCCGCGCCCGACTCCCGAAGAACTGCTGGCCGCCTTTCTGGAGGCGCACCCCGAGCCCTCGCCTGAGGACATCGAGGCCCTGTGCGCCGAGCAGGCCGAGCAGGCCGACGAGCTGCGGGGCCTGCTCGCCGCGGCCGACGACCTGCAGGGGATGCTCGCCGGTCACCGGCAGCTTGCCGACGACCTCTCACCCACGGCCGCTGAAGCGCACGCTCTGCACCGAGCTGCGCACCCGGCTCGGGGCGCTGCCGCAAGCGCCTTCCGTGCCGGCGAGGGCGAGTGCGTGGGAGACTTCCGCCTGCTGCGCCTGATCGGGCGCGGAGGCATGGGAGAGGTGTGGGAGGCCGAGCAGCTCTCGCTCTCCCGGCGCGTGGCCCTCAAGCTGCTGCTGCCAGAGCGCGTGGACCAGCGCGGCCTGGACTTCTTCGCGCGCGAGGCGCGCGCCGGCGGCCGCCTGGCGCACCCCGGCATCGTGTCGGTCTTCGGCACGGGCGAGGACGAGGGCCTGCACTGGATCGCCATGGAGCTGGTGGCCGAGGCCTGCGACCTGCGCCACAGCCTGGAGGCCCTGCGCGAGGAGGGGGAGCTGCCCGGGGACTACTACGATCAGGTGGCCGAGTTCATCGCGCAGGTGGCGGACGCCCTTGACGTGGCGCACACCGGCGGCGTGATCCACCGCGACCTCAAGCCCGGCAACATCCTGGTGACGGATGACGACCGACCGAAGGTGTCGGACTTCGGTCTGGCCAAGTTGACCGACGAGCACTCGATCTCGCTTGCGGGCCAGTTAGTGGGCACCTTTGCCTACATGAGCCCCGAGCAGGTGGCGGTCAAGCACGCGGGCATCGACCACCGCACGGATGTCTTCAGCCTGGGGGTGGTGCTGTACGAGATGCTGACCCTGGTGCGCGCCTTCGAGGGGGACACGACCGAGCAGGTGGCGCAGAAGATCCTGTGGGAGGACCCTGTCGACCCGCGCACCCTGCGCTCGAAGGTGCCGCAAGACCTGGCGGTGATCTGCGTCAAGGCCATGGAGAAGGATCCGGGCCGCCGCTACGG
>NYYZ01000032.1 GCA_002686945.1 Planctomycetota bacterium
TGGTCCAGATTCGGCGTGGTCTCACGCTCATACCCCAGATGGTGCACATGCCCCGCATGCAAAGCATCAAAGACCACGACTACGACTGTGCGTGAGCGCTGCTCAACGCCGCAGCCCACAAGCCCCATCAAGAAAGCCAGCACCCATGGCGCTGGCCGAGTGTGGTCTCGACCCATGGGGGTATCCTAGCGCGAGCTCCATCGGGAATCGGCATGGCTGGACTCGATCTGGACGGGGCCTGCAAGCCGTACACCTCATCAACCCTCAGCCCCTGCGGTGCAACGCAGCGACCATCGATGGTCTCATGTAAGTCACCTGGGGTGCCAGAATGGGGCCTCCAGGGCCCCCCTGGCGCTACCATAGGGGGCAATGAAAGCACAGCTTGCCTGCCTTCTGGCCCTGACAGCCCTGGCTCCGGGGCAACTTGAGGCCCAGCAGCCCGACCAGAAGCGGCCGGCGCCGCCTGCCCCCGAGGTGCCTCCCCAACAGGAACCGGACAAGCCGCGCCTGGGAGTCGAACTGGCGGCCATCGGTCCCGACTGCCGCTTGACCTTCACAGAACTCGATGACCTTCTGCTGGCCCGCCATGGGAACTCACCTCTGGGTCAGGACACCCTCGCGGCCCTAGCTCAGTTGGTGGTGGTGCAAGAACTCGCCAAGAGTGAGGGAATCACCGCCAGTCGGGCGGATCTCAACCAACGCTGGCGGACCCTGGAGGAACAAATCATTTCCAGCGGCACGGCGGCCAGTCTGACGGACTACCTTGAACAACAGGGCATCAACCGCAAGACCTTTCAACGACACCTGCGCTTGTCGGTGTTGCACGAACGCCTGGCTCGCAAGGCTTTAGGATTGGGCCCGGATGATCCCATCAGCGGCGAACAACAAACCCACTGGTTGAATGGGGTCGTGGATAGCCTGGAACAAAAAAAAGGCGAATACCCCTGGATCGATGGAACGGTGCTGACAATCGGTCCACACTTGATTTCACGCCAGACCTTTGGGGAGTACCTGCGCAAAAGCCTGCCCTCCGATCAATTACGGGAGGCCTGCTACGAATTGCTGCTCGTTGAACGCATCGCTGCGCGCTTGCCGGACCTGGCCCCAGACGCTGTCGAAGCTGCAGTAGGCACCGAGATCGCCCGACGACGAAAAGAAGTGGAAGCAAACAGCAACTTCCAGGGAGTGGCCTACGAGCAGCTACTCAAGGCCCAGGGACTTTCTCTGGCTACCGTGCGCCGGGACCCGGCGATCCGCGCAGCAGCCATGGCACACCTCTTTGTAGACCGCACCCATGGGGACGCAGAACTACGCGCGGTCTATGAGGAAGAGCGCAACCTCTTCGACAGCCTGTACGGAGAAGGCCATGCCATCAGCGTTCTGGTGCTGAGCGCTGCCCGCTTTGCCAATGAACTCAATCCACGAACTTTTGAAGCGGCCGAATCGGAGCTCGAAGCGATGAAAGCGCAGATCGCCAGCCCAAAGGACTTCGAACGCCTGGTGGGCCTGCACTCGGACGAGCCCGCCAGCCGGGAGCGCAAGGGTTTCCTGGGCATCATCACAAGGGGCTCGCGGCTGGTCCCCGAGACCGTGCGCACGGCTCTTTGGGCCCACATCGACAAGGGCAAGGAATCACCAGAGGGCTCTCTACTGGGCCCTCTGCGCCTCCAGGGTGGGGTCTTGCTGCTCCAAATCGGCTCCCATCGTCCCCTGCCCACCTGGGAAGAGATGCGCGACCACGTCCACCAGGAACTGCGCCGACGGCTGGTGAGCGATGCCCTGCCTCGGGCAGCAGTTTCCACCTGGCTCGACCTGTAGAATCTAGACCCATGCAAATTGCGAAGATCATCGGCAGCCTGGTGGCCACCCAAAAGGACGAGGGTCTACGCGACCACAAACTTCTGGTGTGCCAGGTGCACAACCACGAGAACAAGCCAAAGGACCAGTACGTCATCGCGGTGGACGCGGTGGGCGCGGGCCCGGGAGACCTTGTGCTCTACGCCACGGGCTCCAGCGCGCGCCAGACCAACTTGACCAAAGACCGTCCCTGCGATGCCGTGGTCATGGCGGTTGTAGATTCCTGGGATCAGGACGGCAGCAACGTATACGAGAAGTGGAGCGAATGAGACCATGTACCTGGGCCGAGTAACCGGGCGCGTAGTCGCCACTCAGCAGTACGAAGGGCTCGAGGGAGTGCCCTTGCAGGTCGTGCAGCCCCTGGACGAAACCGGCGCCCCCATGGGCGGCAGTTTGGTGGCTTGCAGCGCGATCTCCAGCGGCCCAGGAGATCTGATCCACTATGTGGATGGACGCGAGGCAGCCCTGGCCCTGCCCGACGAGACCTTCGTACCAGTGGACGCCACGATCTTGGGCTTCGTGGAACAGGCAGTAGTCGGCAATCGCAACCTGGCTTCAGATCTGGAACCTTCGCGATGATCCTGGCGGATGTGATTGGCACGGTGGTCTCCCCCATACAAGTCAAGGCCCTCGATGGCTTCACCCTCCTGATGGTGCGCCCGGTCACACCAGACGGCAAGGCCACGGGCAAGACGCGTATTGCCCTGGACAAGATCGGCGCGGGCGTTGGCGACCGGGTACTGATGATCGACGAGGGCAACTCCGGGCGCCAGATCCTCAAGGACCCCAGCGCACCGATCAAATCCCTCATCGTGGGCTTCGTCGATGCGGTGGAAGTACACGGCAAGCTGACCTACGACCACCGCCAGATCCAGCAGCCCTGACACCCAGCAAGCGAATCCAATGCAACCATCCGATCCCGCCTGGAGCGACGAAGAAGCCCGACTACGCACTGCGATCTGCAAGATCGGGGAGTTGTGCTACAGCCGCGGTACTGTGGTCGCCGCCGATGGCAATATTTCTGCCCGCATGCGGGATGATTCAATCCTGGTGACGCCCACCGGCAGCATGAAGGGCTTTCTCAACCCGCACCAGATCGCCAAACTTGCTCCAGACGGCACGCCCTCCCCCGTGGGGCCCAAGCCCTCCAGCGAAATCGGCATCCACATGGTGGCCTATGAGGAGCGCCCGGATGTGCGCGCCATCCTGCACGCCCACCCACCTCACGCAGTGGCCATGACCATCGCTGGCATCGATTTGCAGATGCCGGTCATCCCGGAGGTGATCGTGACCATCGGAGGAATCCCCACAGCCCCTTTCGGCACACCGGGTACGCCTGAGTTGCCAGAGACAATCCGCGAGATCATACGCTGCTCCGATACTGTGATGATGAAGAACCACGGCTCGGTGACCCTGGGTACCAACCTGATGGAAGCCTTCAAGAAGCTCGACATGCTGGAACACACCGCGCGCATTCTCTGGCTGGCGCACACTGCCAAGGGCGGCCTCGATCCCCTGCCCCCGGAAGATGTACAGAAGCTCCTGGCCACGCGGACAGCCCTGGGCATCACCCAGCGCAATACGTTGGAAACCAGCTGCGGCCTGCCCCAAGAGGACAACTAGTCCGCCGCAACGGGACATTCAAAGCCGTCAGGCTTGAGCACCAGCAAGGAGCAGCCCAGCCTTCCCATCAAGCGTTCAGCCGTCTCACCTACAAAAATGCCCGCGCGACCAGCCCGGGACAAACTGCCCAAGACCAGCAGGTCCGGCACCAGGTGCCCGACGGTTTCCTTGATGGCACGGGCTGGACTCTTGCGCGAAAGATGCACTGTGGGCGGCGCGGACAGATCCAAGTTCCCGCAGCGTTCCAGAACCGCGACCCTGGTTTCCTCCCGAAGGTTTGAAAGCTCCTCCTGCCAGGCCTCAGGGTCATCCCCCTGGAAGCGTTCTTGCGCTTCTGAATCGTGTCGCCAGGCGTGAACAATGTGCAGCGCAGCCCCGCGCCAGCGTGCAAGAGAAGCAGCCCAGCCCAGAGCCTGATCTCCGACGCCCGTCAGGTCGGTCGCCACGAGGATCAGCTTGTGCTCCAGATCATGCCCTGGCTTGACCACCCAAACCGGCGCGGGACACTTACGCACGAGTTTCGTGGCCACGCTTCCGAGGCGTCGGCCGCTGGGTGCCTCCAGCCGATCGCGCTTGCCCACGAGAATCAAGTCGGCGGACTCGTTGAGAGCAGCCCGCAGCAGGGCCAGCCAGGGGCGTTGATCGGTGACCTCAAGCCGTGTTCTCAAACCCGCTCCAATCGCCTCCGTGACCATTGCGTCGAGAGCCGCCTTGCCCGCATCACCGATGGGCACCGTGCGGCCCTCGTGCCATGTGGAGTGCATGATCGTGACGCGCGCACCCACCTGACACGCCAAGGCCAAGGCCTGATTGAAGGCACCACGGGAACCCTGGCTGACTTCTTGGGAGCGGGGCTGGAGTTCAACCCCAACCCACATGTCGAGAATCCGTTCCATGGAGTAGGTCGCTGTACCGGAGAGGAGACGCAGGGATACACCCAGGGGCACAGGGCGGGGGAGTCTAGCGTCAGGGCCGCGCAAGGACCCCCCGGATCACCCGAAATTGCCTTCTCGGGGCCCCAGACGGGCCAGACTCGCCTCCCAACCGGACCGACCCCTCCCTGACAATCCTCCCACTACAGACGCCGAGGCGGGCAAGCCCTGCGGGCTGCTTCGATCTCCTCACGCCGCTGCTCGAAACCCTCGCGGCCCATCAGCCCATAGGCCGCAATCTTCCCCGCCTCGACCCCCGGCTGATCGAAGGCATCGACCCCGTAGTGCTCACCCATCACCGCTACGGCCAACTCCATCATATAGAGGTACTGCCCCAGAGTGTGCTCGGTCACCCGCGGGAAGGAGATGGTCAAGTTTGGCCGCTGGGCTTCGGTCAAAGCAATGCGCGTGCCTTCACGCTCGGCCTCAAACAACTCGCCCAGGCTGCGCCCACCGAGGTAGGCCAGCGCATCCCGGTCTCCATAATCAGGAGGAATCGGAACGTGGTGGTCTGGGTGTTCAATAGCCAACAGGGTGAACCACTTGTCATGAGGCCCCTCAACAAACAACTGGCTCTGACTGTGCTGATCCGTGACCCCCACCGCGCGTACTGGCGTAGGGCCAGCGAAGACCTCTTGACCATCACGATTGAAACGCTTGCCGAGGGACTCCGCCAGCAATTGGGCATACCAATCCGCGAGATGCCGTAGGCGATGGCCGTAGGCGAAAGTCACTGCGATAGGCTTGTGCTTTTCCTGTTGCATGCAGGATTGAATCCCCGCCAGCATCAAGGATGGGTTCTCGAACAAGTCGCCGGTCTCACAACGCTCGTCCATGTCTGCCGCGCCCTTGAGCAGACCCGAAGTATCGATGCCAATCAGTGCCGAAGACAACAACCCCACAGGGGAGAGCACACTGAACCGTCCGCCAACCCCCTCGGGCACATCGAAAGAAACATACCCCTCTTCTTCCACAATCGGCCGCAACACACCCGCGCTGGCATCGGTGGTAACAACAATGTGCTCACCATGGGCCTCCTTTCCCACGCGCTCGATCAGAGCACGCCTGAAAATCAGGAACTGAGACATGGTCTCCGCAGTAGAGCCCGACTTGGAAATCACGTTGAACAGACACGTGGAGGGATCGACCCTATCGAGGAATTCTCCCACAAGATCCGGATCCACGTTGTCCAAGACAAACAGACGCGGCAGTCCGTGAGCCCCAAACATCTCGTGGTAGGGACTGTGCATGGCCGAGTGCAGAGCGCGATTTCCCAGAGCCGACCCCCCGATGCCCAAAACCACGATGTTCTCGAAACGCCCGCGCTGTTCTTCAGCGTAGGCCAGGATGCGCTCATGCCAGGCACCGCCGACGGGCAGGGTCTGAAAGCGCAGGTCATTGTCTGCGCGAGCTCGCACCGCCGCCAAGGCCACCCGAGAGGGTTCCTTCAAAGCCTGCATGCGCTCTTCCGTCAGGCCGTGCTCAACACCGACGGCGTCGGCAGAAATGTTCGTCCAATCGATTGAGACAAGGTCCATGCTGGGTCGGGGTGAAAAGGTCGTGACCCCACTCTAGCCCCGAGCAAGCACAGACCCCAACCCGGGCAGGGCAAATTCAAGGGAGCCAGGACAACATGCCCGTTGGGCCCAGCAAGATGCGCCGGGACAGACCCCGATCACGCCCGGACCACCTAGTCACGCCCAGACAACAGGGTCACGTAGTAGAACAGAGTCGCAATCGCAGTGAGAGCCCCGGCCACATAGGTCATGGCCGCCGCACCGAGCACATCCGAAACGCCTTTCTGTTCCTCAGCGCTTGAGACGATGCCCGCCTCGGCCAAGACCGCTTTGGCGCGCTTGGATGCATCAAATTCCACCGGCAGGGTCACCAGCTGGAAGATCACCGTGAAACTGAACAATATCACGCCCACCCAGGCCAGAGCCGGTTGCTGCAGCAACATGCCTGCGATGAAAATCCAGATCCAAGACCTCGAACCCATCATGGTCATGGGCACAAGGCTCGAGCGCATACCCAACCAAGCGTACTGCTGCACATCTTGAATCGCGTGCCCCGCTTCGTGAGCCCCCACCGCGATGGCAGAAATCGAACGGCCATCATGCACCTCTGGCGAGAGGCGCAGGGTCTTGGTACGGGGATCGTAGTGATCGGACAGAAAGCCGCCCACGCGTTCCACCGTCACCTCAGCACCTCCCGCCCGGGCCACGGCCCTGGCGGCCTCCGCCCCTGTCATGCCCGAGCGTACGCCCACTTTGGCATAACGCTTGAAGGTGGACTTGACCCGCATGGAGGCAAAAAACGCCAGCAACATGAAAGGGCCGACGACAAGAAAGAAACGAGGATCGAAAAACATGGTCAGTAGCGGGTTTGGGTGTCCCTTCTATTGGGATCGGATCGCTGTGAATTCCACCTCCGGACAGAGGCGGGATGGAGTGACTACGCCAGAGTCCCCTCTGGCTGGAAACAGGATAAGCAAGAACCAGGTAAGAATCGAGATCGAATGGATTTGCAGGTGTCCAGAGGACAGAAACACCATTCACCAGTCTCAGGGCGGTTCCTAGAAAAGCCCCTCCACAAGCCCCTCTTCATCCAGATCCACGTCCTTGTAGGCCGGCTTCCTCCCTAGCCCCGGCATGGTCATGATCTTGCCCACATAGGCGATCACAAAGCCCGCGCCGGCTGCCAGGCGCAGGGCACGGATCGGCAGGGTGAATCCCGTGGGACGCCCCTTGAGGCCGGGGTCATGGGACAGTGAGTATTGGGTCTTGGCTACGCAAACCGGCAGGCAGCCACCACCCTGCTCCCCGATCTTCTGCAGTTGCGCAAGCGCCTCGGACTCAAACTGGATCCCGTCCGCCCCGTACTGATTCTGCGCCAAGATCTCGAGCTTCTCGATCAGGGGTGCCTCGGGGTCATAAAGGGGCTTTGGATTGGCCTGGCCGGATTCCGCCGCCTCGATGATTGCTCTTGCAATCTCCTCACCTCCGGCACCGCCCTTGGCATGCACCTCGGACAGGAACGCCCCGCAAGCCCCGCCGGCCAAGGCACGTTTCCGCACCAGTTCGAGTTCCTCATCGGTGTCGCTGGAAAAACGGTTGATAGCCACGACCACCGGAATCCCATGGGCCCGCACGTTGTCAAGCTGCGCATCCATGTTTGCACAGCCTTCTGCCAGGGCTTCCAGATCAGGGCGCATCAATTCCTCTGGAAGAGGTCGACCGGGCTTCACCTGGTAGCGTCCGGAGTGCATCTTGAGCGCACGCACAGTAGCCACCAACAAGGCCACCTTGGCCTGCATGCCACTTGCAGGCGACTTGATCGAGAAGAACTTCTCCGCTCCCATATCCGCACCGAAGCCACCTTCAGTGACCACGTACTCGCAAAAGGTAGCGGCCACACGATCAGCAACCACCGAGGAGTTCCCATGGGCAATATTGGCGAAGGGACCCGTATGCACGAGCGCGGGGGTGCCCTCGGTGGTCTGCAGCAGCGTCGGATCCAGGGCCTTGGCCAGAATGGCCGCCATGGCCCCTGCCACGCCAATCTGCTCGGCTGTCACGGGCTGGCCCCCAAATGTCTCTGCCACAATGATGCGGCCCAGACGAGCGCGCATGTCGGGCAGGTCTCTCGCAAGCCCCAAGACCGCCATCACCTCACTGGCAGAGGTTATCTCAAAGCCGCTTGTGCGCGGGACCCCGTTGAGTTTGCCGCCCAGTCCCACCTGAATCTCCCTCAGACATCGGTCGTTCACATCCACTACGCGCTTGATCAATATCCGCTCGGGATCAATCTCAAGGGGATTGTCCAGCAACACACTCGTGTCAAGCGCAGCAGCCATCAGATTGTGCGCTGCGGTGACAGCATGAAAATCACCAGTCAAGTGCAAGTTGATGTCCTCCATGGGCAGAACCTGACTGTAGCCGCCCCCCGCCGCTCCGCCCTTCATGCCAAACACAGGCCCCATGGAAGGCTGACGAATCGTGGCAGCGGCACTCTTACCAAGGCGGTTGAGAGCCAATGACAAACCGATGGTGTGTACGGTCTTGCCCTCCCCCGCAGGCGTTGGCGTAATCGCGGTGACCAGCACAAGCTTGGAATCTGCTGCGGGCGGTGCGAGCCCGACGCGATGATCCACCTTGGCCATGTAATGGCCGTAGGGTATGAGGCTCTCGGTGGAAACTCCCCATTTCGAAACCAATTCGAAGAGGGGGCTCAAATGCGCATTACGCGCGATCTCCAGGTCAGGTTGCATGCTCCAGGGTCTCGCTGTTGTTTCTGTCGCAGTGGGTCTGGCGACTTGAAGGCTCACTTCTTCCTAAGGATATGGATTCGAGGAATGGGGCCCGCCGATTGGGCGGGTTGGACCCAGGAGTGTACCATTGGAGAGCCCTAACATTCACTCCACCGGGCCCGCTGCTCCCACCCACAGCAAGATGAAAGAAAATCCAGGACTTATGAAGATCGGGGACTTTGCCCGGGCCGCAGACACAAATCTCCGAACCCTTCGTTATTACGAAGAGCTTGACCTGCTCGAACCCAGCAGGCGTTCGGAGGGAGGCTTCCGTTATTTTCGCACAGTGGACCTGAACCGGGTGCGCCTGATCCAGACCCTACAAGGCCTCGGCATGTCCCTGGAGGACATCGGCGAGTTGATCTCCCTCCGCAAGATAGAAGGAGACCATTCGGCAATCATGACCCAGGTCACGCAATCCCTGCATCGGCAGGAGGACCTGATCGAGAAACGCCAGAATCAACTGGCTGACCTGCGCGCTGCAATCAATGAGGCCCTGCTCAAACTCAAGACCTGCGCTGCCTGCGAGCACACTCCCTGCGAAGACAACAACTGGTGCGAGCCCTGTGTCCTGACCGAACGCTCTCTGCCCAGGGCCCTGAGCGCCCTGTTCTAGACTGTTTCGCACAAAGTGCCCTGCTGGCTCGGCAGCAAGCCACAACTACAAGCCTGTCATCTGATCAACCCCCCCTACGGTGAAGACTGTCTACCTGGACCATAACGCCACGACTCCGTTGGCCCCTCAAGTTGCCGCGGCCATGATCGAGGTCCTGCAGGAAGCCTGGCACAACCCCAGCGCGCGCTATCCCCGGGCAAAACAACTGGCAACCAGGATCGAGCAGGCTCGAGCACAAGTGGCACGCCTCGCGGGGGTAGCAGCCAGCCAGGTCGTCTTTACCTCCGGGGGCAGCGAGGCCATCGGCACGGCATTTCTAAGCGCAGAACTGTGGGGCCGCGACCTGGCCGAGACACCCCCCCAGGTTGCCCTCTCCACTGTGGAACACCCCGCGGTCAAAGCCTACGCCAGCGCATTGGAGGAAAGGGGTTGGGATGCGGTATCCATCCCGGTCAAGGAAACCGGGGCCCTGGACCGCAAGCGCCTCTCCGAGACCCTCGAACGGGGTCCCTGCTTCGTTTCTTTGCAAACGGTCAACAACGAGACCGGTGTTATCTGCGATCTGGAGGGGATCGGCGACGAGATACATCGAGCCGAAGGTCTCTTGCACTTGGACGCAGTACAAGTGCCGGGGAAAATCTCCTTGGACACCGAGTCCTGGGGCGCCGACTACCTCTCCCTGGCTGCTCACAAATTCAATGGCCCCAAGCGCATCGGCGCCATAATCGTGAAAGAGGGCGCGCCCTTCACCCCGTTGATGCTGGGGGGCGGCCAGGAAAATGGGCGCCGCGCAGGAACCCTGAACACCGCCAGCATCATTGGCATGGGGGTCGCAGCGGAGTTGGCCCTCAAGCGCGTGACCGATGGCACATCGAACCAGCAGATGGCCGCGCGGCAGCAGCGTCTGGAGAGCGCTCTGCTCGAGGGCATCGATGGGGCACGGATCAACGGATCCGAGGCTCCCCGGGTGAGCGCCACCACCAGCTTGACCGTGCCGGGAATCGAAGCCCACCTGATCCTGTCCTATCTCGACACTCTGGGTATCGAGGCCTCCGCGGGTTCCGCCTGCAGCGCGGACCGGGTGGCACCCTCACCGATCCTGCTCGCCATGGGGCGCTCCGAAGATGAGGCCTCGTGCACTCTGCGCCTGTCTCAAGGGCCGGGGACCACTGACGAGGAGATCGAGCGAGTGATCGCCGGGGTCTTGGAGGCGACGCTGACTCTGAAGGCTCTTTCCTAGGATCAACCACAAGGAGATTGATCGAGAGACCAGCCGAGTGCATCCGACCGAGCCGGTCGGGTTGGCGTATCTGACCCTGCTCGTAGTTGGCAAATAGAAGTTCCTTCACTACAGCCAGCGCCTGGGGAAGCACATCAACTCGTCCCCCTTCCTGGACTGCCTGTAGCGCGAGCAGGCCGGATTTCCACATCCAAAGGGGCCAGTACCCCTCAGGGTAACCCTGAGCCTTGTCGATGACCCTCTGGGACGCCCACGTCCGCTATCGCCTGCGGAAAGACCCCGATCCCGCTACCCTACCGAACCCGCCAATCCCAAACGCCCCATGCCTCAAGCCCTTCGGACCATCTGCATCAAGAAAAAAGGCCTCTGGAATCGCACGCACCTGTTGAGCGACGAAGAGGGCCAGCCCCTGGGAACCCTCAGCGTGAGCCGCAATCGCTGGGGCATGGTGGTGGCCGGAGAGTACCGCCCTGAGGCTGGCGAGGTGCTACGCATCAGACGCGATCCGGGCCTTTTGCGAGGCCAGTTTTCTCTCTGGAGCGAAGACGGGGAGTGGCTTGGCTCCAGCCTGCGCTGGGCATTCCTTAGACGCCAGATCGATATCTGGACTGGCAGCAAGCCTTTCCGAATCGTGCCTGCACGGGGGTTTGGCAGGGGTTGGCGAGTGATCGCCACCAAGACAGGGGAGGCGGCTTCAATCAAGCTCGGTCTGGGTTCGACCCAGATCCAGCAACTGCGCAAAATCAACTTTGAGTTGCTGCTCTTCGCCCACTTCTTGGGCAGCCTGACCACCTACGAGTGCTTCTGGCCCACGGCCATGGACGCTGAAGAGCGAGGCACTGCAGGCCCCAAGCCTGCCCAGGCCTGACTCCCGCTGGCAACAAATCCCGACCAGATGGAAGTTATCTCCCAAAAAGTCGTCCAACCCATCCTCCAAAGGCCCCTTCTGCCCTCCTTCATCCCATCATGCGACCGATTGTTGTTCTAGGCCTAGTGCTTGCCGCTGTGGCGGCCCTCTTTTTCGCCTTCCAGGAAGGTCCCGCCCCCGCTCCCGACGCCCTTGGGGGAACCAACACCTCCAATGCGGGAGAGGGTGACACACCCTCCGACCCCACTGAACTCGAAGGCGAGACGATCAACAAGCGTGAGCAGATAGAGGCCCGCACCGATGCGGTCGATCTGGAGACCCCCACAGCCGCGCCCACCAAAGCCGGGCTGACCGGGATCATCGTCGGTCCTGACGAGAAGCCCCTCAAGGATGCACGGGTTGTACTCACCCGTCACGGAACGACCTCGGCGCTCTTCATCGATCCCACGGAAGTCGATCGAAGTCGCGACAAGACAACCAAGACAAACGGCTCGGGGCAGTATTCCTTCACCAGGGTCGAGGCCTTCGATCGCTACGCCCTTCTGATTTCACACCCAGAGTTCGCTCCCCTCGAAGAAGGAGGAATCGTTGTGGTCGAAGGTGAACTGAACGAATTGCACCCAATTCAGCTCAACAAGGGCGTGACCCTCAGTGGGGTTGTGCGGGACAGCGCGGGCAACACGGTTCCCAGGGCCGAACTGATCCTGGGCCAAATGGCCTTGGCTATCGGTGGAGGCACTGACCCCAACTCACTCACAGTCGTGGCTGATGACATGGGCGAGTACGAATTCAAGAACCTGGCCAAAGGCAACTTCGTTCTGCAGGTCCAAGCAGATGGTTATGGGCAGGTGACCCTCTCACAAATCCATGTGGCTGGCGATGGGGACATGACCCGCGACATCACCCTGGATCTGGCCATGGCCCTCGGTGGCGTGGTCACTGACGAGAACGGCGTGCCACTCAAGGATGTCAAGGTCACGGCCTACTCGATCGGCAACCGCGAGAATCGCACCCAGACCCAGGCCCAAACCAACGCCAAGGGCGAATTCGTGATGCACACTGTGCCCGCCGGGCACTACACCCTACGCGCCCAGGCGACGGGCTTCCGTATCGGGCAAGTGGCCCGAGCTGAGGCGGGAGAGATGCACCTGCAAATCGCTCTGATGAGCCTGCCCAAGGTCAGTGGACAGGTGGTGGATGCTGCAACTGGCAAGCCTCTCCGGCGTTTCTCTGTCTCCCTTCGCCACGCGGGGGCGGACACGATCAACACAGTACGCATCGGCAAGCCCATCTCCTTTACGGACGAGCAGGGCCGCTTCAGTTTGCCTTGCCCCAAGGCAGGCAACTTCATGGTCGAAGCAGATGCCCCCGACCACGCATCCAGCCTTTCGGATGTGTTCACCATTGCTGATAGCCAGGAACTCAGCGGGATTACCGTGCATTGCACCAAGGGTGGCGGCATCAAGGGCATCGTTATGGACAGCAATGGCAAGCCCGTAGCTCAGGTCAAGATCACCACCCGCGACGACCGGTGGACCGGCAGTGACTTTGACATCTCCCTGGGCACGTTCCCGGGCATCGCCACGGTCAAGACCAGCCGCACGAACTCCCGCGGCGAGTTCTCCATCGATGGTCTTACCCCCACCATTTATCTGGTTGAGATCGAACACAAACAGTTCGCCGGCGCCGCAGTGCGCAACGTGATCGTGACCGAGGCCGTAGCCGTGGACCTGGGCGAGCGTGTTCTGGCCCGTGGCGCCATGGTGAGCGGCACCGTGCGCAGCCCAAGTGGTTCAGTCCTACCCGGCAGCGTGGTGACCATGATGCTGCAGCCCGCCGCTGATGAGTTCCCCGCACGCTACACCGCCAAAGCCAACAAGGAAGGTCGCTTCCGCATCACAAATACCCGCCCGGGCACGTACTGGATCCACGCCACGCGCCCCATCCGCGGCGGGGGCAACCCCTTCGCCCACTCCAGCGACATCCAGAACACGCGCCGACGAATCACCGTTGGCGATGGTCAGGATCTCCAGGGGCAAGATTTCGACCTGGCGAACTGAGTCCGTCAGCCGCGAAACCACTCGTACGCTAGCAGGCAAGAAACCACCACACTCAACCTGGGGCCAAAGGCCCTGCAAGTTCTTCGGGACCCAGGTTGAGTGTGGTGGTTTCGTACCTTGTATCGTACGGCCGGATTCAGCACCCATGCCCCACACTCCCCAGCAACTCGGCGCCTACCTCACAGAGCAGGCAGGCCTGACAGTAAGGGTGACCCTCACGAGGGCCATGAGCCAACCCGTACGAGGACAACGCAAAGGTGACCAATGGGACCTGCGCCTGCACCAGGCGTTTGCCCAGGCGCCCGAGGATGTGCTCGCGAACCTGGCTCGCTGGCTACGCAACGGGCGTCGCTCCAAGCGTGCCTGCGAGGGCCTCGATCAATGGCTCGAAGAGACGATCTACTCCAAACGGATCCGGCGCAGGGCACCGCTCCGATCCGGACAGGGAGAGACCTATGACCTGAATGAACTGGCCCACGACCTCTGGGAAGGCTTCCTTGAATCGAGCCTGGCACCGGACAAACGCCCTCACCTGGAGTGGGGCCTGCGCCGAGCCAGTCGTTCCCGCGGCAGCCTGCGCCTCGGATCCTGGGACGCCCAGACCAACCGCGTGCGCCTGCATCCGGTGCTGGATGATCCCGGTGTACCTGCTTGGTTCGTGAGGACAGTCCTGGTCCACGAACTCCTGCACGCTGCCCATCCACCCATCCGCGACCAGGCCGGCCGTTGGTGTCCCCATCACCCCGAGTTCCGCCAGCGTGAACGGTCCTGGCCCGACCATCAGAAGGCCCAGGCCTATGAGCGAAAACACCTTCCCCGCCTGGTGCGCGCGGCACGCTCCCTGGCACGAATCCGGCAGGAGGGGGCTTAGTAGTCGCCGGTGGTGTCCGGCTCTTCCGCACCGGTCAGACAAGTGCCAAGCACATTGCCACCGAGAGACTCAAGCACATTGATCGTCTGCTGCACAAATTGCCGCGGCGTCGATCCCAAGCGCACGACCATCAGAATTCCGTCGGCCATGGCACCGAGCAGCGAAGCGTCGGAAACTCCAGCAGCTGCCGGGGTATCGATCAACACGTAGGAATAGTTTTGTCGCAGTTTGTCCAGCACCGTGCGCATGCGGTCGGAACCGAGCAGCTGACTTGGATTCTTGGGCAGGGTTCCAGCACCAAGAATCGAGACGCCCGGAACCGAAGTGGCACGCACAGCGTTGTCCAGAGAAACACCACCCGCGAGGAGATCCGCCAGACCCTTACGCAAGGGAAGACCGAGGCTCTTTTCAATGGAGGGCTGGTGCAGATCCGCGTCTACCACCAGTACCTGGATCCCGGGCAATTCGGTCATCGCTGCTGCCAGATTCATGGTCGCAACGGTCTTGCCCTCACCGCGCAAGGCGCTGGTCAGGACCAGGGTGTGAGAGGCTCCGTCGGGATTGAGGGCTTGGATCGAGTTGCGCAGCACGCGAAATTGCTCGGCCTGCTGGGAGCGAGGCGCGGTAATTACGCACAGCTCTTCGCCGGTCACAGGCACACCCAGGGACTCTTCAGGCTGAGGGACAGCCAGTACGTCTGATGATTTGGTCGAAGGCATAGGATCTTCCTTAGGCTTCCATCGGCGAGGCAGGCCACATACCGCAACTGGAAACCAGCCATTTCTGCACCTTGGGAGGCCAGCCTAGGCCCATATGGCGCAGATTGAAGCTGCAAAAGGGAATCCAGGCCCGTTCTTTCGATCCAATTCCCCTCTTCCAGCCTCAATCCCTGGGCCAGGCCACATCCCTTTTCCCGAGGGCGACCGACTTGTTCCGGGAGATTTCCAGGATGTCGCGAATTGAGGACTGGGGACCAAAGGCCTGGGGACCCAGCGCCTCCTCTACACGCCCCATGAACTCATCAGCCATCTTGTCCTCGCGATCCCCAAGCATCCCGGCCCAGACCTCCTGGAGCGGTTGCAAGGCGTTCACCCTCAGCCTCGGGTCAGCCAGGGCATTTACCAGGAGATCCTGGGCCTGTTCTTGAAAGGGCCCACGAACCGCGAGCATTCCAATGCTGCTCCAATCCAAGGGAGATCGCCTGCTCGCCTCGCTGTCCAGCAGTTGCTCCGCAAAGGGTCGGTTGAAGCCGGGTCCTGGGTGCAGCTCTAGATGCCCCACCGCCACGCCGCGCCCCAGGTCCCGCAGGCCCTGCAAAAATCGTTCGCGGACCTCCAACGCGTCCTCGCGACGCAAGTCGTCGAGCACCATCGCCACCATTTCCAATAGGGCTGAGTCCTCTTCGGGGGCTGCCTTGAGAGCCCGCTCCACTTCTCCGCCAAGAAGCAACCAATGCATGTAGAGGATCTGGGCGGAAGAACTGGTCCCCGGACCGGGCCTGCTTTCCTCCGGTGGCCGCCACCCCTGACGAACCAAAGCCTTGGGAATGAAATGTGCGCTGGGCAAGTGCACACCCCACTCCAGGAGGGGCCACGGATCAGCCAGGGGTTCGGTCTTTGCATCGGGACCCAGCGCAGGCGCACCCAGGCGGTTCAACCAGGTCATGGCAGCCATGCGACGTGCAGGGTGCCCGGGCCGTGCCAGAGCAGCCCGGGCCGCGGCAATCAACTCGGGATGCTCAACAGAAGATCCCACCGGCGAGGCCATGGCAGCCAACGCTTCCAAGCGCACCCACTGCCCGATCTCCTTTGCGGTTGCAAGCCCTGCAACCAGGTCTGGGACCAGGCTCGAACCCTCTTTGGTCACAGAACCGAGAGCCCTCAGGGCTCGTGCAAGCCGCCCCGCGCGCATCCAAGCAGCGCCTGACTCAACCTCTAAACCCCCTTCCAATTCAGCCAATACCCCCAAAAGAGCTTCGCGCCTGTCCAGGGCACCGCACCAACGCCCACGCGCCGCTGCGTCCAGCAGGGCATCCAATACAGGACTGCTTGCATCTGCTGCGAACCTCTCGCCCAACCAGACCAGAGCCCCGGGCCATCCCGAACGGGCCAATGCCATGGCCCCCCGGCGGTTGCTCTCCCGGTCGTGGGGCCGTTGCACCAGCTTGATCCAATCAACCAGGATCTCGGCGCTCGGGGAGGGGAACTCCACGCCCAGAGGCACCATCAACAACATGGATCCAGCACCTGGGGAACCCTGGCCCGCATCGGTTCCAGGCAGCAACATCAGTTTGCCGCGATATTGCCGTGCGAGACGATTGAAAATCAGAGACCAACTCCCTTCCAAGACACCAGGGCTCGAATGCTGGATCGGTAAGGGGTTGGTCCAGCGGGGATCCACAAGCAGGGGCAGCGGCGCACCGCCGAGGCGATCGAGTTGATCGATGACTTCGACAAGGTGCGCACCGGTCAAGTCAATCGATACAGACTCACCTGGCGGATCGCTCAAACGGCCCCGTACTGCGGACCAACTCTGGGGCAGGCGGGACCCCTCCGGATTCCAATCGAGGTAGCGGGCAATCAAGGCCTCACGACCGAGGGCCTGACCTCGCGCGAGGGGAGAAGACAGAAGCGCAACCGCCAGGGCAAAGTGGTGGTCCCTTCCGCCAATGATCAAGGCCAGCCGCCGCTCGGTCTCCGCCCCGGCAGAAAGGGCCTCGACCAGCAGCGGCGTGTGCTCGGGCAAGAGATGCTCGTCCAACCAATCCTGGGCCTGGGTGCGTAGAGAGCGGCTGGGTGCCTCCAGGCTGGCCAGAGCGTGGGGCACGGATTGGAATTCGACTCGGGAGGCCTGGGGTCTGCCCATTGCCTGACCTGCTAGCAGACATAGAGTCAGACCGATCAGGAGCACAATGGGAGAAGGAAACCGGAGCAAGGGCTGGCCAGTGTACCCCGGAGCCCCGGCGAGTCGAGGGAAGCGCCGATTGGCAGCTTGAGGGGCGAAACCCGCGGTCCCTCCGCGCTACCCTGTCGCCAGCATGTTCCGTCGATTGTTCATAGCCAACCGGGGGGAGGTCGCCGTGCGCGTGGCGCGCGCGGCCAGATCCCTAGGCATCAGTCCGGTCTGCGCGGTATCCCAATCAGATCGCGAGACCCCCTGGGCCTCTGCCATGGACGAAGTGGTCTGCCTGGGGCCAGGCAATCCGGAACTCAGCTATCTGCGGGTAGAGGCTACGGTCCAGGCCGCCCTGCAAACCGGCTGTGCGGCGCTGCATCCGGGTTGGGGCTTCCTGGCGGAGAACGCGCGCTTCGCAGCCCTCTGCCAACAGCACGGCCTGACCTTCATCGGACCGAGCCCCTCCCTGATCGATTCAATGGGGCTCAAGTGGCCCTCCAAACAAGCTGCGCGCCGGGCGGGCCTGACCCTGATCCCTGGCTCCGAAGGCTTGCTGCGAGACGTGGACGAAGCAGTGGAAGTAGCTGCCAGAATCGGCTATCCGGTGATGATCAAAGCCGACGCGGGTGGTGGAGGTCGCGGCATGCGCCATTGCTCCAACGAGAAGGAACTACGCGCAGGTTACGCACAGGCCTCCGCCGAAGCCATGGGAGCTTTTGGCAACGGCGACCTGTTTCTGGAAAAGTGCCTGCAAAACGGCCGGCACATTGAAGTGCAGATCCTCGGGGATCGTTGGGGCAAGGTGCTGCATCTCTACGAGCGCGAGTGCTCGATCCAACGCAAGCACCAGAAACTGATCGAAGAAAGCCCCTCCCCTGCCCTGGACCACGAGCAGCGCGAAGAACTGGGAACCGCGGCCGCCCAAGCCGCCGCCGCCCTGGGCTATGTGGGCGCTGGCACCATCGAATTCCTGATGGATGCGGAATCGGGCGACTTGCACTTCATGGAAATGAACACGCGCCTGCAGGTTGAACACGGTATCAGCGAGTGCATTACGGGCGTAGACATCGTACGCGAACAGATCCGGGTGGCCGCCGGAGAGAAACTCGAACAAACCCAAGAGGAAATCACTGTCAGTGGCCACGCCATCGAGTGCCGCATCAACGCGGAAGACCCGACCCAAAACTTCCAGCCAACGCCCGGTGACCTGACGCGCTTTCAAATCCCGCGCGACCTGGGCCCTGGCAGCCTGCGCGTCGATACGCACGTTCAGGAGGGGGACACGATCCCTCCCCACTACGACTCCCTGATGGCCAAGCTGATCGCCCACGGCAAAGACCGGGCTGAGGCGCTGGAGACCATGCGCCGGGCCCTGGACGGCCTGGTAGTTGAAGGGGTCACTTCGACCACTCCCTTGCACCAGGCAGTTCTGGCCAGCGGGGAGTTCCAAAGCGGTGCCTACAACACCGGCTCCATTCCCGGCTGGACCCCCCAAGAGGTGAGTTAGCAACCATGGCCCATGTCCCCCTCACTCCCATTGGTTCGCCCCTGGACCAGGCCCTCGACCCCAAGGTCTTTGCGCGCCAGACAGACGCCTTACGCGAACGGGAAGAAACTCTGACCGAGCGCCGAAGAAAAGTTGCTGAGGGCTGGGGCGAAAAGTACGCGGATCGGGTGCATGAAAAGAAAAAACTAACCAGCCGCGAGCGCATAGCAAGACTGGCAGATGAGGGCAGCGAGGTCTTCGAGGTGGGCACCTTCGTCAACCACGGAGTGTCCTTCGGAAAGCTCGCGTCCCCCGCAGCGGGGGTAGTCACCGCCTTTGTCATGATCTGCGAACGCTGGACAATGGTGATAGCCAATGACAACACAGTAGCCTCTGGATCCTGGTGGCCCCAGACTCCTGAAAAGATCGAGCGCGCTCAAGAGATGGCTCTGCGCCTCGGTATTCCTGCGGTCTACCTGGTGGATTGCTCCGGGCTCTTCTTGCCGGAACAAGCACACTCCTTTCCAGGCCGCACGGGAGCGGGGCACATATTCAAGAAGAACGCCGAACTCTCAGCAGCAGGAGTCCCACAAATCGCTGGCGTCTTCGGTGACTGCATCGCGGGAGGCGGCTACATGCCGATCATCTCCGACCGGGTATTCATGACCGAACAGGCCTACATGGTGATTGCGGGCGCAGCGTTGATCAAAGGGGCCAAGAGCCAAAAGCTCTCCAGCCTGGACATCGGCGGACCGGAAGTGCATGTGCACCAGTCAGGCTGCGCTGATGTGCGCGTACCCGACGATGAAACTGCCCTGACGGCGATTCGCGAAGAACTCGCCAAGCTGCCCTCTTCCGGCGCGGAGTACCACCGCCATGGATTCGAGGCCAGCGAGCCGTTCCACGGTGCCAGCGAGCTATCAGGCCTATTGCCTGCAGATCACCGAGTGACCTATGCAATCGAAGAAGTTCTGGCGCGCCTGGTTGACCGCAGCATGTTCTGGGAGATTCTGCCCGCTCGCGGTGAGGAGATCATCGTGGGCATCGGCCGGGTCAATGGACTCTACATGGGATTCGCTGCCAACCGCGGAGGTCTGATCGACGACGCCGAAGTACGCGGAGCCCAGAAACCCGGAGGCATACTTTATCGCGATGGCATCGCAAAGCTCGCCACCTTCCGCCGTGCCTGCGAAGACGATGGCATTCCCCTCGTCTGGCTGCAGGATGTTTCCGGCTTTGACATTGGAGTGGAGGCCGAGCGGGTTGGACTCCTGGGCTATGGCTCGTCTTTGATCTACGCCAACAGCACAGGCAGGACCCCCATGTTCACCGTCCTGTTGCGCAAGGCCTCAGGCGCGGGCTACTACGCCATGGCGGGCATGCCCTATGAGCCTGTGGTGCAACTCTCCACCACACTCACGCGCCTGGCGGTTATGGAAGGGCGAACCCTGGCCATCGCCGCCTTCAACAGCAAACTCGACGATGAGTTCGAGATCGCCGTGGAGGATCCCGAAGAGAAGGTTGCCATTGAAGAGGGCATGCAGGCGACCGAAGCGCGCATTGAAGCGGACATGGATCCTTACTCTGCAGCCAGCCAGATGGACACAGATGAGATCGTGCGCCTGGACGAGTTGCGGTCGTGGATTGAGTTATTCGCCGAGACGAGCTACCAGTCCAGTGCCAACCGCCGCACCAAGAATCCGCGCATCTGGAGCCTGCACGACCTCGCTGCGCTGACGGAGCCCAACCGATGAGCCGCCCGACGTTGGAGTTGCTCGTGCAGCGCCACGGAAACGAACTCTGGCTGAATGCACCAGATGTGGGTCTCTTCACCGACGCCCAACCCCCGGACGGCCTGCTCAGTCCGGGCGATGCGGCTGGCGTGTTGATGATCCTGGGACGGGCCCATGATCTACTCGTACCCGCCCAGGTACAAGGACGGATTCAAGGGCCGAGATCAGAACTGGTTCAGCAGCCAGTGGACTATGGAACGCGCGTCTACTGTCTGTCGCTGCTGGAAGATGAGCTCTCCGGCACGGAGTCCAACGACTCCCCCAACATGGCCGTCAACGAAAAGGCGCTGGTGCTCAAGAGCCCTCAAACCGGACGCTTCTATCATCGAGCAAGCCCAACTGATGAGCCCTTCATCAGCCCTGGAGACAACATTGACCCAGGCCAGGCAATCGGCATGATCGAAGTGATGAAGACCTTCACTACGGTCGCGTTCTCCCCGGACGCGGAGTGGCCCAACAGACTGCGCCTCAAGGCCTGGCTGGCACAAGACGGGGCCGAAGTCACCCAAGGTGAAGCTCTGATCGAGTTGGAAGGGGATTGAGCCGAAGACAATTCGGGCAGTCCGTCCCCTTTCGGGAGGCCCAGGGGCCCCTGCCTCCAGAAGTGCCCCCCCAGAACCCGAAAAGACCCAACGGAACGCCCCCCGGGCCGTTTCTGATGCCACCTGGTTCCCCCATGTCCCGCCTCCTGATAGTCCTTTTCTTCTGCGCTGCCCTCGTGGGTGTGATCCTCCTGACCATGGGCGGCCAAGAGCTTCCGCCCGAGCCCCAAGAGTTGAGCCAGCAGCAGGAAACAACCACCAAGGAAGAACCCGATGAAGCGCCGGTCATGCAGCGCGAAGATGCCCGTGGATTTGAACCAGCCAGTCTGGAAGTGATCACAAAGAATCCAACGGGAGTGCAATTGGCCGATGCCACCGTCAGCCTGAGCCGTACAGACCTGGGCCTCAACTTGACCGGTGGCGGGGTGCACACTTTCCCGAGCCTGAAAGCTGGTACCTGGGAACTGCTAATACAACACCCGGAGTTTATCGATGAGCTGAGGTCAGTCATTCTCGAACCAGGTAGCAGCGAACACCTCGTGGTCAAACTCTATCCCGATCTGCGCATCAGTGGCACGGTCACAGATCGTTTTGGGCGCAAACAAGTAGGTCAATTCATCTGGTTCCTGCGGGATGGTGAGCCCTACCCAAAACGATTGAAGCGGGCGAGCAAACTCCTGGGAGGTCAGGTGGCCGCGAATGGTGAATTTGTAGCCCACATTCCCGCCGGTGTCCCCCTACGCATGGTGGTCGGCCTACCAGGTAAACCTCGTTGGCAGGACGAGAACTTGACCATGCTCCATGCCGGAGACCCGCAACACTTGGACCTGGTGATCAGCGGAACCACCCGCACCCGGGTTGTGGTTCAGGGAGCCAGGCCCCCGCGAAATGAGCGGCAGTCCATGTTCTCAATTGCGATTCAAACGGGCAAGAAGGCCAAGGCGGGGCGCGATGACACTCAATTCCTCGAGACCTACGACGCTCAGACCCGCCGTCAGATTGCTCTGGCCAAACAACAAGAAACACTCAAGAGCACCCGCGACGAGGCCAGAAAGGAGGGCGGGTTGCCCTTCGATGAGTTTGCAGAGGACCCCGACGGGGATCCGCAAGCCAACCAGGGCCCGAGGGGTGGTCGCCTGCGCCGCATGCGCCAGGAGCGCCTCAAGCAGCGCAAGGAGCGCCAGGCGGCAGGCCTGCCCCCCGAGCCGCGGGAGCCCAGGCGAAATACGGCACCAACGCCAGCTCCGATCAACAAAATTCCTGACGGCCTGTTCTGGCAGACCCTGCGTCAGGAAACCTGTCCCCTGACGGGAGAACTCACTTTCCACAACCTGCCGGTCGATCAAGACCTGCGCCTGAGGGTTGTGCGCCGCATCGAGTCCCTTGACAGTGAGTCCATCTTCCGTGCTCTGCCAGACGTGACCCAGGTGCTCGAATTCAGCATGCCGGAACCAAGATCGAGCAGGCCCCCGGATTCCATACCGCCAACCCTGTTCTTCAGCACGCGCCTGGAAAGCCTGCCGAGCGAGGCGCCTAAAGCCGGCGCCACTTGGAGCGAGTGAAGGCGGGAGCCAACCCACCTGATTCAGGCCCCGCGCCCGCGCCCCTCCCCGCAAGGCGTTACGCTTGATCCATGCCGGGCCGCACAGGATCAAAAAGTCCGGGGCCCAAGCGCCCCAGCGCCAGGAAGCAGGCCAAGGCCTCGCGCATCGCCGCGCAACTGCACGAACTATTCCCCTCGCCGGACGTGCCCCTCGATCATGCGAGCCCCTTCACGCTTCTGGTAGCAGTCATGCTCTCGGCGCAGACCACCGACAAGAAGGTCAACGAGGTCACCCCGGAACTCTTCAAGCGAGCCAGTGACGCTGAATCCATGGCCAAGATGTCGGTAACTGACATCAAGAACCTGATTCGTCAGATCGGACTGGCCCCAACCAAGGCCAAGAACCTCAAGCGCATGTCCCAGTTGCTCTTGGAGCGACACGGTGGCGAAGTGCCTGATGACATGCAAGCCCTTGAGGACTTGCCGGGGGTTGGACACAAGACTGCCAGCGTGGTCATGGTGCAGGCCTTCGGGGTACCCGCTTTTCCCGTGGACACACACATTCACAGGCTGGCCGAGCGCTGGGGGCTCTCCAATGGCTCGACAGTGGTACGCACTGAACAGGATCTCAAAGCGCTCTTCCCAGAAGATGACTGGGCCTTTCTGCACCTGGCCATGATCTTCTGCGGGCGAGAACATTGCCCCGCCCGGGGCCACGATCCAAGGGCCTGCCCTGTTTGTTCCTGGGCAGGCTAGAGGTCATTCCCTTGGACTCGGGCTGAATGGTGCTACCATCTGAGACGAGACCTGGAAACAAGCGCACCTATGGAAACCAACACATTTCTCCAGCGCTCCGATGTCTGCCTCGAGCACCTTGAGGACTGGCTCGAGGGGTTTGATCCGGACGAACTCGACTACTCCTCCGCCGACGGAGTGATCAAGTTGGAGTTCGCCAGCGGGCCCCAGTTCGTGCTCAACCGTCAGTCTGCCGCCAGCCAGATGTGGTTCGCTGCGGCGACTTCCGCCTGGCACTACACGTGGGACGATGAGCGCAGCGCCTGGCTCTGCGACCGGGACGGGCATGAATTGTTCCAGCGTCTGGCCGAGATGGTCTCCAAGCGTCTTGGACGCACGGTCAAACCCTGATCAGCCGTCCCCGCTGAGCAGCGGGTCGAGCAGTTCACGCACCTGCATCAAGGTACTCACATCCACCTGCAGGCGCTCAGCCCCCACGGAACCATTGAACTCTATCGGTATGGTCATGCTCGACAAGCCCGCGCGGGGAAACTCTCGTGCCATGCCGAGAATCGATTGATGCAAGATGTCCAAGGGCATTTCCAACGCTACGCGGCACTCACGGGCCATCAAATTGAGGGTGCCCTCCGCATCCACATCGTGACTACCCATTGGCAGTGTGAAGCCCTCATAAGAGAGCACACCTCCGGCAATCCGTACGCGAATCGGATCGGCCAAACCTGGAGAGATCGCGCGCTCTTGCCCCGTGGCAAGCAATCGATCGAGGGCTCCCACCAAGCGCAGAGGGACCTCCGAGAAATCCAACGAGAGCAGCAACTCAAGATCCTCCAACTTGCCATCCCGCGGCAATCGAAATGACTCAACGCGAACAGGCAGAGTGCCGATCTGGTCAGGAGTGAGCAGCTCAAGCCAGGGAATCATGGGCTGAATCCAGGCCATGAAGAAAGCTGGCTCCAGGGAGCAGGAGAGTTCCAACGGAATTCCCTCCAGCGACTGCAATCCCTGCTGATCCAGCACCACTTCGAAACCTCTCCCGGCACTGCCGGTCAACTGAATCTGCAAGGGATCCCCCGCTTTCGCACGGCTGAGGTGGACATCGATCCCCGTGCCTAAGGTCTTTATCAGCATGGGGGGCAGACCCCACCACTTCTCCAGCACAGCCGGACTGATCTGGCGAAGTGTGAGGTCCGCCTGCGCCGGATTGCCTGGCGTCTCGCGAATGTCCAAGTCAAAGCGCCCGCCATCTCCGCCAATCAAGCCAAGTACGGCTGCTCGTCGATCCTGACCTTGAAAGTCCACCCACAGAGTGCTGACATCCGCCGGCAACGCAAGCTCCCCCAGAGTGGCGCGGGGAAAAGAGTCCGGCGTCAAGGAGAAGAAGAGCCGCGTCTCAAGAGTGTCCGCATCCACCAAGAAGCCGCCATCGCTCAAGCGCCCCTCCAAAAGACTTGTCTTGGCAATCACGACTTCAGGCTCCAACAAATCCCCCAGGCCACCGATCAAAAGGTCGGCTCGAGCACTGATGCGACAGGCACCAGGCAGGGTGCGCAGGCGAAATCCCTCAGCATCGAGGGTTCCGGCTGCTGTCAAGCGTGTACCCTCGGGTTCCGTGACCTGCAAGCTGACTGTCGAAGTCTGCACACCTGTCGCCTCAAGGGTCATGGACAGAGAGAACACATCTTCAACCCAGTCGGCAAACTTCCAGGATGTTTCCAGCCAGTCATCGATCCAGTGACCCGGCACCGTCTTCACTTGCAGGTTTCCAACGAGGCCTGCGTCCACGCTGGCGCGGATCAGGGACAACTCCACCTCGCCAGCTTGTGAATCGTCACTGATCGTGCAATTCACGGACAGGGAACCAATCGACGATTCTCTCAATGCTTGATCCAGGGAGAGCTCCAGCAGCCCTGTGCCCATGTGAAGGCTTGCGTCTTGCTTCCGAAGGTCGACCAGGTCCAGTCCCCGACCGCCCGGGAGAATTCGCAGGTTCAAGTCCAGTTCTTCCGGAATTTCTACTCTTGATGAAAGACCTTCGCCGGGGCGGCTCTTGTCTTCCAACGCCCGCAACAGGTTGAGTGATCCGTCCACACCAATTACCAACCGGCCAGCGATGAGGGCAATACTCCAAGGAACTCGCGAATCGACCCAGGGGCTAGGAAAGGTCACATCTCCCTCAAGCACAAGATTGCCACTCTCATCGAGCAGACGCAGCCCGTGAACAATCTGGCTGGGCCCCCACCCAAGCTCCAGGTCTCGCATGCTGATGGCTCCCCGCAGGTCCGCGCTGACCTGTGACTCAATGTTGCGTGCGAAGGTACCGGCCAACATGCTGGGGCCGAACAGATACCCCGCCAGCACGACTCCAGAGGTCCCAAAAAAAACAATGATCAGCAGATTCACCATGAACCCAAGCCCCCCGCGCAAAAAGCGAGTCAGTCGGCGAGGGTGCTGAGAAGCGGCCATGGGTTTTGTCTCTGTTGAAGCCCAGGAAGATCAGTTCCAGGAAATGTCCGGTGGTAGGTGAGCCAGGCCCTCCGCTGCAGGACCCATCAGGCGCAGAGCCTCGCGCCAGGTCGCCGCTGCTCGCAATTCACCAAAGACAAGCTGAGGGGCGGGCTCGCACACCAGCCAGGCCTTCTCCCGCAACTCAACCTCCAACTGGCCCGCACCCCAACCAGAATAGCCCTCGAAGAGCCGCATGGATTCGGCACTCAAGCGCCCCGACTCCAAGGCTTCCAGAACAGGCCCAGGTTCCTGAGCCATCCAGATGCCGTCCACCACAAGGGTTGAGCAATGAGCGAAGTCATCACTCGCGTGCAACAACTGGTGTTGTCCAATCCCCACAGGACCACCCTCCTGAATCTCCAGACCAGCAAGACTCATACCCTCGGGCTTGTGACGATTGATCACCAACCCCTGAGCCCCTTCCCCATCATGATGGCCGACCATCGCCACCGCGTGCATGAAGTTTGGATCGAGCATACCGGGGGAAGCAATCAGCAATGTCCCTGGGTCCAAGAAGGTCATGACTGCAGATCCTCTTCGAGTTCGCCCGAGCGAAGGATGCCAGCCTGTGCAACGGCAGCAGAGGAAGAACGGATGGAATGCTTCAAGCGTGCCTATGATCTTCGATCTCGCCCCCCCATGGAAGCATCGAATCAGCTACTAGGGCAACGGGCCTGCACTAAGGGTAAACACGCACTCCACATGAGGCGTCTGGGGGAACAAATCCACGGGCTGCACGTGGGTCAGATGCCATCCAAGAAACTCCAGTCGCGCCAGATCCGCCATGTTGCCCACCGGATTGCAAGAAACCAGCACCATGCGGCGAGGCTTGAGGGCCGCCAGTTGCGCGGGAACCTTGGGGTGCAGGCCTGCCCTGGGCGGATCGATCAGCACCACATCCGGTCGAGGTAGATCCCCATCTGCGCTGCCTTCGAGCACCGCTCGCACATCCCCCACCTGGAATTGGCAGTTCTCTGCTCCATTGGCCGCCGCATTTCGACGGGCATCCTGCACAGCAGCCTCCACACTTTCAAAACCGAAGACACGCACGTCCTTCTGTTGATTGGCAAGGCAAAGACCTAGGGTCCCGGCGCCGCAATAAAGATCGAAGAGCACATCCCCATTCTGCAATCCCGCAGCCTCGCCTATGCACTCCACCAATCGCTCTGCTTGCAGAGTATTGGTCTGGAAGAAACTGGTAGGGCTGACTTCAAATGTACAGCCCGCTAGAACTTCGTGGATGATCCCCTCCCCGTGCAGGATCCTCTGCTCCTCGTGAAACGCCACCTTGGCAGAGCGCGCGTGAATGCCCTGGACCATTGTCGTAATCTCAGGATGGGCCGCAAGCAAGGCGGCGGCGTAGGGGTCTATGCGCTCGGGACTCGCCGTTTCGGTAACCAGGTCCACCAGGATCTCACCAGTATGAAACCCCTTGCGCAAGACCAGATGACGCAAGAGTCCCTCGGATTCCTTCACATCCCAAGGATCCAGGTTCTGCTGGAGGGCATACCGCCTGGCACTGTTCAAGATCGCCGAAGCTTCGGGGAAAGCAATCAGACACTCTTCAATATCCAGCACCTTGTCCCAGCGCCCTGGCACATGCAGACCCAGTCCAAAGTCCGCGACAACTCCCTGTTCTTCGTGCTCTTCAATCCAACGCCGGGAGCCAAAGGTGAAGTCCATCTTGTTGCGATAATGCCAAGGATCGTGCATGCCGATAATGGGCTGAACCTCGGGCACATGAGTCAGATCAGATTCGGCCAGGGCGCTCTGAATCCACGACCACTTGGCTTCGAGTTGGGCGGGATAGCTCACTGCTTGAAACGAACACCCGCCACAGGTTCCCGCGTGACGACAGAGGGGATCGGTGTGTTCGGAGCTGACATCCAGGATCTCGAGGAGCTGGCCATCAAATACTCCACGCCCCTTGCGTAACAGTCGCACCTTGACCCGATCCCCCGGAGCCGCGCATCCCTTGATACGCACGGGAATTCCGCTGGTCTCAGCAAGAACGTGCCCACGAGGGCCGATTCCAATGGCCAGCAGTTCCACTTGATCTCCCTTGCGGGGCAGAGACCCGGGATTTGCTTGGGTGTTGTCGTTCATCAGGGCAGGAGAGTATCCTGCGATGAGCAGCATGGTCAGGGCAAACCAACAAGAGTCGCGGCAAGGTGGATACGGCATGGACGCATGGATCGCCCTGGGCCTTGCCCTGGCGGTGCTACTGGGCCAACTTGCCACTCGGTCCCAGTTCCTGATCGAGGACTCCTTCATCGCCTTCCGTTATGCGCGCAACTGGGCAGAGATGGGCCTCGCCACCTGGAACCCAAGCGACACGCCGCCAGTGGAAGGGTATAGCACGGTACTCTGGGTCTGGCTCCTACGCGGCGCCTATGCCTTTGGCTTCAGCATGTCCACGGCCGCTCAGCTGATGGGCGCCTTCTTCGGCTGCGGAACGGTGATCTTGCTGCACCGTTTCTTGGTCCTGGACCTGGGACTGCGGCGCACAGCGGGGGCTCTGGGTATCGCCGCCCTGGTCCTGCACCCTCCTTTCGTAATCTGGTGCAGCGGCGGGCTCGAGACCAGCGCTCAGACCTTCTTCATGTTCCTCGCGGGGCGCGCTCTGCTTCAAAAGCAAAGCAAGTGGAAGAAGGAGCGGCTTTACGGAATCACCGCAGGGCTCGGCACCATTGCAGTCATCTGGCTGAGGCCCGAGGGGTTTTTGTGGGCGGCAGGTATTCCTCTGACGATAGTCCTGGCCGCACGACTGCGCCCTCTGTCACAGCGCCCCTCCCGCTTGCGCTGGACCCTGACCCTTGGCTTGCAGTTGCTCGGGCTGGCGCTTCTCCTGTTCTGGCGCCACTCGGTGTACGGAACCTGGCTACCCAACACGGTGACGGCCAAGAGCGGGTTGGATGGCGCGGTACTGACGCGTGGCATGGCCTCCAGCGCGAGCTGGGCACTCTCGACCCTGATCCCCTTGGCCCTGCTGCTGCTCGCGCCCTTCTCCCTGCGCGGCCCCCAGCGTTCAGGCCTGCTCGCCTGCTTGCTCATCTGTTGCGGGGGGCTGGCCTACAATCTGTTGGTGGGCGGTGATTGGATGCCCTACTTCCGCTTCCTCACACCCATCAGCCCCTTCCTTTGCGCTGCTTTGGCTATCTCTCTGGCGCACCTGCCGGCAAGAGGAGCGTGGGCGCCGGGCCTGCCCCTGGTGCTGATGGGCGCCCTGCCCCTGACCGGTGAATTCCAATATGGAATCGCGCCTGAAGCCTTGCTGCAAAGATTGAACTACCGCTCCTTCGACAAGGGGACCTTCCGCAGCGAGCGCGCCCAGTTCAAGCGCAGCGCCCAGAACCTCGACAGCTTCCGGGCCATTGGCCGTGCGCTCGGAGCGATCTACAAGCCCGAAGACTCAATCGTGATGGGCGCCATCGGGGCCATTGGCTGGGAGTCGGGCATGGTGGTCTATGACCGCAATGGTCTGGTGGACCCCGAGGTCGCCAGCTTGCCGCGTTCAGCAGAGTCGCGCAGCGCCGGCCACGACCGTCGAGTAGCACGAGCCTGGTTCCTCAAGCGCAAACCAACTGTGCTGCAGGCCATGATCGTTCCCAAGGCCGCGTTGGAACCTGATTCTCCCGCTTTTTCCGCCGCAGTTCGAGCCAGCGCGCGCATTGTCTTTGGTCAGGATCCAGAAGGAGAGGCGCCCTTGCGCGAGGCAGTCATTCCCCGCGTGCACGCTGTACCACAGCAGGTGGACTTTCCCCGAGCATATGCCCTCTTGGTGTGGGAATACTCCGAAGACACCCAGCGAGTCAGGCAATTCTGGCGACACTTTGGATACTGAGTTCGCCCGTCCCTGATTGAGCTAGTTCTCAGACCGGCGAATGAGCTTGGACCCGTGGTCGGCAGTCTGCTCACCCTGATCGAACAAGGCCCATGAAGTCTGCAGAGTGTCGGGCCCGAGGAAGCTGAACGAGGCGCTGTGCATGTGCATCTCATCGGGGGACTCCAACCCCCCGTCCCCATCAAGGGAAAAGTGCAAACTGTCCGCGTCCCACGAATTCGCGACCATGCGCGGCCGATTGCCAATGGCGCAATAGTGCACCAGGGTCAGCACATCGTTGTGCACAAAATAGAGTGTGCGCATCTCGTGAGACGCACCGGGGAACGCGGTTTCCATCACGACGTTGCCGCCAGATGTCATCTCGTAAATCAGGGTCGCCGCCTCCTGAGAGCCATCGGCCTCATACCAAGAGCCCTCAAGGGCAGCAATGCGATCGAACTGCACCTTTGCAGCCCCTGGGTCAGAATCAGGTGACCGTTTGGAAAGCCCCGCGCAACCGGCGGAAAGAAGAACCGAAAGGGCAAGGGCGGAGGGCAGAAGGGCTACGGGAATCGTCTTCATGAACATGGTTCTATCACCTCGGCAACCCCTGAACACCCGAATCCCGCACCACGTCCTGGGGCCAGACATCTTTCAGGGCATCCGGGTGGGGCGCATAGGATCCATCGTTCTCCGGCAGGGCAATCCCCGCACGATCCAAAGCGGTGTAGAGACCTACCGCGATGGTGTTCGCCAGGTTCAAACTACGAATGCCTGCCTGAATCGGCAGATAAACCCTTCTGTCTTCATTGGAAGCCAAGAGGTCCGCAGGAAGCCCCTTGGTCTCAGACCCAAACAGCAAGAGGTCATCGGCAAAGAACTCGGTCTGAAAGCAGGACCTGCCTCCCCGTGCACTGAACAAGCGCAGGCGCTCTTGGAGGGGTCGCTCGCTGTCCCGTTCAAGATCCACCAGACAAGCTTCCAAGCTCTCATGCCGCACCAGGTCCACCATCGGCCAATAGTCGAGGCCTGCCCGCTTGAGGTAGCGATCTGAGAGCGAGAACCCAAGAGGCTCAACCAAATGCAATCGCACATCCAAGGCAGCGCACAGGCGCGCGGCACAGCCTGTGTTATGGGGAATCTCTGGATGGACAAGGACGACTTGCATGGGAGGAAAAGGGTACTCTAATTGAGGTTACCCCACTGCAGGACCCGACACGACAGGACCGAGACAACCATGCCCGACTCCCTCAACAGCCACGAAGCCCGGGTCCTGGGTGTCCTGATCGAAAAGGCATTCACAACCCCGGATCAGTACCCTCTTACCCTCAACGCCCTGACCAATGGCTGCAACCAGAAGTCCAACCGCAGCCCCAAGGTGGATTACGGGGAGGCGGAAGTCTCCGTGGCCCTCGATGGCCTGCGCTTCAAGCATATAGCCGGGGCCCTGACCGGAGGCCGGGCGGAGCGCTGGCGACACACCGCCCTGGAGCACTTTGACATCAGCGAGCGCGCCCTGGCCGTGCTGGGGGAATTGCTCCTGCGAGGTGCCCAGCCCCAGGGAGAACTGCGCACGCGGGCCTCACGCATGCAACCAATTGGGAGCTTGGAAGAGCTGGCAGAGACTTTGAGGGAGTTGCAGCAGGCGGGTTTCGTACAGCGTATTGGACCGGCGCCGGGCTCACGAGCTGAACGATGGCAGCAGTTGTTGAGCGAAGAGGATGGACAAGCGGCGGCGGCAACAGAGAAGCCCCGCCCAAGCCCGTCCACAAGAGCCCCTCGAATCCCTGATCTGGAAGCCCGGGTCACACATCTGGAACAGCAGCTGGCCCTTCTGGCGAAACAATTGGGAGTGGACCTGGGAGCCACCTCCAGCCCACCCCAAGAAGAGAACTGACCTCCAAGACTCGAACGCGCTGATCCCATCAAGGACGCGTTCTGCTCAGCCCGGGGAAGGGAAAGTGAGGCTGTTGTCTGGGCTGCGCCACCTTCCGACCAGGACAAGGCCAACGCCTTGAATTCGGGCCGCAAACCATTACCTGCCGCTTCAGCGTTTCCGCCACTCCTAAGGGCAGAAAGTCACCCTCAAGCCATCCGACACGTTCGACCCGCTTCCCCCCGACCCGGCCCCGTCCCGGTACCAACACTGAAAGCGCCAGGTTGATCCCGGTGTGATGAAGTTGGGGCTGAACAGGGAGCTTGGAAGGTCAAGTTTCACATCCAGCTGTCCACCGCCGTCGATGTGGGCCACCGGCAGAATACGCACCAGGCTCGTCGCTCCAGGCCCTATGCAACGAAAGCCGTCCGCTAGAACGACTGGAGAAATCTCATCGGGGCCATAGAAGAAATAGGCGAACTGATTAGCGGGTGCACCGGTCAACCTCAGGTGAAAGTCGTCCAACTGCACGTTGGTGGAGCCACTCCAGCCAACAGTCGCACCGGGTCCAACCGAGTTGGGTGCGGAGATGCAAAAATTCGTCGGGCCAGATGAACAGGAGTCAAGCACGATGCTCATGTCGTCAATGACCCAGCCCCGGAACTGGTTCCAAGCCTGGTCGACCGCATCAAAATGGAAACGGATGAGAATGTCACTGCCCAGCCACGGCGTCAGGTCAAACCCCACTTGATACCAGCGCCACATCAGATTGCCCTCTCCCAGCAAGGTCCAGGTCGTGCCGCCATCATCAGAGAGATACACGAAGCGCCAGTCCCAACCACAGGAATTGCACTCCGCGTCCTCGAAGCTCCAGAATGTGAGCATGGCATCATTGGCGGTAGCCGGTAAGTGAACCGGTGCCACCATCGTCAGATCACCAACCCAATTGTTCTCATAGGTGCAGCAGCAATCCTCGCCGAACCACATGGCGTACTGATTGGATGGAAAGGGAGCGATAGGGTTAAAGCCATTCATGCACGGGTTTGTGGCCCGCACCCAACGCCAAAGCCCACTGGTGGTCCAACGACCCGCAATCGGAGTCTCGAAGTCGTCCTGGAAGACAACTGTCTGGGCCGCGGCCTGAGTCGACACCGCAACTGCCAGGAGAACCAGTACCGTCCGAGTAATCAGCATCTGAGCCATCGATGGAGCACCTCCCCCACCCTGAAAATCAAGCTGGAGGATGCCATCGAGTGTAAAGGAAGGCCTCATCCCGAGGGCAGAGGGCTGGCACATATGTTCGGTATCTGTTAGGGTAATGCCTGTGCCCACACCTGCCCCAGGCCCCCACCGCGACCTGCGCCTCGCAACCCATACCCGTCGCATCCTGCATCTGGATGTGGATGCCTTCTTGGCTTCGGTGGAACAAGCCCGGCAACCAAAGTTGCGCGGCAAGCCGGTGATCGTGGGCGGAGCTCCCACCTCCCGCAATCTGGTCATGTCCTGCTCCTACGAAGCGCGCGCTGAGGGAGTGCACGCAGGCATGCGCTCAAAGGAAGCTGCACGCCTCTGCCCCCGGGCAATTTTTCTGCCCGGAGACTCCCAGGCCGCCAACGCCAAGCGCAGCCACATCGCACGCATTCTGCTGCAGATCTCGCCCCGGGTGCAGATCGCTTCCATCGACGATTTCTTCATCGACCTGACCGGCAGCGGGCGCCTTCTGGGTCCCGCCTTTGAAGTAGCGGTCGAGCTCAAGCAATCCATCCTCACCCAAACCGCCATGCCGGTCACCATTGGCATCGGCACAAGCAAACTCATGGCACGTATGGCGGGCAAGTTGGGCAAGCCGGGAGGCGTAGCCGAAGTCCTACCCCACCACGAGTGCGCTTTCCTCGCCCACCTGCCGATCAAACACCTGCCCGGAGTCGGCCATGTAATCCGCCGCCGCCTGGAGTCTTTTCACATCCAGACGATTGGTCAGTTGGCCCTGGTTTCCCGCGAGGTGCTCTTCACCACCTTTGGCGTCCTGGGTCTGACACTCCACGACCGGGCCCGGGGCCTCGATCCCGATCCGGTGGAATCTGAATGCAGCATCGATGCGGACGGCAATCTTCACAGCCGAGCCCCGCGCTCAATTCGTCGGGACAGTACCTTTGAACCGGAAGAAGGACGCCGGGAACAGATCGAAGCCATGCTGGCCTGGCTGATAGATCGAGCTGCAGGACGATTGCGCAGCCATGGTCTCTGCGCAGGTTCCCTGGAGGTCCGACTGGTCTATGTGGACACGCGTACTCCCGCCCAACAGCGTCAAAACCCAGAATCCAAGGGGTTATCCGCCCGCAAACGCCTGCGACCCACGACCCAGGACACCGCCACCCTCTTGGACCAGGCCCGCATCCTGCTACACAGCCTTCCCCAGCGCCGGGCGCTGGTCAAACGCATCGGAATCAGCCTGTTGCTCTTGAAAAAGAGTGCGGGCCATCAGGGAGAGCTCTTCAGCAATTCTGAAGAACACCCTGAATCCGAGACAAACTCCCGCGCAAGCCGCGGAGACCGCCAGGCTGTGCTGGACCGCACCCTCGACGAGCTACGCGAACGCCACGGGTTCGGGCGCGTACTACGCGGCGACAGCCTGCCGCTCTTGACCAGCCACCCTCTGAACCAAAATGGTTTCGTGTTGCGCACACCATCTCTCAATCAATGACGAAAACGGGCACACTAAAAAACCAGGGCCCCTCAAGAACTTGAAGGGCCCCTGTGTACTCGCAAAGAGACGAGAAGCTCGTTAGTTCACGACGCCGTATTTCTCGCTGGACTCAAGAGCCTTGGCAATGGCATCCATGGTCACGGGAGGGTCGCAATCCACGGTGACGATCTTGGCACCGTAATCGATGCTGATCGAATCCTCGTTCACGTTCAATCCTGTGGCAAGTGCAGACCGCACTGCCGGGGGACAATTGGCGCCTCAGGTCATGCCTGAGATTTCGAAGGAGACCCCCTTGGCTTTGGGGTTCTCGACGGGAGGGGTGGAATCATCGGAAGTGCCGCACGCAACAAATCCGAAAGAGCCGGCGAGCATGGCCAGCAGAAGTACATTTTTCATGGGTCTGGTGTGTTTTCGAGTTGGAACAGACTGACAAAGAGAGTCGAAAGGGGTGTCGGCCCGCCCATGGAGTAACCCATTCGACCCCGTCTGGACAGCATCGAGCTCGCACCAGATCTGTAAAAGGCCAGCAGCGGGCTGTGGGACCCTCTTCAACAGCCCGCCACGGGGAGAACACCCCTGAAAGCTCCTCCCCAGCCCGAGGATTGACCCAACCGCCTCGGGCCTGCCGATATGCTCCTGCCATGAGAATCGAGTGCATCGGCGGTGGCCCCGGAGGCCTCTACGCCGCGATCCTGGCCAAGAAAAAGTTCCCCCAGGCCAACATCCGGATCAGTGAGCGTAATCGGGCCGACGACACCTTTGGCTGGGGCGTGGTTTTTTCAGACGAGACCCTCGGGGCCTTCGAAGAAGCGGACCCAGAATCCTATGCCGCAATCACCGACGCCTTCGCCACTTGGACCGACATCGACACCTGGCACAAGAACACCTGGGTGCGTTCAACAGGTCATGGCTTCTGCGGCTTGAGCCGCAAGCGCCTCCTGCAGATTCTGCACGCCCGCTGCGAAGAGCTGGGGGTCGAACTCTGCTTCGAAACCGAAGTAGATCCAACGCAATTGCCCGAGGCCGACCTGATCATCGCTGCCGACGGCATCAACAGCACGATCCGAGAATTGCACGCCGATGTTCTTCAGCCGAGCCTGGACTGGCGGAATTGCAAGTTCACCTGGCTCGGAACCACCCGGCCATTGGATGCTTTCACCTTCATCTTTCTGCCTACGCAACATGGAGTCTTCAGCGTCCACGCCTATCCCTTCGAGAAAGGCGAAAAGAACCTCTCGACCTGGATCGTGGAGTGCCACGAAGACACATGGCGCAAGGCCGGCCTGGAAGACTGCACTGAAGAGGAAACCGCCACGCGCATGCAGGAACTCTTTACCGACTTCCTCGACGGCCACAAGCTCTTGACGAATGGCTCCATGTGGCGCACGTTCCCCACCGTGCGCTGCGAGCGTTGGCACACCGGCAACATCGTTCTGATCGGCGACGCTGCGCACACGGCACACTTCTCCATCGGCTCAGGCACGAAGCTCGCCATGGAAGACGCGATCTCCTTGGTCAAGGCCCTGGAAGCCAACGATGCCACCGATATCCCGGCAGCCCTCGCCGCCTATGAAGACGAACACCGGGTAGACACCCTGAAGCTGCAAAAGGCCGCCCAGACCAGCCTTGAGTGGTTCGAAAATGTGGACCGCCATGTCCAACTGGAACCCCTGCCATTCCTCTTCAGCTTGATGTCGCGCTCGAAGCGCATCACCTGGGAGAACCTGGCTCTGCGTGATCCAGACTTGATCGAACGGGTGCGCACGGACTTTTGGACCAGCCGCGATCTGCCCTTGGAAGAAGGCGAGCGAGCCCCGGAGCCCATGTTCGCGCCCTTTGACCTGGGACCGCTGAGCCTCAACAACCGGGTGATGGTCTCCCCCATGTGCCAGTACTCCGCCGTGAACGGTACGCCCACCGACTGGCATCTGGTGCACTTGGGCGCCCGCAGTGTTGGCGGCGCAGCCCTGGTGATGTGCGAGGCTACTGCGGTCGCTCGCGACGGACGCATCACCCATGGCTGCACGGGAATCTGGAACGATGAACAAACCAAGGCCTGGAAACGCATCGTGGACTTTGCCCACGAGCACTCATCGACGGCCATTGGTCTGCAAATAGGGCACGCTGGGCGCAAGGCTTCCTGCAGCCTTCCCTGGGAAGGGGATCGGCCCCTCACCAGCGACCAAGCCTGGCCCACGATCGGGCCCACCGAGATCCCCTTCCGCTCGGAAGGGCCTGCCCCCAAGGCCATGCAGCGCGAGGATATGGACCTGTTGCGCGATCAGTACATCGCTGCCGCAGGCCGCGCCCTCAGCGCTGGCTTCGATCTGCTCGAATTGCACATGGCCCACGGCTACTTGCTCTCGAGCTTTCTTTCCAAGGCGGTCAACCAACGGGATGACGAGTACGGAGGCAATCAAGCAAACCGCATGCGGCTTCCCCTGGAGATCTTTGAAGCGGTGCGTGCGGTCTGGCCCACCTCCAAGCCCCTGCTCGTGCGTGTTTCCGCCACGGACTGGATAGGGGAAAACGGTCAGACCATCGAAGAGACCATTCAATTTGCTCACGCCCTCAAGCAAAGGGGTTGCGATGCCCTCGATCTCTCCAGCGCAGGCAATGTGCTCGAATCCAGGCCCAACTACGGCCGCATGTACCAGACTCCCTTTGCCGAGCGCGTGCGCAACGAAACCGGCCTTGCCACCATCGCGGTGGGTGCGGTCCTGGGGCACGACCACGCCAACACGATTCTGGCTGCGGAACGAGCCGACCTGGTCGCATTCGCCCGTCCGCATCTTGCCGATCCCCATCTCACGATGCAGGCGGCGATTCACTACGGGCATGAGGACCTGCCCTGGCCGAATCAGTACCTTGCGATCAAGCCGAGCTAGCCTGCACCATCGACCTTTTCGCCAGGAGGCGGCCCCGGACGTTCACCCCGGCCCGGGTCCTGGGGAATCGCTTCCATGGGCAGGTCGCGAGGCGTGAGTTCACGCCCCGCAAAAGCGGGATGGTCCAGGGGGTAGCGGGTCGCACGGAAAATGGCGTTGCCGTTTCTGGGGCCACCACGGCCACCGCGCTGACGAGGGCCGCCATCACCGGGGGGAGGTTCTTGGCCACGTGGTCCGCGAGGGGGTCCACCAGGGCGTTGGCCACGGCGGGGAGGTCCGGACCGCGGTCCGCGCCGACCGCCGCGGCCGCGACCATCCCCTGCACCTTCACCGGGCTTGCGCCCCAGGGGGCTGATGAATTCCCAGACCAGAGCGCCTTTCGAATCGGTCTCGATCAAACGGCCACCCTCTCCGTCGCAAACCAAAAGGCCTCCGCTGGGAAGCACTTGGGCGCCTGAGATATGACCCGAGTAAAGGTCCTCCTTGTTGGACATGGCCCAAGAAGTTTGCTGAATGGCCGGGACAAAGTGCTGGTCGATGAGACCCTGGAATACGCCCTCTTCATCAAGCGGCAGAATGAGGACTTCCACGCTGGAGTACTTGGCCTCTGGACGGCCTTCACCATTGTTGAAGATCGACAGAGCTGTTTGCCCTCCGACCTCGGTCCAACGCACATCGTGTTGACCGAACAGGGTGCGGTCGCTGGCTCGACCCTGATGGAAGTGAACTGGATTACCCACTCGCCAGACAAGGTCGCCACCGACGCCTTGACGGCCGCCAACGGAACCGGCCGCTTCTTCGGTGCTGGTGGAATGGTCGATGACCCAGACTTCGCTGAAGGAACGGATCGAGATCGCGATCAAGTCGAGCTCCGGCTCGTAGGAGATCGCGTTGGTATGCATCCAGTCGGCGCGCCGCCGAGCGCGGCCCCCGTCGGGGTCATCGTCCCCATCCCCTCCGGCATAACCCATGGCCCTGAGATGCTTCTCCAGCTCAAGCCGCTCCTTCTTCTCATCTTCGGTTTCTGGCTTAGTTGCAGCAGGGGTGCCGATATTGATGTTGATGCGACGGGGATGAGATGCGACCTCTCCGTGATTGGCGCGCTCTGCGTCAAAATCCTGGATCAAATGGTCGAAGGCGTGCCACTGCCAGACAATCTCGGCACCTTCGGGTCGCGTGGGTTTGAGTTCCAGGATGCTGTCGACCCATAGCCCCTCCTCTCCAACGGCCTCAGGATCGCGCCCCGCCAAAGCCACGTCCCGACGGGATCGAGCGCTCCAGATGATCGCCAGAATGTTGCCATTGGGAAGAGGCTCGATGTCATGGTGCAGACGCTGCTTGTCGGTGCACAACTCGTACTCCCAAAGCAAGTTGCCATCCCAATCGAGTTCAACAATGCGGCCCCCTTCTCCTCCCCCATGAAGAGCCGAGTCCGATTCAAATTTCTCGCAACGCAGAAGGTGGCCGTTGTCCAGCAAGTAGACAGAATTGCCCGGGGAATCGCTTCGCTCCCAGGAATGCACTGCGCGCCCCTCACTATTGATCAACCAAGTGGTTCCCGAATGCAGAGGGGCGAACAGGGTCAGGCCTCCACTGGCCTCATCGGTGTGGGTCACGACGCCGTGACGCGGGATGGACGGGGCTTGCGGGGCAGAAGGTGGCGCGGGCTCTTGACAAACCAGGATGGGGAACAGGACCAGGGGGAGCATCATGGTGTCCAGCCTACACTAGGCTCCTTACGAGAGTCCGAAGGCACATCACTTCTTCAGGCTGGAAACAAGGCCCAGGACCGCCCCCTGTGGGTCACGGATGGCGCAGAAGAGATCCCCTCCCATGGGCCGCGGCCCGTCCAAGACCTCTCCTCCGAGCTCACAGCAGCGGGCCGCGCTGGACTCGACATCCGTCACTCGCACATAAATCAGCCACTGGGCGGGCAGCTTCTGGTTCGGGCCCCGGGCGTGGCAGAGACCTGCCACCGGATTCTCTTCGCCAGGACGCGCCAGACAGTAGTCGCTGTACTCTCCCATGGGATGCTCGGTGACCTCCCAGCCAACAACGGCCTCATAGAAAGGGCGTAGTTCAGAGGCCTCGGGCACGGTCAGGTCGCACCATTCAATGGCACCGGGAGCGGGGATTTGGCTTGAAGTCATGGGTCCAAGATACTGCCCCCGCAAGCGTGCACAGGGCTGGTAATCCGGCAGAGGATGAACCAGCCGGAGCCACCCTCCCAGATGGCCCTCTGACGGGGAGCATTACCGGAATTCAATACCCAGGGGTGCAGCACACAGCTAGATTCGCCCGTTGGAGAACTGCTCTCCATCTTTCGACTGCCCGACCTCGATGGCCGTTTCTGCCCTTCCTTGCCACATGGCCTGACCCTCTTCTTGACTCAACCCTCCCATGACCCGACCTGCTCTCCCCGCCGCAATCTCACTGTGCCTGATCGCCTCATGCGCCGGAACCGGAGGGTACGAAGATGCCTTCCCGCATGCATTGGAAGTTGCGGCGCTCCTGGCGGAGGGGGCCATCGATGTTCCACCAATCGGAGCCTACGCATGGCCGGTGAGCGGTGCATCTCCCGAGGCACAAGCATGGTTTGATCAGGGTGTCCGTTACATTCATGGATTCAATCAGGATCAAGCGGCTGCCTGCTTTGCGCGAGCTGCACTGGCCTCTCCCGCATGCCCCATGGCGTGGTGGGGCATCTCCCATACCTTCGCGGTGGACATCAACAACCAGGGAGTTCCAGAGCACGAGGCTGTCTGGGCCCTGGTTGCTTCCCGGGAAGCGGAGCGGATCGCCCATCTCTCAACGCCTCTGGAGCAGAGCCTGATCGCTGCTGCCGCGACTCGAGCCGTGGTTCCGGTTCCGGGACCAACGAAGCGCTCCCATCTGGACCTGGCCTACAGCACAGCGATGGGAGAGGTCTGGAAGACCGCGCCTTCGAATCCGGATGTCGGGGCACTCTATGCCGAGTCGCTGATGTTGTTGCAGCCGTGGGCATACTGGACACTTGACTTCGAGCCACTCGAGCGGGCGGAAGAGATCGTTGCGTTGTTGGAACACTGCATGAAACTCAACCAGAACCATCCCCTCGCCAACCACCTGTACATCCACATGGTTGAGTCCTCAGGGAATCCTGCGCGGGGAATCCCCTCAGCTGATCGACTCGGCGAACTCATGCCAGGGTCCGGACACCTCGTACACATGCCCTCGCACATCTATGTCAATGTGGGCCGCTACGAGGACGCGATCCGGGTCAACGAACGCGCCGTGGAATTGGACCGCGCCTATTTTGCCCAGTACAAGAAGCCGACCTTCTATCTGCATTACTTCGCCCACAACATCATGTTCACAGCGTTTGGCGCAATGATGGAGGGTCGCAGGGAGTTGGCGCTGAGCTATGCAGACCAACTGGAGGAATTGAGCCCCGACGCGGTCATCGAGAAATTTGCTCCCTTCATAGACGGACTGAACGCGATCCGGCTTCATGTCTTCGTCCGCTTCGGAATGTGGGAAGAGATCCTGGCCTTTCCCGAGTATGCAGAGTTCAGGAAGGCAAGCCGCAGCATTCGACACTACGCACGTACGGTTGCCCTGGCAAACCTCGGACGCACAGATGCAGCACGCCGGGAACTTATTCAGCTCGATACCGCAATAGCCGAGACCCCTGAAGATTGGACGATCGCGTTCAACCCCAGCCACACGGTCTTGGGCCTGGCACGCATGGTCGCAGAGGCTGAAATCTGCTGGCGCGAAGGAGATGCTGCCAAGGCGATCGCGATCTTGCACGATACCTGTTCGATCGAGCAACAACTCGTCTATACGGAGCCACCCCCCTGGATGATTCCGATCCGCCACGCACTCGGAGCAATCCAGCTTGCAAGCGGTGATGCCCTGGGGGCGGAGGCGAGTTATGAAGAAGATCTATCCAAGCACAAGGAGAACGCCTGGAGCCTTCTGGGCCTGCACCAGGCCCTCACCAAGCTAGGCAAACTGGATCAGGCCAAAGCTCTCGAGCCAAGGCTGAACGACGCCTGGGCACGCGCTGACATCGAACCACCTGCCAGCTGTTATTGCGGAGTGCCATTGAACCAGCAATGAATTGACACGGCCTTCTGCAATGCTTGTGTCTCGACTGAAGCACTTGCTGGGGGCAGGCGACGTGCGCGTGATCCTGATCGTGGACCACTCTCTTGATCGGTATGGACTGAGAGCACCGCAGGGAGAGTAAGCGGCAGAGAAAGATCAGGCTCGCGCTTGAGCCGAGCCGCATTCATGCGAGCGCAGCACTCTTCGCAAGCTGCAGTGATCTGGAATCCCACGAACTCCCTTGCCTGCTTTTGATAGGGTGCCTCAGTGAGCGCAAGAAACCTCCTCAACCTGGGCCTGCTGCTGGTCTGCGCGGCCTGCAACCGTGAATCCCCTGCAGATCAAGCCACGCCGAACATCGTGCTCTTTGTAGGCGACGACCAAGGCCTTTTCCTGGGGACCTACGGGGACAAGAGCGTAACCACCCCGCGTCTTGATCGCCTGGCCAGCGAGGGCATGCGCTTCGAGGCGGCCTACGCAGTCAGCGCAATCTGCACTCCCTCGCGGGCTGCCCTGTACACGGGGCTCTACCCAGCACACAACGGCTGCAATGGTTTTGAACCCATAGGCAGGGGGATACCCATCTGGGGAGACCTCCTGGGCCCTGCAGGCTATCGAACAGGTTTGATCGGCAAGCTGGGGGGCAAACCCCTGGCTCGCTTCCACTTCGACTTCTTTGCGCGCAACCTCCCCAAGCAATCGAGCGCGCGCTCGGTGGACTGGTATGTCGAGCAACTTGAAGCATTCCTGTCCGTAGAAGACCCACGCCCGTTCTGTCTGATAGTGAATCTGCGCGATGCCCACCGCAATTTCCCCCTCGACGGCGCTCCCACGGGAAGATTTGATGGACCTGAAGAGCCCCACGACCCTGCTCAGGCACAAGTGCCGGGCTTCCTGCCTGACCTGCCCGGCGTGCGGCAAGAACTCGCGCGCTTTCACGATGCTCTACGACGGATGGATGTGACCGTGGGGCTGATGCTCGATGTATTGGACTCAACGGTGCCGACGGAAGAACTCCTGGTGATGCACACCACGGATCACGGCGCCGACTTTCCCTTCGCCAAGACCACTCTCTACGAAGCGGGCATTCGGGTCCCGCTCATCGCCCGCTGGCCAGGAAAGATCCCCGCAGGCAGCACGACCCCTGCCCTGACAAGTCTAGCGGACCTCCTGCCCACCTTCCTGGAATTGGCGGGCGAGACCATGCCACCCACAGGAAGTGATCAGTTAGACGGCCTTTCACTGGTTGAAGTGCTGCTCGGACGCACCGCTGAACACCACAGGGAAATGTTCGCAACGCAAACGAGCCACCGACATAAACCCGATGTGCCTTGCAGGTCTCTTCGAGTAGGAGACTGGAAATACATCCGCAACTACCGCCCAGACGCCGTATTCCGAAACACCGTCATGCTGGACTCTATTTCCTGGGACGCGATCACGGTCCACGCTCAAACTGATAAGGCCCTCGCCCAGCGAGTTCACGACCTGCAACACCGACCGCCCGAAGAATTGTTCAACCTGGCCCGGGACCCCTGGGAACAGACCAACCTCGCAAAGGAGCCCGCTTTCGCTGCGAATCTGGCCGAGATACGTGAACAATTGCAGAGAGTCATGGAGTCCCAAGGAGACCCCTTGGCGGGACAATAGGGGTACTGGCCCCTTTGGGCAGCCCCTCCCCATGGATGTCCCCCTGCATTGCCTCGGCCATCATTTCCCGCTCGCCGGAGTCGAAGCTCCCGATGTCTGGCGCATCGGTGCGCTGCGACCACTGGCCTTGAACTCTTCGAGCTTGGCTTTGAGTTCCTTCACGATTGCGGGATGCTCGAAGTACAGGTTTGTCGTCTCGCCCGGATCATTGTCCAGGCGGTAGAGCTGACCGGAAGCACCGGGGGCCTTTTCGGTCAATGCATAGGGTTTCATTCCCCAGCGCCCCCCCCGGGAATAGTCGTTTCCTCCTGAGCCCTTGTGATCTAGGTACTTCCAGGGTCCGCGACGAATAGCTAACGCCAGGCTGATGGTCTGGTGCAAGGTGTACTTACGCGGAGCAGGAGCTCCATCGGTCTGCAGGAGAACGGGAAGAAAGTCGTAGCTGTCCTCGGCGGAGTCTTGCGAAAGCTCGGCCCCAGCGAGGGAAGCCAAGGTCGCCATCAGATCTGTCAGGCAGATAGTCTGCTCCGAGCGTGTCCCCGGGAGGATCTTTCCTGGCCAGCGTGCGATGAATGGCACACGGTGTCCGCCTTCCCAGTTGTCTCGCTTGACGCCGCGCCAGGGGCGCGCCCCATCGTGCCCGTGGTCGTTGCGCATGGAGATGACGGTCGGTACCTCAGGACCATTGTCGCTGGAGAAGATCACGAGCGTATTGTCTGCCAGCCCGTACTTGTGCAACGCTCTCATCAGTTCGCCGACGACATGATCCAGCTCAAAGATAAAGTCCCCGTGCGGGCCGGCCTGGGTTTTGCCCTTGAAGGCATTAGCGGCAAACGAGGGCAAATGCACAGCCTGAGTCGAATGAAAGAGAAAGAAAGGCTTGTCAGGTGACTTGCTGCTGTGACTCTCAAGGAACGCGAGACTCTTCTCAAGAAACACAAGGTCGACCTCCTCCAGGTCGTAACCCGGAGCGATCATGCCAGGGCGGTTGTCCCGGGAATAGGGGTGATTGGGCAAGGGTTCACGATCAATGATCCCTGTGGGCGGAACAGGAATACGATCTCCATCGACAAAGGCGTAGAGCCAGTCAGTCGTAGGACAGCAGACGGTGCCGAAGAACTGGTCGAAGCCGCGGTGAATCGGCGAATCGGGGATCGGGCGCGAGTAGTCGATGCGCTGAACCGCCTCAAGCCCGTTCTTGAGGATAGCCTTGCCCTCCTTGTCGAAGAAGGTCATGCCCACGTGCCACTTGCCAAAAAGGGCGGTCGTGTAGCCCTTGCCTTGCAACATGGTGCCAATCGTCGGACGCGCCTCCTCGATCATGCAGGGGCCTCCGGCACCCGTGAACACGCCGCGCATCCCCGTCCGAAAAGCCATGCGTCCGGTCAGGATGCTGTAGCGCGTAGGCGTGCAGACCGTCGAAGGGCTGTGCGCATCACTGAACAGCATCCCCTCTCCCGCCAGGCGATCGATGTTGGGCGTCGGAACCTTGGTTTCAGGGTTGTAGCAACCGACATCCCCATAGCCCAGGTCATCGGCAAGGATCAGCACGACATTGGGTCTTGACGCGTCATCCTGGCCGACGGCCACTGGGACGAGCAGGGCAACGGTGATCAAACAGACGTGCGGTGTGCGCAAAATGAGGACCCCACAGAAGGTGGCGAAGAGAAGCACGAGTCTAGTCTGGGCTGGTCGCTCGCACAGCTTGGATCAAGGCACTTTTGAACCGTCACAGAACCTTGGCGTCAGCACACCCCGACCCTTGATTAGGACAAAACACCTCCGTACCGGAAGACCGGCAGCCCAATTTGGTTCGTGTTTTGTTAGGGTGCCCGCCCCATGCATTCTCCCCTTCGCTGCCACGGCCATCATTCCCTGCTCACCGGGGTCGGCAGTCCCAAGGCCTGGCTGGCGAAGGCCAGGGCCTTGGGGCTGCCGGCGCTGGCCTTGACCGATGTGGATTCCCTGGCGGGGATGGTGGAGTTCCTGGAGGCGGCTCAGGAGCAAGAAGTGGCAGCCGTCCAGCCGATTGTTGGTGCAGAGTTGAGCGACAGTGCGGGACGGCCAGGCCGAGTGGTTGCGTTGGTGGAAACGGAAGAGGGGTATCGAAATCTATGCCGTTTGATCAGCCTCAGACGCCTCGGGTATGACCCGGGAGATTCGGACGAGCCCCAGGCTGCTACGCCAGAAAACTTTGACCTGGCAACGGCGCTGGTGGAACATCAAGAAGGGCTGCTGCTGCTGGCAGATCATCCGCGGCTGTTGCTCAAGCTTTCTGGGCGAGTGGAAACGCGGCGGCTCTTGGCTTTGCTCTCGCCAGCTGCGGGGGGTGTGCGGGGCCTACGGGATCCCCGTGCCCAGAGGCAGAAATCGCGCAACACACACAAAAATCCGATCAAGGCCAGGAAGCAAGGAGATGAACGGACTGCAAGTGAAACCCTGGACGAACCCAAGACCCCGCCCCCGGCGCAGCCGGTCTCGGCCCTGACCATGCTCGATGCAGCTCGGGCCACGGGCACGGCTTTGGTGATGGTGCCGGATGCCTGGCATCTTTTGGCTGAGGAGAAAAGCGATCATCAACTACGGGTGGCGATCAAACACAACGCACTGGTAAGCAACCTGGACCCGGCCTGGCTAGCGGCGCAGCCAGCGCACCTTTGTACAAGTGAGGAGCTGGGCGAGTTGGCACGGGACATTCCCGATGTGCCTGGGGCCTGGCCACTGGATCAAGTAGCGCAGAATGCGATCCGGCGGGCGTTTCCCGGATTGGACGAAGACTGGACCCAGCAACCGGTGGTGGTGCAGCGCAGTTTGCTGATTGCCAGCCAATGCCGGTTTGTACCTGCTCTGGGCGGAGTTCTGTTTCCAGAAGTCGAGTTGGAGGGCGAAGAAACCCCCTATTCGCACCTTTCCGCCCTGACCCTGGCCGGGGCCCAGCGCCGATATCGACCTCTGCGTCCTGAGGTTTTGCAGCGACTGGAACAGGAACTCTCCACCATAGGGCAACTCGGATTTGCACCCTACTTTTTGCTGGTGGATTTGATTGCGGGGTTTGCCCGAGAAAAAAACATTCCCTGCGTGGGGCGCGGGTCGGCGGCGGACAGCTTGGTGGCCTATTGCCTGGGCCTGACCGATGCGGATCCCCTGCGCTATTCCCTGCCCTTTGAGCGATTTTTGAATCCCATGCGGAGCGATCGACCAGACATCGATCTGGATTTTTGTTGGCGACGTAGGGACGAAGTACTGGAGCATGTGTTCGAGCTTTTTGGCACCAAGCGCACGGGGATGATCTCGACCCTCAACTGTTTTGGGTTGCGCAGTGCTTTTCGTGAAGCAGCTCTGGCCCATGGGATTCCCCCGGCGGAGATCAATCCTTGGAGCGCACGACTACCACATTTTTTGGGCAACAGTACAGACGAAACAGAGGGCGCGGATACTCCCGAGGCGTTGCGTAACAATCCCCTAGCAAGCAACTCCATTGCCCGCTCTTTTACGCGCATGCCCGAGGCACGAGACTTTCCCTTTGATGATGTACGCTTTCAAAAGACTCTTATTGCTGCCGCGGGATTGCTCGACACCCCGCGGCACTTCGGCCTGCACCCAGGCGGAGTGGTAGTAGCACCTGGATCCATCAACGCCACGGTTCCTTGCCAGCCCTCCAGCAAGGGGCCGCTCGTGACCCAATTGGACAAGGATGGGGTCGAAGCCTTGGGTCTGGTCAAAATGGATCTACTGGGCAACCGCGCCTTGACGACTCTGGACGATTGCCTTGGATTCTTGCAACAGCAGGGCATCACGATCGATCTGGAGACAATCTCCGAAGATGACCCGGACACCGAACGCCTCTTGGTACGAGGAGAAACCATTGGCTGCTTCCAGATCGAGTCCCCGGGTATGCGCCACCTGCTGCAACAAACCGGTGCCCACACCATGGACGATGTGATCCAGGCCATCGCCCTGATTCGACCGGGACCCTCCCAATGCGGCATGAAGGACGCCTATGTGCGCCGTTTTCGAGGGTTGGAGGAACCCGTTCCGCCACACCCTAGCGTCAAAGATCTCTTGCTCGAAACCCACGGGGTGATGCTTTACCAAGAAGATGTAATGCAAGTGGCCGCGCGAGTGGCAGGCATGTCCCTGGCGGAAGCGGACCAATTACGCCGGGCCCTGCAAAAGCGACGTCTCGAAGAATTGCATCCCTTGCAGCAACGATTCTTGGAAGGTGCCCTACAAAACGAAGTCGGGCATGGCGATGCGCTAGACCTGTGGAAGCGCATCGAGGGCTTTGCCGCCTTTGCTTTCTGCAAGGCTCACGCGGTAACCTATGGGCGCATCGCTTATCGAGCTGCCTGGCTCAAAGCTCATCATCCAGCGGCTTTTCTGACAGCTTTTCTGTTAAGCGAGACCGGCTACTACCCTTCACGCGTATACGTGGAAGAGGCGCGCCGAATGGGAGTGCGCATCCTGGGGCCCGATGTGAACCGCAGCGAACGCGGCTTTCGGTTGGAATTGGTCAAAGGCTGCAGTTCAACCAACGCGGCCCTACGAGTGGGACTGGAACGTGCCCGAGGCCTGAGCAACAAAGCCCTCGATTCAATCCTTGAGGCCAGGGAAGACAGCGGCCCGTTCCTCTCCCTGCCAGATTTTTTAGAGCGCAGCGAAGTGCGCAAGGATGAGGCCGAGACCTTGATTCAAGTGGGCGCCTTCGATGCTTTTGATCGTACGCGGCCCGAGTTGCTCTGGCGGCTGCATCTGTTGTTGACCAAACCCACCCGAGTTCCCAGGCAAGCGAATCTCGATCCCCGGATCCTGGCCGCTTGCCAACAGAACCCGAACGACCCCTCGGCCCTGGCCAGTCAGGCCCCCATGAGCGGTTGGGATGGGCGCGGCCTGGGAGTGGTGGCCGAGGGTCTGGCTCCGGGACAGGGTGCCACTCTTTTTCCCGCACCTCCCCCGGATGCAGTGGTCCTGCCGGGCCTGCCCGGACCAGGCTTCCGAGAGCGCGGCAAAGATGAGTTTCGCCTGCTGGGACTGACCATTGATGCCCATCCCTGCCAGTTGTTTACCTGCCCCGGAGAAGATCGTTTGAACGCAAAAAACCCGGAGAACCACGGACGCCCAGCCCAAGCCAAAGGCACCTTTCACAGCGACCAAAACAAAATTCGCCCGGTCAACCCCTGCACCTGCGTCCAGTTGCGCACCAAGGTCGGGGCCCGCGTCACCCTGCGCGGTTGGCCCGCGGCTACGCGCCGCACACGCACTTCCAAGGGCGAGGTGATGCGCTTTTTGACCCTAGAAGACAAAAGCGGCCTGGGCGAGGTGCTGATCTTCCCGGATGTTTATCAACAGGACGGGCACCTGCTCGATCTCAACGCACTGGTGCTGATCACCGGCGTAGTGGAAGATCAGATGGGAGCCTGCGCCCTACGCGCAGAACGCATCTGGTGAGTTGCACAACAGATGAGCGAGTCCTAGGAGTCAGAACCTTGCCGATGACGCAGGGCCACATTCTCGCGTCCCATCTCGCGCAGGCGATCCTTGTCCTTGCGCAGGTTCAGACCGTGGGCCTTGGAGACAACGCTTTTGACAGATCGGTTGAGACGCCGGGCAATCACAAGATTGGGAGTCACCGCATAGATTTCACTCAGCAAGGCGAGTTCTTCAGGAGACCAACGGGGCATCTTGCTGGCCAAGGGTTCTCCTTCTCGACGACGCACAAAAGCCTTGTCCTTGGCCAGGCAGAGCCTGGCGGCGAGATCGCTGATATCCAGGGTGGGGCGCCCAAAGATGATGGCCAGGTCCTCGTCAGTGCGGCTGCCGTACTTGCGCTTGAATTCCGACACCTCTACGGAATTGAAGGGGCGCGAGACCCGCTGCTGAGCGAGCTTGGCAATCTGCTCTTCCAGATCGCTGACCGACCGAGCCAGGATGCGACTGAGGGCAATCAGATCGGAAGCCCCCAAACACTCGCGCAACAGAGCAAGTTCCTGCTCGGTCCAGGGACCGGTAATCAGCTCCTGATTAGCATATAGGGCATCTGCAGTACGACGTACCGCTTCAGGCGTACGACCGAGCTCGCGTCCAATAGAAGCGCGCGTCCTATGACCGTACAACTCACGCAAGCGAGCAATCTCTTCCGTCGACCACCGACCGCGGCGCGGGGTGGCGGGAGGTTTTCCCCATCTAGGCTTAGGCATGCAGAGCGCTCCGTGGAGGTCCCTATTGGGTGAGCAGAAGGGCCATCAAAAGTGTATCAGAGTGAGAAGGATAGCGCAGAAAACACCCCCACGGGGCGGGTGCGACCATTGATGGGGCCTGGAGCCTCCTACGGCACGGAGGCGAGCATGGGACTAGGGCGAGCCCTCGGCCGAAGCGCTACCGCCCCGAACCGCGCCATGCAGGCGGCGCCGCTCCTGGGCGAGGCGCTGACGCACACCCTTGGAGGTCTTGGCCTCGACCAGATCCTGAGCCAGCTGACGCGCCTGGGCGATAGGAGTCGTGCGTACTGCGTAGCGGATCTCCGGCAGGAAATTGGGGGCCGCCGAGATCGAGGTAAAGCCCATGCCCAAGAGCGACAGGGCCGCCGCCTGATCGCTGGCCAACTCACCACAAACAGCGCAGGGAACCCCCGCCTCGGAACAAACTCGGGCGATGCGGCTCAACACCCGTACCACCGCCGGGTGAAATGGATCATACAACTCGCTGACCCGTGAATTGTCCCGGTCAACCGCCAGGAGATATTGCACCAAATCGTTGGTACCCACAGAGATGAAATCCACTCGTTCCAGGATTTCTGGCAATACCCAGACCGCAGAAGGCACCTCGATCATCACGCCGAGCATCACTCGCTGAGAGATCTCATAGCCCTGAGCCACCAGTTGCTCTCGCACCTGCCCCAAGATCTCGGCGACTCTGCGAATCTGCTCTACTGAGCTGATCATGGGCAGCAGGATGCGGACCTCCCCATGCGCGGTAGCCCGCAGCGCCGCCCGCAGTTGTACACGCAAGAGATCCTGCCACTCGATCATCACGCGAATGCCACGCCAACCAAGAGCCGGGTTGTTCTCGGAAGGCATCTTCAAATAGGGCAACTGTTTGTCCCCGCCGATGTCCAGGATGCGCAGCACCACCGGTCGCCCGCCCATGGCATCCACCATGCGCCGATAGAGGCGGTATTGGTCCTCTTCCGTCGGGAACTGACTGCGCTCCATGTAGAGAAACTCGGTACGCAATAGCCCAACCCCATCACATGTCTCTACGTCGAAGGTGTCAATGTCGCGCACCGATTCGAGATTGACAAAGACCCCAAAGGGATGGCCGTCGGGGGTCACCGATGGCAAGCCTGAAGTTGCCGCCAAGGCTCCCTGCCGTGCCTTTTTCTGGCGCTTGCGCTCAAGAAAATCATCCACCGCGTCCCGATCCGGACGCAGGGTCACGAGTCCCCCATCACCGTCGACCAGGACCTCCATGTCCTGCTCCAGGCGTGCCATCAAGTTGGGCAGGGCTACCACAGTAGGCAGTCCAAAGGAGCGAGCCAGCACAGCCCCGTGCGAGAAACGCCCGCCGGTTTCAGTCAGCACCGCCAGAATGCGATCGCGTTCCAGAAAGGTCACTACCTGTGGGGTCAGATCCGCCGCCGCCAGGACCACTTTCTCTTGACTTGCGCTGACCTCCTCCGCGTCCCGCGCCCCAAGCAGGTCACGCACGATTACCCAGGGCTCACTCAGGTCATCGGCGTAGCGGCGCACGCTATCCCCCTCAAGACCCGACAACTGCTGGTGCAAGGTATCAATCAGGGACTGCACGGCCCACTCGGCATTGACCCGATCCTCGCGAAGGCGCTTTTCGACCTGGCTGACGGCACTGGGATCATCGAGAATCGCCAAGTGCACACCAAAGATACCGGCCTCTTGCTCGCCTCCGCCCCGGCGCACGATTTCCTGTTGTCGATTGAGTTGTTCCTTGGCCGCGTCAAGGGCCGCGGCCAGACGCAGGACTTCGTCCTCTACCGCATCCTCGGGAATCGACCAGAGAGGTACCGTACCGGGCCTGGCGCGGATGATATGAACCTTGCCGAGGGCAAGGCCAGGTGCTACGGGGATCCCTTTGACGCTGGGCATGATCTCTTCGAGACACTATTGTACCCAAGGAGACACACCCGAGCCCAGGACTCAAGCATCAACCATGCGGGGTCCGAAAGCAGAAAGGCGCAATCAAGGGGGATGAGCCCCACTTTTTAGCTCGTTTGCGCATGTGATCCCATGCAAATGCCTACAAGCGGCCCTCACAAGGCCCCGCTCGAACCAAACATCCGCGCCCTTCCTTTTGACCAACGACAGGCCAGAGGCAAAGCAAGCGCCTGGTTGATGGGACTCCTGAGTGTCACATTCGCCTTGCTCGCAGGAGCCGAGCCCCTGGGCCTGGAACTGTGGCTGCGTGGGATAGTGAAGCCTCTGGCAAGCATAGGAGTCGACGCCCGTCTCCTGGCACAGCTGGCCATGATCTTGGGAGCCAGCACAGTAGTGCTGTTTGCCTTGCGGCGTCAGGTCCAGTGCCTGCTCGATGGGGACCAAACCGAACGCGCGGTTTCTGAATTGGGGGCGGACTTTGTGCAGGCGGAAGAGAGTTTGCAAGACCTGCGCTCTGAACAGCTCGATCTGCGCACCCGGATGGAACAACTTAGTGTCGTCCTCGACAAACCTCGTCCAGCAACGGACGACAAGACCATGACCGATGCAGTCTTCAATCTGGCGGCGTCCTTGGACCGGGTGCATGCACAACTGGACCAGAGCATGGCCAAGAATACCGCCGGAATGAGCGCCGATATCCAGAACCGAACGCAGGGAATCAGTCAACTGGTGGAACGCAGCCGAGATTTTCTGCAAGAGTCTTTTGAGGGCCTGGAAGATCGCCTGACCGAGGCCTTTGCTGCAGTACCCCCATCAGCGGTAGAAGAGCGAGCACTTCAAGAAGGTTCCATCAACCCTCACGAGGTTCAGCAGGGAAACGCGGACAAGGGTGAAGGTGAACCTGGGCAACAGACTTGCCAAGAGGAGACCATACAGAATGGCGAACCTCAGACTGCAGACACTACGGGACCAGATGAGGCCTTGCCTTGCGCCCCGGCCCCACACGCCTACTGCCCGAACGAGTCAGAACCCGAGGAATCAATTGAATCTGCTTCCTCCGATGGCCTGAGTGAATTCGAGATCCTGGACCTGGGCTTGCTCGAGCACTTTGACGACGAACTCTGGGCAGCCGAGGGTGATGACTCTCCCCACGGCGACGAAGAGATCGACCTGGACACCATCGCGTCATTGAGGCCGTCTGATCCTGAACTCAACGGAGAAGGCCACCCCTCCACAATGGCGCAACTCGAGCAGACAGGCCCCCAGTTCCAGGATGGAGCGCCAGGGGATGACCGAAATCGTCTGGAACACCCGACTCAAGAGAACTGGCCGCAGGTCTCCTGGAACGGATCCGACCCGCCGCAACCGAGGCCGGACCACGGGGAGAACCCCGAGCCGCCACCGATCTGGGATCTGTTCGAAAGCGAATAGGAGCCTGCCGGCAGCTCTACCCGAAGTCAGGACTTGTCTTTGGGGGAGCCTTCGGTGGAGGAAGAGTCCTCGGAGTTGCTCTTGTCCGAAGAGGTCGAAGTTTCCTCAGAAGCGGCCGCAGAACTGATCTCCGCAGGTGTGGTTTCCTTCGCGGCCGGTTCAGGCTTAGGCTCGTCAGATTCGGACGGCTTGGCTTTCTTCTTGGCTTTCTTCTTGGCTTTCTTCTTAGCTGCCTTCTTGCCTTTCTTCTTGGCCTCTTTCTTGGCTTTCTTCTCGACCTTTTCCTCGGCCCTGCCCTCAACAACGGGCTCCGGGCCGGCATCCGTGGCCGGCTGAGCGTCCACCTCACCGGGGCTCTTGAAGAACTTGGCAAAGGCGTTGTTGCCACCCGTTTGGGCCTCGGCGTTGAGTTCTTTGAGATTGACACGCTCCCCACGGGGTTCACGCTCACGGTGATCGCGGGAGCCGGGGCCTCCGGCAGGTCGACGGCGCCTGCCGCTGGGATCCCCCAAGGGCATCCCGCGAGCATCTCCCGGGCGCAACTTGACCCTGGGTCCGCGGTCGGAGCGCTCTCCCTTGCCGCGTCCGGATCCACCGCCGCCGCCTTCACGACCGCGCGAACCACGGTCCGGGGGCGGCACATCGGCAATGCTCAGAGTCAGGCGCTTCTCGCTGGACTCTTTGATGGTGGCGCGCACGGTCTGGCCCACACTCAGGTCCTCTCGAGCATCGCGCACATAGCGACGGCCCAATTGGGATACATGCAGCATGGCCTCTCGCTCAAGGCCCACATCAACGAAGGCGCCGAAGCCAGCAACCGAAGTAATGACCCCCTCCACCACTCGACCAGGGGACAGGCGAATCGGATCAGTCTGAGGATCGAGCAATTCAGGCAAGCGATTGCGCATACGCGCGTCGCGACCGGGGAAGGACAACTCGCGCATCAGGTCGCGCCAGGTGCCCTCATCCACTCCGAAATCAGCGCGCTTGAGGCCCTTGCTGACCCCAGGACGCCCTAGGGAATCCGCCACATTGGTACCAACGCTCTCAAGCAAGCGTCTCACCAGGGGATATTGCTCTGGGTGCAAAGAAGTGCAGTCAAGAGGCTCTTCGGACTCGGGAACCCGCAGGAAAGCGACCACACTGGCCCATTGGGCTTCAGTCAACACCTCTTCCAGGCGCAATTCCTCGCGGGACTTGATGGGTCGCTCGGCGCGGCGAGTCAAAATTCGCTGTACGGCTTCCTCATCGAGACCGGGCAGGGCCCTTAGCACTGACTCGGCAGCGGAGTTCAATCGACAACCCACCAGTGCAGCGGTGGATTCGACCATCTCGCTCAGTGCACGGCGTAGGTTGGCTTTGCTGACCAGGCTCTGCTCGGGACCGAGGGAGAGTTGCCAGGGGTCGACCTTGAGCAACTCAGCCAGCGGGTCCTGTGCGCGACGGGCCAGACTGATGGCGGTGCGTTCAGGCACACTGTGCTCGGGCAGTTCCTTGCGCGCACCCTCGGAGTTGGAATAACTCGAAAGCCCAGCATCGGTAGTCACCAGTGCTGGAACCAAGATGCCTGCCGAACGAGCGGCCAGGCGCAGTCTTGGCAAGTGACGGCGCAGGGTGCGCTGGCTGGCAATGATCAGGGCGCGGGGGTTGTTGTCCCCCACCAGCGCCGCAAGTTCACTACCCAGGTTCTCATCGGACTTGGGGACGGACTTGAACTTGGGCTTGGGAGCAGGTGCTGGCTTTTCGCTTGGAGACGCATCCGAAGCAGCCTGGTCCGGGGTTGCCTCGCTGACTTTGATCTCCTTGGTGGAAACGGCCCCATCTTCAGGAGCAGGGGCCTCAGGCAAAACCACTTCGGGGGCATCAGCCTCTGGTAGAGCTTCGGTAGTGTCCACCGTGGGCGCACTTGCCTCTGCTGAAGGCGTAGGGCTTTCCGGCTGTGGTTCCGATGCATCAACTGGGACCTTCTCGTGCACGTCAATGCGGCCCACTCGCTCTACGGCCCCATCGCGTCCAAGAACTGCGACGGTCCAGTCGCCCCTGGCAGAAATATCAATGCCCACCATCGGCAAGGGACCATGCACGGGAGCCATCAGCACTGCACGCAGGTGTTGGGTCAGGAAACGTAGAGCTTCGCGGTCTCCGCGCTCCTTGAGTTCCAAGCGCACATCAGCTTCTACCGTAGGCAGCAGACGGCGCTCAAAGCACTCCTCGGCGATTTCACGCAACAAGGACTCATACTCTGGACGGGTGAACTTGCCCAGTGCGGCGCGCACGCGTTTGAGCGCGTGTTTGGGCTCCAAGGTGATCACTGTGGAGAGCACACGCTCTTTTTGGGCTTGTCGCAGGGCAATCAACTTATGCCCCTGCAACTGACGGAGAGATGTCTTGAGCCTGAACAATGGCTTGTGGCGTCCCGCCCGTTTCTCCTCAACGAGAGGGCGCACACGCAAATCGCCGTGCTTGCGCACCATGTTACGCACATATGCGCGCAGGGATGTGTTGCGGGCCAGACGATCCGCCAGGATTCGACGGGCCCCGGCCAGAGCCTCTTCCTCGGAATGCACGCCCTTGTCCGGCACGACATGCTGAGCGCAGAGTCGAGCCAGTTCGGGAGTCAATAATTGAGGGACTTGAGCCACCTTGACCGCAGGTTTGGGAGCGTTGATGGTCTGGGTCGCGTCCTTCACAACCGGGGCCTCGACTGCAGGATTTTCCTGGACGGGCAGTTTCTCTCCGGAGGAAGCCCCGGACTCTTGAGCGGCATCTTCTTCGGGGCTCTCCGACTCTGCAGACGGAGCCTCCTCAGTTGAGGGGGCATCAGGCTCTGGCTGCTCGGCCCCGGTGGCATCCTCCTTTTCTGCCCCGACTTCAGCATCCTTCATAGGTTCGGAGTCCGCAGGGGGAGAAGTCTCTTCGGACACAGGGTCTTCACTCTCGACCTGTTCGGTCTCGGTATTCTCAGCCTTCTCTTGTTGTGCCTTGGGCGGCCTGGGCATTGACTTCACCAACTCATCCGCCAGCGCACCAAGACCACGGTCCAACGCTAACTGCACCTCTGGTTCAGGTCGGCGATAGGGCAGGTACTGATCTTCAAGCTCGAAACGATCGGTCATGCTCCGCACCGCATCAAGGGCAGCCTTGTCAGCGCCGTCCTTCTCCATGGCCTTGAGAACCGTCGTTCGACGACGATCGAGTTCCACTAATTCCTCGCGTCGCTGACGCAGCCGACGGATATGGGCTTCGGTCAGACCGTGAGTCTGATCACGCCGAAAGCGTCCGACAAAGGGAACGGAAAGGCCGGCATCGAGCATGTCGAAGACGGCGCGCACACAGTCGACCGAGGACTTCGCTTCGCGGGCGAGGGTCTCGAGAATCAGGGAATCTGTCACGGCTCGAAGAGGGAGCTTGGTGGTGGGAATGGCCAGGGCAGACGCCACAGGGGGTCGACGCCGCTGGACATGGGAAGAAGATTGAAGAACAAATCCTACCCCCTGCATGGAGGGGCGGGGGGGGATCGCAGGAATCAAGAGCCTCCGTCAGACAAGGCTTGGTGCCCAAAGCGGGCGAAAAGGACCTCTTGAGAACAGAAAGCCAGAGAACTTCAGCAACCGGGCGCCCAAGTCGTCAGCGGTTGGGCGAGGCGCGCCCAGAATGGACCAAGGTCCGGAGCCTGCAGCGGATAGCAGAGAAAATCCCACAGGAAAGCCGCTGGAAGAGCCCCACGAGTCCAGTCAAGCGGTGCCTCAGCCACGCATGGCCTGCACGAGAGCCTGACCAAAACGCATGCCAGACGACTCATCCTGAGCGGTCACCAAGTGACCCGCCACCTCGACCTGGCGCGAGGTGAACTTGCCACCGGCTTTGCGCGCATCTTCCTGACAGATCCTGGCGCCGGTGACCCGACTGCCCTTGACTACCCCCGCATTGGCAAGAGCACAAAGAGCATTGCCCCAGCTCGCGACCATTTTTTCGTCAGCGTGGGCGTCACGGATCAGGCGCGCAACACGCTCGTCCTGGACCAGAGGATTGGCCCCATCGCAACCGCAAATCACAATGCCTTGGTAGGTATCCATGGCCTCGCCTTCGATAGTGCCATCCACGACCACCTCGTCCTGTAATCGGCCCAGCGCGGCACCATCGGATCCCAAAGTGACCGCACGAGAACCGATGGCCTCGTTGTAAAGACTTGAACGTGCATAGCGCAGAATCTGGTCCCCGAAGTTCTCTTGCGGAACGATGAAAAGCACATTTTCTTCGTGGGTGTGAATCGAAAGACCGTCCGCGTCGAGTTTCGGTTCCGTTTCTTCGTTTCCCATGGTGTTCCTATTGTTGCGCTCGACTCGAAGGCGTCAAGCATGTCTGATGGGTTGGGGTGGTGAACCTCTGAAAAAGAAGGCCTCAGGCCAAGAACTCAAAAACCGAAAGCCGTCCCTCTTCGGCCAACAGGCCCGCCCCATCTGCCACGTTCCAATCCACTCGCTCATCCAGACCGGGAACTGTCCAAACCCCGAGAGGTCGGCCCGTGAGGGCATCAAGGGCGTTGAGCTGGTTGCCCCGCTCCAAGTACAACTTGCCCGAGTCAGCGGAAATCGAAGCCTCGGGAAACTCGTCGTGATCCTTGGTTTCAAGTACCTCAATCCACTCGGGCGCGCTCATAGAACTGCCTGTGGCAGGCATGGCGATCAGGGAAAGCGTATCCCGGATGCCTCCGGAGGGATGCAAGGCAACCGAGCGCATCAGGTCCGAGGCCGCTTCGCCCTCCAAGACCTCATCGAGGCTCTCGGTCAAGAGCACGGCCACCGTACCGGTGGCCACCAGGCCATGGATCACTGGCAAGAGGGGTGGAATCATGACCTCCAAGAAGTTGCCGCTCTTGCTGTCGATGGCCAAGAGGCCCTGGCCCCCTGCTCGGGTGGAGAAGACCACCAGCACCCGATCGTCCAATGGCATGCACTGGTGATAGCGCTCTCCTTCGCGGCTGTAGCTCCAGGCCTCTACAAGACCATTGGTGTCCATACTGAAAATGCGGCCGGCAGAACAACAGTACACGGACTCGTTGTCAAAGCTGGCCTGATCAAAAACCGGAATCGTGGCCACATCAAGAATCTCGCCACTCTCGACCGACATGCGCACGACGCGATGTCCATGGGCCGTGGGCCCCAGCACGAGCACATGGCTGCGCGCTCCGAAACCCACTGCGAATCCCCTGCCATAGCCAACCTCGCAAGGGACCATCCAGCATTGCTCGCCGGTGGCGCGGTCCATCGCGCCCAGCTTGCCAGGGATCACATCATCCGGCCACTTGCCGCCAGGAGGGGCATCATAGCCGTGGACCAGAATCGGTCCCTGGGAAGAGATTCCGATTCCATCAACGATGGTCGCCAGCTCGCGACTCCATCTTCTCTTGGCTGTACTGGGCATCTGTTGCAAGGATAGCATCCCGCCCCAGCAAGTTCTCATGCCAAAACATGAGGGCACCCTGAGACGGTCGATTGAGTGAGTGCTGCCAGCTACTCTCCCAGAATCTTCTTGGCGATCCCCACAGGCACATCCCGGTACTCGAGGAACTCCATTGAATACTGGCCACGGCCCTGGGTGGCACCCCGCAGGGCCGAGGAATAGGCAAACATCTCAGCGATGGGCACAGCGCCGTGCACCATGCGCAAGTCGGCCTGGCTGTCTACCTCGGAGATCTCGCCCCGGCGGGAGTTCAAGTCCCCCACAACCGAACCGAGGAACTCCTCGGGCACGGTCACCTGGACCTTCATATAGGGCTCAAGCAGCACCGTGTTGTTGGCGGACGCCTGACGATAGGCCAGAACGCCTGCAGCTTCGAAGGACTTCTCGCTGGAGTCCACATCGTGGGCCTTGCCATCAACCAAGGTGGCACGGGTATTGACAAAGGGGATGCCGCTGCGTCCACCGCCATCGTGATAGTTGGCCAGGCCTGCACCCACCGCGGGGATGTACTCCCGAGGAACCGCGCCGCCCTTGATGGCGTCAACAAACTCAAAGCCATCGACCTCCGCATCATGCTCAATCTTCAACACGGCCACCGCGTAGGCGCCAGAGCCGCCAGACTGACGGATGTAGCGGGCCTCTGTTTCAACGCTCTTCTTGATTCGCTGCTTGAAGGCTACCTTGGGAGCACCCGTACGCACTCCGCAATTGTGGTCGTTACGGATTCGATTGATGATCACTTCCAGGTGCAACTCACCCATGCCAGAGATCACCAGCTCTCCGGTTTCCTCAACGGTTTGTGCCCGGAAAGAAGGGTCCTCACGCATGGTGCGCCCGAGGATTTCTGAGAGCTTGTCCCTGTCCGGATTCTTCTCCGGCTCAATGGACATGGAGATCACCGGCTCGGGGAAGGTCATCTTGGCCAGGGCAATGGGGTTATCTTCGTCGCACAAGGTGTCACCGGTGATGGTGTTCTTGAGACCCACCACTGCAGCGATGTCACCAGCGGGCACGGACTCAAGCGCCTCCTGCTTCTCAGCATTCATGCGCACGATACGGCCTATGCGCTCTGTCTTGCCCGTGCGCGGATTCAACAAGCGCGTGCCTTTCTGCATGACGCCTGAGTAGACCCGCACAAAGGTCAGGTCACCTGTAGGCTGGGCGATTGTCTTGAAAGCCATCATCGATACGGGCTCGCTCGGGTCCGAATTGCGGCTGATCACATCGTTCTTGTGAGGCAGAGTGCCCTGCACCGGGGGAATTTCCACCGGGGCTGGCAGATAGTCGATCACTGCATCCAATACGAAACGTACGCCCTTGTTCTTGAGGGCAGATCCCGACAGAACGGGGCAAGCCTGCAGGTTCAGGGTCGCCGCGCGCAGGGCACGCATGAGCATGGCCTCGGGGACGTCCTGGTCCTCAAGGAAGAGGTCCAGCAGCTCATCATCGCTCTCGGCGGCAACCTCAACCATATCATGACGCGCCCGGTCCGCTGCTTCTTGGTGCTCGGCGGGAATCGGGCCCTCCATGTATTCGCGCCCGTTTGTGTCCTCCACGAACTTGATGTACACCATGCGCACGAGATCTACGAAGCCCTCGTACTCCTTCTCAGTGCCAATAGGCAACTGGATGGGAACCGGGCGCGCCCCCAGGCGATCGCGGATTGTGCCCACGGCGAATTCAAAGTTCGCGCCGATCTTGTCCATCTTGTTGATGAAACAGATGCGCGGCACCTTGTAACGATCGGCCTGACGCCAAACGGTCTCCGACTGGGCCTCGACACCGTTCTTGGCGTCAAAAACAGCGACCGCGCCATCAAGTACGCGCAGGGAACGCTCGACCTCGATGGTGAAGTCCACGTGACCAGGGGTGTCAATGATGTTGACCGAATGCCCAAGCCACTCGCAGGAGGTTGCGGCAGACTGAATAGTAATACCCCGCTTTTGTTCCTCTTCCAGATAATCCATGGTCGCGGCGCCATCGTGGACTTCGCCGGTCTTGTGAATCTTCTGGGTCAGGAAGAGCACCCGTTCAGTGACGGTGGTCTTGCCTGCGTCGATGTGCGCCATGATCCCGATGTTGCGGTGATGCTCGGGGCCTCTGGTCTTGATCTTGGTAACGCGGGGGGACTCGCTCTTGAGGGTGGCGGTCATGGCTGGCTCTGCCTCACTTCGGGCAGCGTCGGGATGGGGAACAAATGCAGGTTCAACCCTCTGGGGAGCAGAACCGGCGGAAATCAGGCCAATGCCTGGTACCTACAGGGGCATCAAATGCTTTCCCCACGGTATTTTCAAGCCAACCAGAATAGGAGCATCGCGATCCCCGTCAACCCCCGAGGTGCATGATTCCCGTTCTCGGGGCTCCGAAGTCACTCCACTGGTCGAATCACAGGCCCACGGGGGCTTCCATTCCAATCCACCCCACCCTGGGGCATGCCAGGACCTTTTCGGCGGCCCCCCTGGTTCCAGGCCTCCAACTGCCAGGGAATTCCCTCCGCCAGATCAGGGTCCGGGGAACTGGCCATGAAAATGGCCAGATGAGGCTCAGCGGTTGGTCTACGGGCTGCGGAAGCCCCGACGGAGGCCAGGGGGTCCCCTGCCGCGATGCGATCCCCCATCTCGGGCAGCACCGAATCACGCTTGAGGCCTGACAACCAGAAGTACTCCCCAGCGGCCACCCTGATGACCACATAGTTGCCCAGAATTGGAGCCCGGCGTTCAAAGTCATCCGGCAGGGACTCGAGCAATCCAGCAATGATTCCGTCCACAGGGGACAGAACCGGCAAACCAAAGCCCAAATGGTCTTGGGGAGCAGCAGGTCGGCCGGGATCGGTGCCGGGCAGGAGCATCGAACCCGCTTCCTCGCGCACCAGTACCAGGCCAAAACGCCGTGCAGGTTCAAGCACCAGCGGATTGTTCTCAACTCCCTCACCAGCCCAACGCACCCGCCAGGAACCCTGCAGCGGAAACCGAACACTCGCGTGACTCGGAGCGCGCTCACGCGGAGCGGGATAGGGCACAGGAAAGGGTGCCAGCCCGATGGTCCCCGCCAATGCCACCAGGGGCCAAAGGCGCTTGTGCTGGATCACCGGCTTACGCCGCAACACAGTAACCAGAGCCCAGACGGCCACGCCCAGAGCTATTGGTACCAAGAAAAACCGCCCTTGTGAATACAGCCAGATCGGCAGTGCACCGCCGGGACGGAAGGCAAGAACTCCCCAAACCGCCAAAGTCAGAGCCAGCAGCACAAAGGAGATCAGGCCCCAGGATTCAAGGGACTGATCCCCACCAAACAGCAGGCTGCGTAAAGCCGGAGCTGACGGCTTGGGAGAAGCGCTGGTTTTGGTCCTGCCTTTCTTGCGGTCTCTTTGGGCCTTGGCCTTGGCCTTGGCCTTGGCCTTGGAACTCATACCGAACTCGATCCCGCGGGTCGATTGCGCCCAAGCTGCTCGTGAGCAGCGATGAATTCATGGGAACAAAAAGCCGCCAAGAGAGAAATGTCCCCTGCCAGGACGGTGGCCCCCAGAATCTCCGCAAAGGGCCGTGCACCCCCGTCTCCGCTGCACCCGAGCAACTCCAAGCACTCCAAGGCCGTGCCCTTTTGACTGCCACCGCCCACGGTGCCCAGAATCAGGGAGGGCATGCTGACCGAGGCGTAGAGATCTCCTTCGCTGGTCAAATCAAGGTCCAGCTGACCGGTGGCACTCTCTGTCAGATAAGCCATGTCCTGGCCGCAGGCCAACATGACCCCCGCCAGACCGTTGGCCGCCTGTACCAACCAGTTCTGGGTTCCCAGTTGGGCAAAACCCACCGCGTAGCTGCGTGCAATACGCACCAATTGTTCGGGCGTAGTGCGCGCTGCTTCCAGTAGCACATCACGAGGGACCACCCCCTCGGCGATCACCGACCGGCCGCGGCCTTCCTGTTGGGCCCGAGCGTTGGCGCGTTTCTCCACATCCTGGCCATGCACAAATCGCTCCAAGGCCGAGGTCATGCTGGCCAGATCCGCGCTGATGCGTTCCGTGGCCTCAGCAGCCATGTTGATACCGATGGCGTCACCCGTTTCAAACACGAGCCGCAGGATCAACCGTCGGCCGAGCAGTTCCGGTTCCACTCGCAACAAGGCACCGTGACTCGTGTGCTCCTGAGCCAAGACCTTGTAGCGCTCTGTCTCCTTGAGGGCCACTTCCCGGGCAGCGCTGGCCGCCGCCAGGTTCTGGTAGGTCAGCATGGGGTGTTGCGAGAGCCCTTCCGCCACTACTCGCGCACTGGTCACCCCCCCCGCGTTGAGCAGCCGCATGCCCCGGGAATAGCTCGCCACCAAGGCACCCTCATTGGTCGCAAAAGGGACATAGACCTCGCGCCGGCCGGTCTCCCCGTCCAGCACCAAGGGCCCGGCGATGCCCACGGGCACCTGGGCATAGCCAATCAGGTTTTCTACGTTGCCCTGGGCCGATTCCAGAGGCACGGGGGCTCCCCCCAGGTGAACCAATTCGGCCTTGGCCACGCCCTCGCACAGGGCTCGCCGCCGTTCGACGATTTCGGCGTTGAAGTCATTAGGACGCTCGCGCGGAATGCGGGGCAACCCCGCGGCAGATGATTGGCCAGCCATGGGACCAAGGGTAACGATCCGATGGCGCTGGGGGAACCGCTGGGAACAGATGGGGCCGCTTGGGATAGACTGGGCCCCACCTGCGCCAGGCGCGGGATGATCCAAGAATTTTGTCAGGCCCTCCTTGCGGCCCGAGCACACCCCAGCAGCAAACCCCATGTCCCTCGACATTTTTGGCGCCCTGACCGGCCTCTTCGTAATCGTCTATGACGGCCAGCACGCTCTCCGTTTCACTTTGGGCCGCGCCCAAGCAGTGGTCGGCCCCGGCATCCACTTCAAGGTCCCGCTCTTGCAGGTCTTCAAAGTAGAAGAGACCAAACACACCACTCTCGACCTGGAACCCCAAGTCATTCAGTTGGACGACAACCTGATCTACGAGGTGGATTGCAAGGTGCTCTATCAGGTGGTGAACCTGCGCAAGGCGATCATCGAGGTGGACGATCTGGTGACAGGCTTGCAGAACAGGGTGGTGATGGCGGTGCAGCGCGTGATCTCGCGCCGGAACCGCCACACGGTCACCGATGTAGACGGAATGTGCAAACAGATCCAGGGCGAGTTGAAGGGTATGGAGGATCAGTGGGGCGTGCGCATCTTGGAACTGGGCTTCTCGAACATCTCGCCCTCCCCCACCACCCTTGAAATCACCCAGCTGGAAATGCTGGCCCGAGAAAAGCAGACACTCTTTGGCAGCCTGCGCTCGGATGGACTCTCCGAAGAATCCGCAGTGGCCCTGATCGCCGGCGCGGTAATCAGCGTACACCCGGACGAGCACCTGCCCCCCAATCGAGCAGGCGGCCCAGGGGAAGATCTCTTGGTAGAAAATCTCGAAGCGGAGTTGGAAGAGGACGAAGCCGACCGAGCCCACCGACAAGCCCAGCGCAAACTGCAGGACGAGAACCCGCAAGACCCGGAAGGCCAAGAACCAGATGAGATGTAGTCCCCGTGGCTTCAGGCGCCAGGCGCGATGATCAGAGACCTATTGCTGGAACTTGGCGACGACCTGGTCGTCATCCTGTTGGTATCCCTGTCGGCCATCGTGCGCGCCATGTTCCGCACGATCGACTCAGGCCATGAAGGGCTGCGCTTTACCTTCGGCCGGGCCAGCAACCGCTTGGGACCGGGGCTACATTTCTTTGTACCCTTCGTTCAAACCATGCGCATGCTGCCCTCACGGGCACGAACCCTGGACCTGCCAGCTCAGCGGGTGAACACCCAGGAAGGGCTTGTCTATCAGGCCGATGCCAACATGGTCTACCGGGTAATCGACATCAGAAAAGCCCTGATCGAAGTGGACCAACTCGAGAAGGCCATGCTGCAGATGCTTGGTCTTTCGGTCCAAGATGTCCTACGAGTAGCCAGACGCGATCAGATCCGTGACACGGACCGCCTGAACCAGGAACTGCACGAATCCCTGCAAGAACGGCTCTCCCAATGGGGAGTGCAAGTGGAACACGCGGGCTTCCCCTCCATCGCACCCAGCGCACAGAGCATCCGAATCACACAATTGGATGAGGTCACCCGGGAACGCCAAGGCGCCCTCGCCCAACTCACAAGCATCACCGGTAGCCCCAGCCTGGCCACAGCCTTGGTTGGCACCAGGCAAATGCCAGTGCGCCGCACCCGCGCCCTGCAACGCATGGCCTTCGCCCGTCGACGGGTCAACCGCATCCGCAAGGTGCTACGCAAGCGAGGCTGGTCCCCAGCACAGGTTCGCCGCGCGGAATGGCACCTGCGCTCGCGCCTGCCGATCAAGCAGAAGCAGCGACTGCGCTAGGGAACTGGGTTCCGAGCCAGACCCTGTTGAGCCACGAGGGCCAGCAGGTAACAAGCGGCACCGGCAAGCAGCACATTGGAGAAGCCCAATTCCATGGAACCGATCGCGGCGATGATCGCTCCAAGCACGGTGCCCGCAGCGTTGATCGCCCAGGCCCATGGGACAAGGTCCGGGCCGCTCTTGTGCAGCAACGCGATACCGTGAGAAAAGGGAATGCCCAAGACCAGGCCGAAGGGCACCACCACAAGGCCACCCATCATCAGCCGCAAGCCGCTTGGCAAGTGACCAGCGAAACGCACGATCTCGGGGCCCATTTCATTCCAGGCAACAACGAGCAAAAGCAACGCGGCGGGCACCAGCCAGAAGGGGGCCCGGGCATGACAGAACCAGCGTCTGCTGATCAAACTGCCGACGCCCGTGGCGATCAGGATCGCAGTCAAGGTGATAGCGATGGAAAAAACCGGATGCCCGACGATCAGCACCAGTTCCTGCATCAGGGTGACCTCAATAAAAATGAAACCCAGCCCGAGGCTGAGAAAATAGCCCAGTACTGCGAGGCGTGGACCTCCACTTGCTCGTCTCTTGCCGAGCAAAGGCAACCCCAATAGCAGGACCGACATCACAAGAGCGAAGGCCAACTGGATAAGCATGAATAGCGGGTTGCCCTGAACCTGGGAAGCGGGCGCATCGATCAGTTCTCTGGCAGAAGCCCAGTCGGTGAAACGCGTGAAATGAAAGAAGAAGGGCCTGTCGTCCCCCACGGGATCAATACGAGCGGAAGCGCCGGCTTGGAAAGCTGGCTTGTCCTGAGCAAGTACCAGTTCCTCCACCAGGCCCCCGACACGCTGACCTGGGAAGTAGGAAGCGTCCATACCCGCATCGGCGAGATAGACCAACAAACGATCCAGCTGCCCACGGGTGAAAGGTTCCCGTCGGCAGAGGATCGCAGCAAAATCCGCCGCATGGACCACGGCCACGCAGTCCTCAAAGGCCCCGCTGCCGACCTCTTGCCAGGCGTCGTGCACGGTGCCAAGCAGACGCAACACTTCCACATCCCCCGACAGGCGCGTCAACTGAACACTGCCACCTTGATTCAAGACGGCGAACATGTCGCGCACCGCGTCACTGGTGTAGAGGAAGTTCTCCGCCAACATGTAGGCCCCAGATGCGAGAGCGGTCCAGGTGTCGATACCGGACATCTGCAGCAGGTCAAAGCGCTCCTCTTCCCGGATCAGGGCCGCGCGACCTTCCGCGTGCACGAGTTCGACTCCGGGCTCATTCAAGAGGTCTTCTGAATACCCTGAATAGACGCTCTCGTGCAAATCGACAATCTGACGGTTGAGTTCCACCGCCTTGATGCGCGTGGCCCCCCCCTCCAGCGCTCCCCACAAGTCGCAACCACCACCGGCACCGATGATGAACACGCTCTTGGCTCCCAACACGGTTGTGCCCAGGGAATAGAGACTGCGGCTCAGATTCGCACGACCTTCGGGACTGCCGCTGAAGTCATGCATGAAGGTGCCTGAAGAGGAATCCTGGGCGATGAACAGTTGCTCCTCGGGATACCCGGTCACCTTTCGCCCGGGCATGAACATGCTGCGCTCTTCAGGCTCCACCTGATAGACATCCACCCGCGAGAGGGCGCTCCAGCGGGAGTAGACCTTTTTCTCTCCCAGCCGAACCTCCTGGCCGCGCGCCAGGCGGACCTCATTGGACGAAGGAATCGGCAGCAGACGCTCGGCGCTGGGGGTCAAAATGATCAATCCCAAGAACCCCACCCAGGGAACCAATGCCCGACCGCGAATCACCTGAGAAATGGAATGCGGTCCATAGGCGAGCACCAGGGCCCCAAAGAAAATCGCCGCCGCGACACAACCAGCGCCGCCCGCGCCCACCCACCACAGAAGCAGGGGACAACTCAATGCCCCCACGGCCGCTCCCAGTAGGTCCGCGCAATAGGCCTTGTGAATGCGCGACCCATGCCGAACCAACAACAGCCCAATAACCAAGCCGCCGGTGGCAAAGGGCAGGGCTGCACCCAGGTTGTAGAACAGGAACGGCAGGGCCGCGCCCATGGTCCCGAAGCGCACATCCGGATCGATGGGAAAGCGCACCATCCACAGGTATGCCAATGGCAGGGAGAGAGCCGACAGCCACAGAAACCTCCGCAGCCACAGATCCTCGCGGCCTTGGATGCGGGTGCGTAGAGCAAACAACAGGGACCCGGCCGCGCCCAGACCCAGCAGGCCGTTGGACACGATCAGGAATCCATAGTGAAAGGCCAGGCGCAGGGCACAGATGCGCGTGACCAGCACCTCCCATAGGAGTGTCGCCGCCGCCGCCAGAGCGAGGATCAGGAAGTCACGCCGGATCGACGAGGAGTTGACTTGGGTCATCGATGATTCTCAGTTCGATTCCTTGGGGACGCCCACGGCAGGCTCTGATTCTGCAGGCCACCAGGCTGAGGTCCAAGTGGGGGGCTCTGATTTCCATCGCTGCCAGGCCCCATCCATCCGCCCGTCCAGATAATTGCCGCGCCTGGCCAGAGCTCCTCCTGGGTAATGGTGCGTCCACGCGCCCTGCTTCATGCCACGCTCATAGAAACCCCCATGGGACAGGCTGCCGTCCGGGTGAAAGTGAGCCCATTCCCCTTGCTTGACCCCCCGCAAGGCCAATCCTTGGGCACTGACCGTGCCATCTTCGAAAAAGAACGCCATGTTGCTGGGCTCTGGTCCGTGGGTCACGTGCATTTGCAGGGAACCGCTTGGATGAAAAGCGCGCCAACGGCCCGCAGGTTCTCCCTCCACCCAGTTTCGCTCTGCACGCATGGTTCCATTTGGCCAATAGAGCCATTCGGGACCATCACGAAACGCACGGCCATCGGGAGCGTACCGAATAGTCCAACGACGAAGCACGTTTCCCGTGTCCTTGTCCGTTCGCTCAATGACCCGCTGACCCGTAGGAGGCTCCTGATGCATGGGCGGCGGCGCCCAACGGGTGGTATCCCCGGCGCAGGAAAAGAGCAGAAGCAAAGGCGCGAGCGAACGCACCGCACCCCAGTTCCTGCTCCTGACAATCAAGCCCAAGACCAGCAGACGGCAACCCATCAATGCTCCCGATTCAAGAACATGGCACGCATCAACAAACCTGAAGCCTGCTGAGACCATCCCCGGTAATGGGGCTGAAAACCAAACAGATGCACCCTGCCCTCCCCATAGGAAGCAGTCACCCAGGCCCCACGACCAGCCACCACCTCCGGATGCTCGACCCAACCTGACAGAAGCGTGCGCCGAGGCGCATACACCAGGGGCATCTCCAAGTCTCCTGCTTCGGCAATACGCGCCTCTGTACGTTCCTGCTCGGTCATCAAGCGGAAGGCCGAACTGGAAGAGAAAAACACCGCCTGACTCGGCTCCAGACCCGCGGTCCAGAAACTCGTCGCGGGAATCCCCCGCAAAATGCTGCCGGGGCAGGAGAAATCCGTCCCTTCCCGGGTCACATCCACCAGGGGCAAGGCCAGGAGATCGAGGGCCCAGCCCGAAGAAGCTCCGCAGGCCACCAACACCCCACCCACGCGCACAAATTCTTCCACGGAGGCCGCGCCCTCGGGATCAAGACCCCCCGCGTAGCGGTCCATCACCGTACCTTGCGCTCGGCCCCCGTCGATCTGCCGTGCCCGATTGCCAGGCAGCACGAGTACATCGATCATCTCCGCCACACGCCCGGCACGTAGATCTTCGTTGCGCACGGTCACATAGGGGATCGCCCAGGTATCGAACAGCCAGCGCATCCAACCCTCGGGCTTGAAACCACTCCAGGGAGCGTACAGTCCGATGCGCGGCATCTGATTCAGCACAAGAGGTTCTTCATCCGTATTCGCCGACTGTCCGCCGGGCACCAACAAACCTCCACGATCCCCTGCACCCAAGTAGGACACCGTATCGCCAGCCTTCAGTTGCGCAGCGAGCTGACTCCAGGAGTGACTGTGGGACACAGACATCCAACCCCGGGGGATCCCTGCCAGCCGCGGATCGCCGCTGAACGCACCCTGGGCTTCGACCTGGGTTTTCACAAGTTCCAGGTTGTCCGGCGCTTCTTCAAAGAATTCCACCCGTCGCACGCCAAGCAACAACGGCAGGGTCCAACCCGCCACGTCGTAGGGCGGATCTCCCTCAGGATAACGCTGCAATTGCATCAGGTCCTGCAAATGGGCCCCGTAGGGTTGATCCCGACGAACAAGCAAAGTCCCGGCGGGAAACTCGCGCCCGCTTGCGTGGAACGGCTCCGTGGTTCGATGCACTTCAAGCCCCGAGTCGAGCAGAATACGCACCAAGCGCAAGGCCGCATCGGGATCGGGGGTGTTCTCAGGCAGAATCCAACCGCGCACACCTTCACCCAGGCCCTCTTCAACCGTACGCAAGGAAGCGGCCAATTGATTGCGGCGCCAAAGGTTGGGCTCACGGCTCAAACTGCCCAAGAGGCTCTCCCCAAAGGCCAATTCGTAGCGAATGATGTCCGCCAACCGCCACCAGCCTCCCGGCCAGGGCGCCGGAAAGCGATTCGAAGGCACATAGGCGCCCAAACCCCGGGGCGCGCTGAGTTCTTGACGAGGAAGAAAAATCGGCGTGGCCAGATCGCAAGAAGCTGCTTCGGTCAAGAGCCCCACCACATTGTGGCGCACAGGCACATTGCGGTTGCCTCCATTCCACCACATGTCATAACTGACCCCGGTAGAAATCCCCGTCAGCCCCTTGACGGTCAAATCAAAAAGAGTGCGCGTGCCCAGCAGATCAATGCCTGTGATAATGCCCGGATCGAGATTCGGATTGAGGGGGTCTCGAAAAGGCGGCACAAAGAAGCGCTCGCGATTCGAACCCTGCTGATGCACATCCCAATAGACTTGGGGGAACCAACGCTTATAGAGTTCCCGAGTCACCAACTGGGTTTCTGGTTGGGTCAGCATGAACCAGTCCCGGTTGTTGTCGTGACCGGTGTAGAGTTGGTAGAGCCGCAGGAGAGACGAGCTTTCGAACTCCGTGCCCACCGTGCGCCGATACCAGTGCACGACCGTGTCGAGGCCATCGGGATTGAGCGTCGGGAAGAGCACTACCAGGCACTTGTCACGGGCGCTCTTCCAGGGCTCGGCTTCGCTGGTAGCCAACAACCACGCGAACTCCATGCCGAGTTCGGTCCCCGCCACCTCGGTCGAGTGCATTGAGCAGGAAACCGCCAGAGTCACCGGCGCGTTCTCCACTGCTCTTTGCCTTGACTCCTCGTTCCAACCCCGGGGGTCCGCCAGGATTCGATTCAATTGCTGGATTTCATCCAGACGAGCGAGGTTCTCTTCACTGGAGATCACGATCTCCAGGAAATCCCGGCCCTCTGCGGTGGTCCCCAACTTGCGCAGCATCACATGGGAGCTGTGCTGGGCCAGTTGCTCATGAAATGAGCGGGTCTGGTCCCAGTCAGCCAGTTCGAAATCCGTGCCCACGGGTCGACCCAGGTGCTCGGCGGGGCTCTTGAGGCCGTCTGCATGAACGGCTGCCTGAGCGAGGGCCTGGGGAGCGCCTGACAGGGCCGCCAAGAGACCGAGGACAAAGAAACTCGAAGAATGGAGACTGGCGATTGGGGACATGGGCTCTCTTGGAATCAGACTCGACAGGATGGGGTGGGAAGAGCCTACAGCACAGGTCCTGCCAAGGGATCCTTCCATCTGGCCCCCCCGCAGACGATGCTTGGGGCCCAGGTATCGGATGACCCCGCCCAACGAACAAGCAGACCCTGAAGGCTCCAGCTTCTCAGCTGAGAGCTCTGGCATTCCCGCCGAGGCAGAAGCGCAGACTTCAAGCCCCGGCACCCTCGACGATGGCAACCAGGCGCCCATGCAGAATCCACCGAGCATGGATTTCTGGCAAGCCATCTACACCCGTCGCTCGATCCGCCGCTTCAAACCCGATCCGGTCCCGCGCGAACTGATTGACCAGGTCCTGCACGGGGGCATCTGGGCCCCCAGTTCCTGCAACTACCAGATGTGGGATCTGGTGGTCGTGGACGATCCAAAAATCAATCAAGAGCTGGCCCAGATCTCGAGCCAGATGGGCAACGCACCGGTCAACATCGTGGTGGCCTATGGTCGCGGCTTCAGTGAAGAGAACTTCGCCAATGTGCAATCCGCTGCCGCGCTGATCGAGAACATGAGCCTGGCCGCGGGGGTCCTGGGCCTGGGCAGTTTTTGGATCACCCAGGTAGGCGATGCGGATGCTCTACGGGCCAAAGTGGGCCTGCCCATCGATCGCTGGGTGGTGGCCGTCCTTGCCTTGGGCTATCCCAAGTCCGTGCCCCAAAAGGGACCCAAGCGCCGACCCTTGTCCCAGGTGACGCACTACAACCACTACGCGGGCAAGCCAATCCCTTCCAGCGCGGATCCCGCTGCATGGGAGCCAGAGTTGCTGACCATCTACCAACGGGCACGGGTACTCAATGGTCTGCGCCACAACAAACCCCGGGCCTGGGAAGTCCACGCCCTGGATCAGGCTCTGCAAGACCTGCTCCCCCAGAGTGAGGAGGCCACCGAGCAATGGCTCGATGTTCTGCCCTGCACGGGCATCCTGAGCGACCGCATGGCACGGAAACGAAAGGGAACTGAGTGGTCCGTGGTCGAGCGCTCGAACGATGTGGCCGCCTGGTGCGCGCGCAGGATCAAGCCCGCTGCCAGTTCCTACCTCTGGCCCGCAACAGGCACGGACCCCACGCCAACAGAAAGCCAGTTCGACACCCTGACCTGTTTCTTCCGGCTGGAGGGACTGCGCGCAGCAGAACGAAGCGAGTTGATGGCTCAGATGTTCCACTGGCTCAAGCCCGGCGGCCGCTTGCTGCTTGGCTTTGTCTCCAAGAACTCCTACCACAACTGGACCGAAGGCCTGCGTTCGAAAGGCAAGGGCCCCGGTGGAGTGGAATACGTGCTCTCCCCCGATCCCAACATCGGTCCCTTTGAAGCCCTGGCCCCCTCTGAGGTCTCGGCTCTGGCCAAGGCAGCTGGTTTCACAACCAAGGGAACCCTCGGCCTGCAGGCGACCCCGACCGCGGAAGAGCTCACCTTCCGCACACGCAACTTCAATCCGCGCCTGGGCAGCCTGGTGCGCGGGGTGGGATCTGTGCTGCGCCTCTTGGAATTTCTGCCCGGCTTGAGCAGACACCGAGGTCGCTTCCAGTATCGGCTCTACACGCGGCCCAAGAGTTGAGCGCTCAAGCGCGCGAGAAGGTCAACCAACGCTCCTGCCAACTGCGCTTGGAGACTCCCGTGGAAACCAGCTCGTCCTGGTTCAGGACAAAGTCATTGCCCAGGACTTCCAACATGTCCGGGGCCCCGTAACGGTGAGGCGGGCCTCCTTCTTCCACGGGCTTGTCTGCCGGGAACAAGAGCACAGCCAGATGCCCGCCGGAAACCAGAACCCTTTGAACCAAGGCCCCCCACGCTGGCCGGGCGCTGGGTTCAAGAGCGCAGAAAAAAGTGTGCTCAAACACCAGGTCGAATTCCTGTTGCCCAGAAAACGCCAGAGCATCGCAGATTTCCAGGGACCCCCCTGCCTGCGCAAGTCCCTGACGCAGCTGCGCCCCGGGACTCCCCTCTGCCGCAACCAACTCCACGCAATCCAAGGCGGTCACAGACCAACCCGCCGCACAAAGGGCCAGGGCATCGTGCCCATGACCACAGCCGGGGACAAGAGCCCGGGCTCCGGCCCGCGGCGGTGCCAGTTCACCTGCCCGGATCCGGGCCTGCAATTCTGGATGGGGCGCCCCCAGATCCCAGGGTGTGTCAGCGGACTCATAGCGCTCGCGCCAGTCTTCCTGGGTCATGCTCATTCTGCGCATGCTGCCATATTCCCAAGGGCTGGATGCGCGATTCTAGTGCTTCGATCGCCTGCCCTTCTTAGTTGGCAGCTTCTTCGCAGCCGCCAACTTGACCGAAGTCAGAGTCCCGCCGGTCTGCTCTGCCAGATTTTTCCAGTGCGCGGTCACACGCTTCCCCGCATCCACCAGCACCAGATCAAAACTCACCGGCGCAAGGCGCACCCGCTCCAGGGTCAGCTGCACAAAGAGCCCCAGGTCCCAATGAAATCCTCCAGTGGGCGCCCCATCCGAAAGGATCAGCACACTGTCCAGCTCTCCCCCAGCCAGAGTCAATTCCAGGGCCTCCCACAAATCTCCCGTACCGGCCAGATGCAGGTCGTCGTAGTACTCTTGAGCGCGCTGCCCCATGCGCCGGTCAGCGACCTCCGGCTCAGCAGGCCAAGGATGGGGTTGGGCCGCGTAGGGCACCAACTGAAACAGAGTCCCCACGGGCAACACCTTCAAGGTGTTCCGGATGTACTGATCCAAGGCCTCCTTGCGCGTGCTGCCGGCCTTGAGTTTCTGCTGCACCGACCCGGAGAGGTCAATCAGCAATGCCACACGATCACTGTTCAGGGGCAGACGCAGACTACCCGCTGCCGCAGTACGCCCCTCTGCCTGGGGCGTTTTGCTGCCCCTTTGTGGTGTCGGCAGGGGCCCAGGTTTCAACTCCCCCAGCCAGGCCTGCCAAGGACGCGGATCTCCGCGGTAGCGCAAGCCAGAGAGTTCCTGCAGAGCCGCGATCACTTGCTGGCGCAAACGCATGGCTTCCTCAGTCTTGAGGGCCGCAACCAACAACTCCACCGAACTGCGCCGGGGAAAGCGTCCCAGCAGCGAATAGAGTGCACGCCGCACGAGCACACTGTCGTCCCCTGCTAAACGCCGGCATCCCTCTTCCAACTGGGAAACGCCAACTCCATTCCTGCCATCTGATTGGCTCTGAGCCACCCACTCCTCCAGAGCCAGGAGCGCCCCCACCCTCAGCTCCGGTTTCTTGGACCGAATAGCTGGCAAGGCCAACGACCCCAACTGAGGCGCGTCCACCTGTGCCAGGGCCAACAATGCGCCCCCATTGACCGCCCCCGATGCCCGCGAGGAGCGGGCCAAGGACGCAAGTCGACTGACCAGCCGATCCGACCCTCCGACAATACAGCCGCGCTGCGCCAGTCGTTCCACCGAGCGAAGAAGGAGCCTTGTGGTTTCATCATCCCCCGCCCGTAGCCAGGCGGCGAGTTCGTGCGCTTCAAACGGCCCCTGCAACCAACCTGTGGTCTCCGCCAGACGCCAACGACGCCCCAGGTCCTTCGAGCGCAGCCCATCGCGCCCGGCCCACTTCTTCAACACCCGTTCCGCATCACAATTCCGCAGGGCCAACTGGGCCGCATCCGCCGCCTCGGCCTGACCATCGTCCAACACCTCCCAAATCAGCTCCCAGGCCTCACGAGTGCCCAGCTTGCTCAACTTGCGCACGGCGCTGGCCCGGGCCGAAGGGCTGGGATTCGACAGTTGGCTCTTGGCCTCTTTGAAAAAGGCGCGCTGCTCACGCAGGCTGGGTTCCTGGGCACGAAGACCTGGCAGAAAAAAGAGAGCCAACCCCAGGGCGAGAGCCCCGCCCCACAAACCTCGATCCGCAATCTTCACAACTCGAGAACGCACCCAAGGCCCCCCGGGTTTCACCCCAAGTCTGTAGGCTTGGGACTCACCCAACGACCATTCCCATGGACCTGCGCATCACCCCCTTCCTCGCCCTCGCGCTCTTGAGCGCCGCGCCCCTCGCGACCACAGCGAAGCAGGTCCCACTCAAGGTCTTCATCCTCGCCGGGCAGTCCAACATGGTCGGGGCCGGTGAAGTCAAGGCCAACCCCGACCGCAACGGCGGCCAGGGGACCCTCGAGCACCTGGTGAAGTCGAACTCGAAGAGCAAGAAATACAACCACCTCGTCGACGGAAACGGCGACTGGGTCGTGCGCGACGATGTGTGGATCTCCTACTTCGAGCGCGGAGGGCTGCTGTCGGTGGGCTACGGCGGGGACGAGGGCAAGATAGGACCCGAGTTGGGCTTCGGACATGTGGTCGGCGAGTTCTTCGACGAGCCCGTGCTGCTGATCAAAGTCGCCTGGGGAGGAAAAAGCGTCGGCAAGGAATTCCGGCCGCCGAGCGCGGGGGGAGAGGTCGGCGAGGCCTACACGGCCCTGTTCGCCCAGGTCCGCGAGGTCCTTGATGACCTCGACGGGCGCTTCCCCGACCTCAAACACGATGGCTACGAGATGCTGGGCATCGGCTGGCACCAGGGCTGGAACGACCGGGTCAACCAGGCCTTCAACGACGCCTATGAGCACAACCTCTCCTGCTTCATCCGCGACGCGCGCAAGGAGCTTGACACCCCCGACCTACCCTTCGTGATTGCCGAAACCGGCATGAGCGGACACGAGGAGCGCCACCCCCGGGCCCTCTCGCTCATGAAGGCCCAGGCCGCCGTCGCACAGCGCGAGGAGTTCCGCGGCAACGTGGCCTTTGTCGGAACCAAGGACTTCTATCGTCCCAAGGAGGTCTCGCCCTCGGGCCAGGCCTACCACTGGAACAACAACGCCGAGACCTACTACCTGATCGGCGAAGGCATGGGACAGGCGATGCTCAAGTTGTTGGAATCGGAACAGTGACACGCCGGCCTCCTGGTATTGGACTCCTGGGCCCAAAGCCCTGGCGGACACCAAAAAGCCAACCCCAGGACCAGAACACCGCCTGACAAACCTCGATCCGCAATCTTCACAACCCGAGAACGCACCCAAACACCCTCGGGTACCACCCTGCGTTCCCTGGAAAGCTAGACTGCCCCAATGAGCAAGAAGGAAATCACCCTGACCCTGGCGTCGTTCATGGATTCGGAGCACTCGAAGAAACTCGAGACCTCCCCCGAAGACCAACGCCGCATCGCCGCTGCCTTCTTGGCGGTCTGCTATGAGGAGATCGGCAAGGCGCCTCACCTGCTCGATGGACAGGACATGCACGCGGCCCTGGGGCACTGTCTCCCCGGTCGGCTCAAGCGCAAGGACCCCCTGGCAGAGGAGGTACCCCCGATCTTGCATGCTCTGGTCGATCACCTGACCGAAGAACATGTACTGGCCCACGCCTTCGAAATCCGCGCGGCCATCGAGTCCACCCGGGGCGAATTCATCGAAACCGTGCGCACAGGCAACAACCCTCACCACCACGGGGGCCCAAAACAAGAAACCGTGGTGCACAAGGCCGCGAAACTGGGCCGCAACGATCCCTGCTTTTGCGGCAGCGGCAAGAAGTTCAAGAAATGCTGCGGCAAGAATTCGTAAGACCTGTTCAGCCCCCAGCCCTTCCCCCTGCCCATGACCAATCAAGTCTGTTCCAACTGCGGTGCTGCGATCCCGGACTCAAGACACACCACTTGTGAGTTCTGCGGTCACGAGCTACCACGACAAGAGAACGCTCCGTCTGAAATCCACAGCCTGTCCGACCGCATTCAACGGGACCTGCCCCTGGTGCGCGAGGCACCAGAATTCGCAGCCCTGCAACGACGCGTGCCCCCCGCCCCGCCGTCCTTTGCCGCCTTCAAAGTGATCTCAGGCATTGGTACGGTGATCGCCTGTGTAATTGGCTTGGGGATGCTGGCCTTCGCGATCACCGTCACCTCCTTCCTCCCCGAATCCATGAAACTGTTTGCAATCGTCCCTTTGCTCGGATTGGCCATGGTCGGACTTTTCATCCGCATGTCCATCAAGGCCAGAAGCAAGGTGAGCGACTACCAGACAGGACCCCTCGAACGGCGGGTCGTGGGAGTCCTCGATGAACGCACCGAAGTCCGTGGCGGGGGCGATTCAATGACCAGCACCTCCTATTTCATCACCTTCCTCGACGAGGAGGGTCGACGGGAAGAATTGCCAGTTGTAGGCAAGACTGCGGGAGAAGTCACCAATGGCGATGTGGGCGTTGTTTTTGTACGCGGTGGCTTCGCCCTGGACTTTCAGCGAGTGAATGTCTGATTCAGATCGAACCACTTGATCAGGCACCCAAAGTGCCCTGGTCATTCACCCAGCCCGTCTCCACCCCCAATGCTTCTGATCATCACCGCCAGCAACGGCAAGAACCTCGAACTGGCTCTGCACCTCGCGTCCATGGCTGCCCCCATGGACTGCCCAACCCAGGTGCTGGACCTGACTGAACTCGACCTGCCCCTTTACACGCCCCAGGCCCACGCCCACGCCCAGGGCACGCCCGCAACAGTTGAAGACCTCGCCGCCAGATTCCGGGCCGCAGACACCTTCTTCTTCTGCGCCCCCGAATACAACGGTTCGATTCCCCCGACCCTGACCAACGCCGTTGCCTGGCTTTCCGTCAGCACCGACGATTTCCGCGAGTTGTTCAACACCAAACCAGTCGCCATCGCCACGCACTCCGGAGGCGGCGGATCAAAGCTGCTTGTAGCCCTGCGCTTGATGCTTGGACACCTGGGTTGCAATGTCATCGGCCGAGAACTATTGACCAGTCCCAAACGGCCCCTCAACGACGAGAGCGCAGTGGCGATCTTGGAGCAGCTGGCGGGAGCCTGACTCAACTCACTCCAAACTCAACCCTTCGTCGCGTCCGTCATCGCCTTGGTGGCGTCGGAGCGCTCATTGCCTGCCGTTCCCGTCTTGTGTCCCGGGTCTACCCAGGAGCGGGGCAGGTCATCGGGACGCAGGAGCTTGCGGCGCACCTTGTTGTAGAGGCCGAAGATCTTGCTCTCAAGGTGGCCGTTTACAAAGCTGCCGTCATTCAAGCGTTCCTCTGCGCGCTTCTCCCAGAAGCCACGGCGACGACCGCGGGCGAGACCCCAGTTCAGGGTCGCGAAGTGCTGGTACATCATGCGCGCTTCGGTCACGCTGGGGGGGATGTTGCCGGGCCAGGTCTCTTCCAGGTGGTACTCGCCGATGGAGCCCCACTCGGGAATCGTTTTCGGGCCCTCGTAGCCCAGCTTGATGGCCTGCTCCCACATGACTGTTCCCGGAATCGGGCGGAAGGGCCAGACATTGGGGCGCGCGTGGGGCGCGGCCATGTGCAGACGGCGGCATTGATCGATGGTGGCCATCATGGACTCTTCGCTTTCGCCGGGGAAGCCGATGATGTAGGTAATCGAGCCCTGAATACCAAGGCGATCCATCTTGACAGCGGCTTCAATGTTGTCATCCCCATGGATCGGCTTGCCGATGTCCTTCATCATGGAGTCGGTGCCGGTTTCGGCACCAATCTCGGCCACATACATGCCTGACTCGGCCATCAGATCCAGCGTGTCTTGCTTGTATTGCAAAATCGAATGGGTTTCGATGAACGCATTCCAGCCGATCTTGATCTTGCGGTCGATGAGCCCTTGGGCAAATGCACGAGAGCGCTTTTCCTGCACCCCGAAGTTCGCGTCATGGAAGCGAATGGAATCAAATCCCCAACGATTGTAGATCTCTTCGATGTCGTCGAGCATGCGCTCGGCGGGCACGGGCTTCCAACGGCGGTCGGTGACCAGCGGAGAGCAGCAGAAAGTACAGGGCTCTGGACAGCCATAACTGCCAAAGTAGGTGATTCCAAAGTAGGGCTTGCCGTAACCGATCCAAGGGGGCGTGGGCAGACGCAGCACATCGCGGGCGCTGTCTTCGCGCATTTGATGGCGGCGATAGGGCTCGATGTCGAGCAAGTGCCAGGGCATGGCAGCGATCTCGTCCCAACCCACCACGGCTCGCGCACCGGTGCGGATCACTTGACCCTCGCGCATGATCGAAAGACCAGGCACACTGTCCAATGGCTCGCCGGAATCGATGGCATGCACCACATCCCGGAAAGTCAGTTCTCCCTGGCCCATGATCACCGCTTCGTACAGGCCGGTCTCCAGTTGAAGATCCGGCCGCACACTGGCAAACCAACCACCGATCACAGCGGGCAGGTTGGGATGATGAGCCTTGACCTTGGTCATGGCCTGCCACCCATCGTTGACCATGTAACCCAAGATGCCCGTAGTAGCAACCAGCATCGCGCCTTCGCAGGCGTCGACCAAGGCCTTGTGGCCGGACTCACCACGGTAGAGGGAGCCGTCGATGATTAACACCTCGTACCCTTCCTGGTCCGGATAGGCCGCGATAGTCAACATCTCCAAGGGCAGCATGTCCTTGCTGGACTCAAGACCCAGGGTCTCATCCACCTGCTTGGGCTGGTAGAGAACGATCTTTTTCTTGCGTTGAATCATGAAGAAGTTGCTCGGAAGGGCAGAGGGCACCGGGAGAACGCCCCCGGAGGCACAAACCTGCCATCCAATAGCCCCTTCGGAAGTCTACCCGGCATGGCTGGAGTTCGCACGGAGAGTCGAGGCTGAAATCGGGGCTCGAAAGGCACTAGGGGCCTCCCCAACCCATCAGCCGCCCTGGGCCGGACACCCCAGACGGGGTTCTGCCAGGAGGGGCTGTGCCTTCTCAAGCCCCTCGGACTGGTCGCACCAATCCACCGCCGTTCCAATTGCCGCCAGAAGGTTGCTCGCATCCGCACGGCCCTTGCCAGCGATGTCATAAGCCGTGCCGTGCACCGGAGAAAGACGCAGGAACGAAAGCCCCGCAATCCAGGTGACGCCCGCCCCACGGGAGAGCAACTTGAGGGGAATGAAGGCCTGATCGTGGTACAAGGCCAACACGCCATCGAAGCGACCGTCGGCAGCCTCCAGGAAGACCGTATCGGGAGATCGAGGGCCGCGCACATCGATACCTCCCTCCCGAGCCCTGCTGACCGCCGGAATCAGGAGGTCAAGTTCCTCCGTTCCCAGAATACCGCCCTCACCCGCATGGGGATTGAGTCCCGCCAGGGCAATGCGCGGGTGTTCAATGCCGATCCCACGCAGGGCCTCGTCGAACAACTCAAGATGCCGCAACACGCGCACAGGGGTGATGCTGGCAATCGCCTCCTTGAGGGGCAGGTGGCGGGTCAAGAGCATGACCCGCAAGCTGCCACTCAGTCCCACCATTTCAAAGCGCGAGGTCCCATCCAGGCGGGCGAGCAACTCGGTTTGCCCTTCGATTTCTTCCCCGGCAAGGTGCATGGCTTCCTTGCTGACCGGCGCGGTGACCAGGGCAGCCACCTGATGTGTGCGGGCCAACTCAACGCCCTGATGCAGAGCAGCCAAGGCTGCGGCGCCGCAGGACGCCTGCACCTCCCCCATGGTCCATTCCTCTGGTCCCGGGGTTTCAAGCCAACGATGTCCCGGCTCATTGTCTGCTCCCGTGTTGAGCAGTTCCTCCGGGCGCAGGGCCCGAGGGCCGATCACCAGCAGACGCACCCGCCGGGCGAGAGCCTTGTCCTGAACCGCCACACGCACGATCTCTGGCCCGATGCCCGCTGGATCTCCCACGGTCAAGGCGATCAAGGGCAGGCGCTGGGTCATCGCAAACTCCTCCTGATTTTGCGCGCTGGTCATAGCGGGATCATACGCCTTGGCCCTTGGGGGGGCTGGAGGAGCCCTGCCCGGGGCCCCGGCAACGAGCCCCGGAGGCTCCCTGGGCCTGACAGAAAGAACCCTGGACCGTCTCCCCAGTCGAAAATGCAAGTGAGAAAACAGCTGCCCGCGAGGAGCTTCGGGGCAGCTCGCCTCGCAGTTCGCAGACTGAATGCAACTGCAGTTGGTCCGGATCTTCCAACACGGGAATCCAATGCAAAGCAGCGGGGTGCTAGGCTGCCCCGATGGCCCCGTCGTTCCGCCCTCCCCAAGCCCTGTCCCTTGGAGAAGACTCGAGCCCCCTGCACAGACCTCAGTTCCTGGGGCCCCTGGGCCTGGCCATTCTGTGCGCCTGCAACCCCCAGGTGAATGATCCCCCGCGGCCCCATGTGCTGCTGATCAGCATCGACACCCTGAGGGCAGATCACCTTTCGAGCGCAGGCTATCCCTTCGAAACCACTCCGGTACTGGACGAGGTCGCGGCTCAGGGCATGCGCTTTGAGCGCTGCGTCTCCAGCACCTCCTGGACCCTGCCCGCTCACATCACCATGCTCACGGGCCTGCCCATCAGCGCCCACGGTATCGATGATGATCGTCTCTGGCGTCGGCGGGATGCCGAGGGTCGAGCCATCGCGCCGGATCTCCGTGGCCGGTTCCTGGCCGAGAGCCTGCAGGCCTCTGGCTATGACACGGCGGGCTGGTTCACCTGGAAGTACCTGGACGCACGCTTTGGCTTTGGGAGGGGCTTTGATAAGTGGGAGCGGCTGGGGCACAACTTCTACAGTCACCCACTGGTGGGGCCCGCTTGGTTGGCAGCCAAAGAAGCAGACGACGCAGATGCCATGCGCGAGTTGTATGCCCAGCATCCGGATCTCTTTGGAGTCATTCATTCCACCCCAGAGGTTGTGGATCACGCGATCAGTTGGCTGGAAGAGAGGGCGCCCGGGGACGCTCCCTTCTTTCTCTTCCTGCACCTCTTTGATGTACACAACCCCTATGTGAGCCCCGAGCCTTTTCACTCCCAGTTCGATCCGGACTACACGGGAAGCATCGATGGCACGCGGGTTACAGCGCCCATTTCTCCTGTGCAGCCGGACATGGAACCGCGCGACCTGCAGAATCTCATCGCACGCTATGACGGGGGTATTCGCCATGTTGACGACGAGTTGGGACGCTTGCTCAAGACGCTCGGGGACCTGGGGCTTGAGCAAGACACCCTGATAGTGGTGACCAGCGACCACGGGGAAGAGTTTTTTGAACACGGGGGAAAGACCCACCGGGGCTCGGTGCACATGGAGAGCATTCAGGTGCCCCTGATCCTGCGCTGGCCTGCGGGACTGAAGGGGGGCGCGGTGATCGAGGACACAGTGGGTCTGGTGGATCTGGTCCCCACGATCCTTGCGGCCACGGGAAGTGACCACGGGGCACCCCTGGGTGGACGTAATCTGCTGCCACTCGCCAAGGGCGCAGAGGCCAGTCCTCGCACCTACCTGTCGGAACTTGTGGTCTTTGAAGAGGGTCAAAGAGTTCCCTTGCGACGCAGCAGTTGGATCCGCGGCACGCAACAGATCACCTGGGATGTGCGTGGCAGGGAGGCGGGACGGGTGCTGCACTTTGACCTGAGCAAGCCACAGGGAGGCTATGGCCCGGGAGTGCTGCTCCCCGAAGACGATCCACGCAGGGCAGAGTTCGAACGCGAAGTGGCTCGCATGCGAGAGAGTCTGCTGCGACTACGGCAGGCGTCCCCGCGCCTGGAGAGCGACCTGCCCCCTTTGACTGCCTTCGAATTGCAGGACCTGAGCAGCATGGGGTACGGCGGCGGCGACGACAATTTCCAAACAGAGGGGACTGAAGACCGCCTGCCTCTTGATGGGGGCGTCTGGCCCGATCAGGAGTAGACCTGGCCTCAGCTGCTGCGCACGCGCGCCACAGCCGCAGCCCACTCAACCAGACGCCGCTCCCGTTCAAGGGCATCGAGGCCGGGCAGGAATTCCCGGGCCCCGGCTTGCATGCCTGCCGCTTCAGCGGGGTCCACGATCAAGCCGGCCCCCACCGCCGCCAAAGCCGCAGCTCCACGAGCGGTACTCTCCAAATCGGCAGGGCGGCGCACGCGCACCCCCGCCAGATCGGCCTGCAACTGCATCAAGAGGTCATTGGCCGCGGCTCCGCCGTCCACCAGCAACTCATCCACCGCCAACCCAGTGTCCTGGCGCAAGGCCTCGATCAACTCCGTGCACTGAAATGCGATGCCCTCCAAGGCCGCGCGGGCGATATGACCGCGGCCGGTTCCTCTGGTCAGACCGAGCAGGGCCCCGCGCGCTTCGGGATCCCAATGGGGTGCCCCAAGCCCTGCGAATGCCGGCACCAGGAACACTCCCCCCGTATCGCTCACCGAACCTCCCAAGGACTCTGACTCCGCCGCGTTGGCCAGGATCCCAAGCTCATCGCGCAACCACTGGATCGTTGCTCCCCCCATGAACACGGAGCCCTCGAGGGCAAAGCAAGTGCTCCCCTTGCGATCGGCCGCCAGGGTGGTCAAGAGCCCATTGCTCGAATTCACCCGCCGGTTGCCGGTGTTGAGCAGGAGGAAACACCCGGTGCCATAGGTGTTCTTCAAACTGCCCGCTTCAAAGCAACCCTGACCAAAAAGCGCGGCCTGCTGATCTCCAGCGATGCCGGTCAAGGGAACTTCTCGGCCGCCGGGCAGGCGCGCCATGCCAAAGTCCCCGGCGGAGGGCCGGATCTCCGCCAGTTCCGCAGCCGACACCCCAAACAACTCTCCCATCTCAGAGCACCAGCCGCCTCCCTCGATGTGCATCAGCATGGTTCGCGAGGCGTTGGTGGGATCGGTCACGGCGCCCGCCGGTCCAATCAAGTGCATGGCAATCAGGGTGTCCACCGTGACAAACAAAAGGTCTCCCGCCGTGCGGGCGCGAGCAACTTCAGGGAACTGGGCCAACATCCACTCGATCTTGGTGGCGCTGAAATAGGGATCGAGCACCAGCCCCGTGCGCTGCTGCACATTAGGCTCGATTCCCTGCTGACGCAGCTCTTCGCAGCGTGCGGAGGTGCGCCGGTCCTGCCAGACAATTCCCGGAGCCAGCGCCTCCCCATCGGAACGGCGCACAGCAAAGACCGTCTCCCTTTGGTTGGTCAGACCCAGGGCCGCAATCGGACCAGAGTACGAGGCCAGCACCTGGCCCACGGTTGAATCCACTGCGGCCAGAATCTCGTCTGCTCGGTGCTCCACTTCCCCGGGTCGGGGAAAATGCTGGGGAAACTCAGCGCCTGCACGGGCTACAACGCGCAGATTGGAGTCAAAGAGCAGAGTGGTGACACCGGTGGTGCCCGCGTCGATGGCCAGGATGTGAGCTTGCTGCACAGTCCGATGCTGAGAGGCTGGGACACCCAACGCAAGCACCCGCTCCGAGATCTCAACCCCTGAAATGCAACAAGCCCCGCCGGAGGGCGGGGCTTGCCTGGAAGTTCATGGGGTCTCGCCTCCCCACAGGATCCAACTTGGGGCCTAGAACATCAGCTGGGAGATAGTCACCGTGTTGGCCCCATAGGTCACGCGATGCAGGGCACGACCGAGGTTGGGCACCACGGAGACAACCTCAAAATTCATCGGAGGGGCCGTTCCCAGCAGGGCGTGCTGGATACCCATGTTCAGGATCGAATTGGGGGCCACGGTCACCGGGGGCACCAGACTGCCGACATAGTGGAAAGACGCCAGCATGCTGTCGAGTTGGCTGGAGAGGACTCCAACTTGCACCAGACCAGACTGCAGGGCAGTCGCATCCAAGGTGATCTCGAAGTCCCCGCGAATCTCAAGGACCCACATCCCCTGCAGGGCAATGTTGCGGCCCAGGTAGAAGCTTGCTCCCTGATCGCGGAAATCGAGCACCGCATTCAGGACAGCCTCATGGGGGCCCGCAAGGAACAGGTTCTGGTCAACGCGCAGGGGGGCCTGCGCACCAGGCCCGTTCCCCATGGTGGGCATAGTGCCCACGCTGTTGCCTCCACCCAGAGGCGCAAGGCCTTGGGCAGTGGGAAGGCTCAACACGCCCACCAAAAGGGCGGTGCTGAGAAGGATAGGTTTGGCGAGAGTGTTGAGTTTCATGGGATTGCTCCCTCTTGGTTTGATCCGCCGAACGACTGGGTCCGGCACAAGGTTTGAGGTTTCTTGGTTCGTGATTAGGTTCGTGATTAGGTTCGAATGGTTCTGTGCTGCCATGTTCAGGCAGCAGGACTGGCAAATAACTCGGGACAGCGTGTAATCAGGTTGTTGGCAAAGTCCGGGTACTGCTCGAGGACTTCCTGAAGCAAGGGTGCCTGGGTTGCCATGTGGGCCATTTCAGCCACATGCTGGGGCTGGGAATCGATCAGGCCCTTGAAGTAGTCCAGGCAGCGCTCGCGGTCACCCATCTCCAGGTAAGTCATGGCGATGTTGAAGCGCACGACCCAGAAGCGCTCATCCTGCTCGAACAGGCCGCTGATCAGGATCCAGCGATACCAGCGCAGGGCCTCCCTGTGATTGCCCTCTGCCTGGTGCAGACGGCCGATTTGAATCGCCGCATGGCCCCGGTTGGCGGGCTGCAGTGCGGTATCGAACAGATCGGCCCAGCGCTCCCGTGCCAGCAGCTTGCGGCCCTCTTGAGCGTCCAGGTAGGCACGGTAGAAGCGTGCTTCTTCGTGATCCGGGGCCACGGCTATGGCCTGCTCCAGCAAACGACTGGCCTTCTTCAGGGGCTCTTCGATGCGCTCAAGTCGGCCATTGAGCATGGCGCGCGCGGTCTGCCAGTCCACTCCTTCCTGGCTACTGGACTCTTGCCCGTTGGCAGTCTCACGATCGGAGCCAAGCAGCACCCCATCGACGAATCCGCGGCCTTTGACCCGGGTCTGTTCCACAGCCACCGGCTCCTCAAATGCGCGCTCCACGACTCGATCGGGATCAAGAGCCGAAAGCAGATAGGCCTTGCCCAACTGATAGAAGATCGTGGCCAGACGGTTCTCCAGGTCGGTGCACAGGTGCGAGGCACCGGTCATCATGGCCATGCGGGCCATCAAGCGATCAGGATCGGCCATGTCCCGGTGCATCTTGGCGCAACGGGTGAGGTCCTGGAAAAAGGCCGAGGCCTCTTCGTCCGACTCAAGCTTGAGCATCACATTGGCCGCAAGGCCCTCGTCGAGCTCGCCATCGGCGAGGCTGGAGAGGTCCTGCTGCAGGGCCAACTGGGCATCACTGAGGGGTTGTCCGCCGACTCCCACTTCCCAAGCATCGAACCCGCTGGCGGGTCCTTGGGCACCAAATCCATCAAAGGAACTCATAGCTTGTCCTCCTCGTTGCATAGGTCCAGGCCGCTTCGGCCAAGGGACATCCGAGACTCGTTGCTCGGCTCGCGGGCCGGGCGGCAATCGTGGGGCAGACCGTCGAAGGTACGACGCATTGCCCGATGGATCTTCCGCCGTGCGCGGAAGATGACCATCTTCAGGTTTTCGAGACGGATGCCGAGATCGGCCGCCGCATCGCGATAACTGGCCCCGTCAACTTCCACCAGCGTCAGGGCGCGTTGCTCGCGCTCACCCAACAACTGGAAGAAGGTCATGTAGAGGGTCAGGTAGGTGACATAGACCTCAGCGCATTGCTCGCGGTCTTCCGCGTTGATGGCTCCCTGAACTGGGGTCATCTGGCCGTCGGTGGGTTGGTCGGAAAGGTCTTCGAAGGGGATTTCCTGACGACCGCCGCGACCCTGGGAACGCAGGTGCTTGAGTACCGTGTTGCGCACGATCATCGCAGACCAGACCCGGAAGGCATCGTCTCGGCTGGAGTCAAAGCGATGGGGATAGCGATAGACGTTGAAGAAAACTTCTTGCAGCACGTCCAGGGGATCAGCCTGACTGGAGTAGCGTCGCAAGCGAGCAGCAACCTGGATCACCAGATGGCTGGCATTGAGTTCGTAGAGCAGGCCAAAGGGACCACGAGCTCGCTCGCCCTTGAAGGCCTCCATCAGGCGGGTGGAAACCGCATCCCGCAGTTCATCGAGATTGCGCTCCTCGTCACCCAGAATCTCAGCAATCCGGCGGACCTCTGCCCGGGGAATCTCACGACCAAGCTGCTTGACCCTTCCCAGCAGCCTCTCACGGGCGTCTGGACCAGTCAGAGGACTGGCAAGGAGGGTGTCCTGGATCTGCATAGGAGGAAGAAGGACCGGTGGGTGGACGCTGGAGCCTTCCAGGGGGAACAAAGGCATCCAGAGCCGCGGAGAAGGGGGAGTTCACCGGCTAGCATCCATTGTAGTCCCTGAAACCGGCCCGGTTTCGGGTTTGGGTCAAGGGGGTGCACCCAGCAACCGAACAGCCCTGCAGGAAAGAACCCAAGTCCTTGCCGAATCACGACTTAGACCCCCATTATTATTTTGTCAAAGACCCTCGGAGGGGGCAAAATCTGGCCTCATGTCTCAAGCTGATAAGATCCTCGGAATGGCCCTGGAAGCAGGGTTCGATCTGGCCGGCCTGACACCGTTTCGTGCCCCCCAGGAGGCCGAGCACTATCGCTCCTGGATCGCCCAGGGTCGCCACGCCTCCATGGGCTGGATGAAGACCAATCTTGCAGTCATCGACGATCCGAAGCTCTTCGTGCCCAAGGGGCGCACCCTCTTGATGGTAGGCCTCTCCCACGCCCGGCCACCCCTTGAGCTCCCCGGTGGCGGGCGGGTGGCGCGCTACGCGGCGGGCCGGGACTACCACAACTGGATCGACAAGCGACTCAAGCGGCTGGCGCGTCAAATGGTGACCGCCGGACTGATCGATGGTGCCCGAAGCGCAGTGGATGCTGTGCCCCTGATGGAACGCAGCCACGCGCAGGAGGCGGGCCTCGGCTTTGCCTCCAAGGCTGCCAATCTGCTGCACCCACGACTGGGGCCCTGGTACTTCCTGGGGGAACTGATCCTGGATATCGAGTTGGACCCCACCCCAGCGGACCTGCCCACGGGCTCCTGCGGGACCTGCACCGCCTGCCTGGACGCCTGCCCAACGGGAGCCCTGGTAGCACCAGGTGAACTGGACGCCGGGCGCTGCCTCTCGTGGGCCACCATCGAACACCGGAGCAGCGTGCCCCATGACCTGCGGGAAAAGCTGGGGGACTGGGTCTTTGGTTGCGACATCTGCAGCGAGGTCTGCCCCTGGGGCGAGGGGGTACCCTCCCAAGAAGAGCGCTTTCCCGTGCATGCGGAAATCAGCGCTGGCAGCCTGGTGGATTGGTTGGGCCTGGACCCCGATCCCGACGCCTTCAAGCAGAGGTTTCAAGGTACGGCCATTCGACGAGCAGGGCGAGAAGGGCTGTCGGCCAACGCGGCTCTGGTCCTTGGCAACCGGCCCAGTGAGGAAGGTCGAGTGGCCTTGCAATCAGCTCTGGAAACGGACCCCAGCCCCAAGGTGAGAGAGTCCGCTGCCTGGGGGCTCCTGCACGGCCACGGCCAGGATGAAGGTGTGCGCGATCAAGTGGCGGGTGCCCTGCAGCAGGAGCAGGACCCAGATGCCCGAGCAGCCCTGCGGACTTCCTTGGAGTTGGAGGGCTAGGCCCTCTCGAAACGAGTCACTTCCACAGCAGATTCGCGACTCATTTCGTTGCACATCAAAGAACTGCAATCGGCCTTGTGAAGGTTTCGGCTTCCTGGTGTCGAGGGGATAGTAGCCCCTCTCTCTGCACAGCTCACCCTCACCGCACCATGGAAAGCAACAACTTCTACGACGACCGCAAGTTCTGCACGGACTGCAACGACTACGTCCCCTATCTCGCCAGCATCGACCGTAGCTACTGCGTGCAATGCGGTGCGGAAGTTCGACTCTTCTCCACTGAAGACTGGGAGCGTTTTCAGAATGGCCTCGGCAACCGCCCAATGGCGGATCGCAAGTCAAAGACCCAGGGCCGGGCCGGTGCCATCCGTGACACCCAGGCGGCGGAGGCGGAAGAAGCCTCCCAACGTGACGAAATTGAACAGTCCGGCGATCAGCGCGAGTCCGCCTGATCTTGATCGAACCGCTTCTGCGCCCATGCGCACGGAGCAACCGCACGCTTGAGGGGCAACGCCTTGGGACCCGACTTCAAGCTCTGAGAGCCTCGACCATGCGCCTGTGCACATCCTTGAGGCGCTCCTCGCCCCCACCGGAAACCTCTGCCGTGGCCCAACCGGTGTAACCAATCGCAAGCAGGGCAGCGCGAACCGCGTCCCAGTCCACATCACCCTCGCCGATCTTGCAGAAGCCCGACTGCGTGCCCCAGTCCTTCACATCCAACTTGACAATGCGCGGACCCAGGGTGCGAATCCACTCAGCGGGCCGGCCGTACTTTTGGTGGTTGCCGATATCGAAGTAGCTGCCCACCCAAGGACTGTTGATGGCGTCAAGATAGTCTCTTAGGAGTTCTGCCCCCTGATCCGCTGGGCCGTTGTGCTGGTAGCAGAAACCGTTCCAGACATTCTCGATCAGAATGCGAATGCCCAGGCGTGCACAACTAGGCAGCACCTGCCGCAAGCCTTGAATCGAGCGCTCCCAGACATGTCTTTGGGTCTCTTCCTTGCCACGCACTGTTCCCGGCACAAGCAGCACCGCGGAGCCCCCATAGGCATGGGCGTGCACCACCGCGCCGGCAAGATTCTTGACCCCCTGGGCGCGCACATTTGGATCGGGGTCGGACAATCGCACCTGCCAGTGGGCTGAGTCCACAACTCCATGAACTGGCAGTCCGGTGGCCTTCTTGGCCTGGGCGACTTCATCAGGGCCGTAGCCGTTGGGGCTGTCCAATTCAATGCCATCAAAGCCCAGGCGTTGCACCTGGGTGAATTTCTCCGTCAGGTTCGCGCCATCTCGGACCATGCCGATCTTGAGAGAGAAGAAAAGGTCCAGGGACTCGCTCGCTGGGCTCACAGCTGAACTCATCCGAGAGACAGCCGGCAAAGGCGCAGCCAGGCCAAGAGGCGCAGCCTTCAAAAGGGAGCGTCGATTGAATTTCGTCATGGGTTGAACCCTAGCGCGGGACCAGGCGCAGTGCGTTCCGCTTCTTGGGCTTTGTTTGGCAAGCAGGAGTGCCGCACCCTCAACGGAAGGGGTTCTGCTCCTGCTGCTCGGCGACCCAGGCGAGAACCTGCTTGTCCCCCACCCGTTGGGCGGCGCGTCCAAGACGCGAGAGCACACGCATGGCGGCAGGCCGGTCCCCCGAGCTCTGATGGGCTCGCACCAAACGGGTCAGCAGATCGAGATTCCAGGGATCGATCAGGAGTTGTCCTTCCAGGGGTCGCAGCACAGAGCGCTCAAGCTCAAGGGTCTTGAAGATCTGCTCCATGGTGCGCGCCTTTTCCTCTTCTCCCAACTCAAGCAGGATCCGCGCCAACAGGAATGCTGGCTCGGGATCCCGGGGCCGCAGATTCCTTGCGCGACCCACTGCGACCCGGGCCTTTTCCAGTTCTTCCATGTCGTACCAGATCGTTGCACGCAAGAGCCAGGCCTGGCCCTGCTCGGGATCCAACTGCACGACCTTTGAGAGATCCGCCAGGGCCCGCTCTGCATGCCCCGCACGCCAATGGGCCACCGCGCGACCACGCCGGGCCTGCAAGTCCCCCGGTTCGGCGGCGAGTACCAGGTCATAGTGCGCCAGAGCCTCAGCGGTGCGCCCCAATTGACCCAATGAGTGCCCCAGGTGCCGGGTGCGCCCCACCAACTGGGGCGCAACGCGCAAGAGGCGCTGCAGGAGCAGAACACACTGTTCATGCCGTCGCAGACGGAATTGGGCGTGGCCAAGAAGATGCAGGCAGGCGGGATAGTCCGGGACTGTCTTCAGTGCTGGCACCAGGGCCAGGACCACTGCGGGATAATCCTCTTGGCGCCAGGCTTTCAAGGCTTCCAGATATTGAGCTTGAACACGCTCATCGATGCCCGCCTCCTCGTCCCAGTCCTTCCAGGCGCCCTGCCTGGCCTGGGGCAGTTGCTCCATGGACTGAGCCAGGGCGATGCGCGCTTGCAGACCGGGTTCAAGCGCCGGGGTCTGGCGGGCAGGAAGCGAAGCGCTGGCAGTGCAAGAAAGTGCGATCAACAGCGCGAAGAACCGGCACCTCATGATCCCTGCTCCACGCGCACCAACAGCCGCGAGCCGTTCTGGGAGGCGTCGCCTTCTGAATCTTTGCCGCCCCGCACCACACTCCTGCCGCCTCCAGGCCAAAACACTTCCAGCGTCCAGTCCTCTTCAGGTCCAGGCAGAGCAAAGTGTACCTCTGCGGGCCGCGCTGCCTGAAACCCCGCGCAGGTGCTCACCAGTCGCGTGCTGCGCTGCTTTCCAATGGTCAGTTCCACTCGCGCCCCGGGAGCATCCCGATCCCCCCGGCGGGCCACCAGCTGCACCACCAAAGCCTTGCCCACCCCCGGCGCAGCGTTGCGCAATACGCGCACGCCACCATCGAGGGTCAAGACCACCAGATCCTGATCCCCATCCCCGTCAAGATCTCCCATCACCCCGGCGCGGGACACGAAGCTCTTGCCGTTTGTCAAAGGCTGCACCCCAAAGCCCACGCCCTGGCCCACATAAAGGTGATCCGCCTGGGCATAAGAGGTATCACTGCCCGCGCCATCCGCCTCCGGATAGACGTGACCGTTGAGCACAAAGGCATCGAGCGCCCCGTCCAGGTTCGCGTCCAAGAACCCTGCGCCCCAACCCAGGGAAGTCAGACTCGGCCCTGCTATGCCCGCCCGACTGGACTTCTCGCGATAGGTCCCAGGCCGCCGAGCAGGCAGATAGAGGGCATTGGGCTCGCCCGAGAAATTCGTCACCAAGAGCGCCGGCCTCCGATCCCCGTCCAGGTCCGAGCAGGCTATGCCCATGCCCGCCTGCTCGCGCCCGTTGGCCCCATACCCAAGCCCCCACGCAAAAGCCTGCTCCAAGAACCCCCCATCTTCCTGCGCCACCCAAAGATGATTGGGGTGGGAATCATTCGACACATAGAGATCCATGCGCCCGTCCCGGTTCACATCCAGAGTCACTGCCCCGAGCCCAAAAGCCGCCGGCGCAGGACCGAGTTGCCCTGTGCAATCCTCAAAACGCCCATCCCCCAACCCGCGCAGCAACAGGTCCGCCCGGGGCTCCAGTCCCTCGGGCCCGGCCATGACCGACTGCCCTCTCCAGGTGGCTCCCGCCTCCCCGCGAGGTTTTTGCTCTCCAAAGTCAAAGTCCAGGTAGCGCACCAAGAACAGGTCCAGGACCCCGTCGGAATCAAAATCCAGGAACGCAGCGCTTGTGTGCCAGCCCTCAACGGGCAAGCCCGCGCGCCCGGTCCACTCCTCAAGACCCTGGCCACCGGAATTGTGGAACAAGCGCACGCGCCCCCACTGGGTCACGAGCAAGTCACTCCACCCATCCCCATCCACATCCCCAACGGCGCAGCCCGTACCCCAACCATCCCCGTCCATGCTCCAGGCCTCGCCCGCCGCCTCAAACGACCCACCAGCCTGTCCCAGGAAGACGCGCGGTGGCAACCCCTTCTTGCCCTCCAGCACCCGCTCCCTGGTGGAACCATCCACCACCACCAGGTCGAGCCGTCCATCCCGATCCAGATCCACCAATGCCAGCCCGCCCCCATTGACCTCCAGGATCCAGTCCTTGGTCACAGAACCACAGGTCACATGCACCCCGGGCAGAACCTCGTCAGTCACATCCGAAAACCACGGTTCCTGCTGGGCCTGTTGGGCCAGCAGGAGAAGGGTCAGGGGCACAAAGAGGGCGGTCATGCGCCCTTCAGCCTACTGAAACTGAATCTCGATCCCGTCGGTGAAGTTGCTCGTGGGGCCTGGATTGACATCCCTGAACCAGGCGGTGAAGTTCCAGGTGTCCCCGGGCAAGACCGCCACGGGAGGCGCTGTGGGCAGGGCGTTGAGGTTCACGGGAATCGAGAAACTCCCCGCAAGACCAGAATTCTGCACCTGGGTCACGAAACGACCAATGGGTGAGCTCAAGCAAAGCGTTCCCTGGGAACCGCCCGGTTGCACGATCGCGCCCTGGTTGGCTCCAACGAGAAAGTAGCCGAACTGATTGCTGGGTAGGGCCGTCGCGATCAGGGTCAGGTTCTGGTCAACCACCGCAGCGCTGCCTGTGGCCTGAATGGTTGCTGGCTGGCCCGTGGAATTGAGGGCCGCAGGCGAACAATAGGCCGTGCCCAGAGAGCCTGACCCGGCGAAAATGTCCGTCAAGGCGCTGGCGTTGCCGGGCCAGTCGCTGACCATCATCTGCAAGCCCCACAGGCTTCCCTGGCCAGGGGGCAACTGGGGCACCTCGACCCGGAACTGTTGGCCACCCTGCGCCAGCACATCGCACGCAGTTGCGCCCTGCCCGACGGTGATGGTGCAAGAAGCTCCTTGGCCCAGAGCGGTAAGAGTCCATGTACCAGGGAACAGCCGGAGCACGGACTCGCTCTGGCCGGCCCCCAGGCTGAACTGCTCGGTCCAGAGTCCCGAGAGCTCGAAGTCAACGGAAGCTCCAGTAGCATTGATAACCTCGACCAGCTCGCCGGGGGTGATGCTTGTGTTGGGAGTGGAGAAACCGCCCGGAGTCAGATCCACAGCCCAGACCGCGTCCGAGATTCGAGCCGCCAGGGCCTCAGCTCTCAGATAGTCCACACCGTCGTCCAGGACCTGGTCGCGCACCTTCACATGCACCACCGCAGGCCAGAAGGGGAAACTCGCGTTCGGCGAATCAGCGCCGACGATGACAGGAGGCAGGGTGTCGGGCGCGCCCTGGTTGCGGTAGACCTTGTTGCGCCACTGGGACGAGTTGGACTCGCCCTGGACGGTGATCAGATCATAGTCCCCGTCGTTGTCAAGGTCAGCAACAGTTGCATCGAGGGTCGAATCGGAAACCGCAGATATCGCACTGGCCGCGTTGCTCCAGCTCAGGTTGCCGTTGTTGCGCCAGAGGTATTCGCGACTGCCCAGGGATCCGATCAGAGCGTCATAGTCTGCATCGTTGTCGTAGTCGATCAGCACGACCTCGTTGTCGTCACCTGAGCCGGAAAGACTGCCACCCGCAGCCCAGCTGGGAGGATTGGCGGTGGGATTGGTGTTTTCGATGTGCCCCTCATTGAAGCCTGAGAGGCTGACAAAGAACAGATCGATGTCCGTGTCCCCATCAAGGTCCCCCGCTTCAGCCTCATAGACGGTGGAGGAATTGTTGGGCAGGCTGCCCGAGACATCGGTGAAGGACCCAGTTCCATCATTCAGCATCAGATAATGATTGCCGCCGCTGTTGGAGGAACGGTTGGGACCAAAGAAGTCCAGATCGAAGTCTCCATCCAGGTCCACCAACTGAACATCCATCTGAGCACGTTTGATGGGAGCGTTGAGGCTGGCCGCATCTTCCGTAAAAAAACCGTTGCCGTCGTTACGGAAGAAGCGCGGCCTTCCGCCGCCGCCCCCCAGATAGCTGCTGCCCGAATCACTGATGATCAGATCCAGGTCGCCGTCATCGTCCAGGTCGCCGAAAGCCGCGCCGCCTCCATTGAAGACCTCGGTCAAGCCGCGGGTGGCGCTCTCCATGTCAAAGAAACCGGGCTGACTGGCGCCGCGGTTGATAAACAGATACGGCACCTGGGTGTTGAACGCGTTGACATACAGAAGATCCGGCCAACCGTCCCCGTTCACATCGCCTGTGATCACGTTCTTGCCATTGGCCAGTCGTACGCCGAGGCGCGCAGTGCTCTCGTCGGTGAAAGTCATGTTCCCGCTGGGAATCTGCTGGTTGATGAGCAGGCGGCATTGGCGCTGGGCTCCGGCAGAGGAAAAGCCGTCGCCTTCTGAGAACAACAGATCCAGGTCCCCATCGAGGTCCACGTCCTCAGCAGTCACTCCCTCCGTCCAACGGTGGGGACTCGGCAACAGGTTGTTTTGATGAACAAACTGCTGGGAGAAAGCACTCGTGAGCAGACAGAAGGGCAGGGTGCAAGAAATCAAACGCATGGCAGGGAAGAAGCGGTTGCGGGAGGCGCTGGAGTGGGAAGTCCGTGCCTGAATAGCTGCAACAAAAGGCAGGTGCAGGGTGCTGGCAGCAACGCGACACCCCAGGAGGACACCGCTGCGCCCAGAATATCGCAAACCAGGCAATTCAGGGGAGGTCTGGCGGCAGATCTCTTGGGCAGAAACGGCCAAAACTGGCCAAAGGAAGGCCAATGCACAGAGTGAACACAGCTGCCCCATTCCGAGACAGCTGGGGCCGTGGGGACCCGCGCAGGAAGGTATTCTCTCCACCAAACTACCCCGACGCCGTGCCCGCCCTCGACCCCTTCATCCTGCGCCAACGACTGGAGCATGCCCGCCTGCTTCTGGTGTTCTCCCCCAGTTCCCTTCAAACAGGTCTGGCCGCCCTGGAAGAAGCCCTGCCCCATGTGGATCTGGTGCAGGTGCGCCCCAAGCAGGCGCGAGAGGAGGGCTCATCCTCCGCTCTGACGCGAGATTGGACCCGAGCGGTGCTCGAACTCGTGGCCCGCGCCCCGGATGTGGCACCTCTTGTAATGGTCAATGACCATGTGGATGTGGCGGCGCTCCTACGGGACGAGGGCTGCGCGGGAGTTCACCTGGGCCAAGGAGACTGTCCCGTGCAAGATGCTCGCGCCTTCCTCGGAGCGGACCCCTTGATCGGCCTCTCAACCCACAACAACGAGCAGGTCGCCGCCTCCTGGAATGAACCCGTGGACTACCTGGGCTTCGGCCCGATCTTTCCATCTTCAACGAAAGCCACAGGGCCAGCACTAGGCCCTGATCGCGCGTGGATCGCGGCATCAGCCACCACTCGGCCCCTGTTTCCGATCGGCGGCATTGATAGGAGCTGCGCTGCCGAGCTCGCCCAGGTAGGTCGCGCGGCGGTGTCCTCGGCAATCCTGACCGCCGAGGACCCGGGTATCGCGGCGGAGACCCTACGCGCGATGCTCAGCCCCGACTGAGTTCAGCTCTCACGCCGCTTGCCAAAGAGCAGCATGGTGTCGCCGTAGCTATAGAAGCGATAGCCCCGTTCGATCGCCTCGCCGTACAAGCGCAGCATGCGCTCAGTGCCGATGAAGGAAGCCACCAGCATCAACAGGGTCGTGCGCGGCAAGTGAAAATTCGTCAAGAGGACGTCCACCACCTGCGGACCATGAGGAGGACGCAGAAAGATGCGCGTCTCCCCCGCTCCGGCGGCCACGAGCCCACCAGGTTGGGCGCAGGTCTCCAGTACCCGGGCAGCGGTAGTTCCAACGCAAACCACACGCCCACCGGCCTCGCGGGTTTGTGCCACAAGCTCTGCCGTGCGTTGGGGCAGAGAGTAGGTCTCCACATGCATGGGGTGCTGTTCGGGATCGTCCAACTGCAGCCGCTGAAAGGTGCCCAGCCCCACATGCAGAGTCACCACAGCCCGTTGCACACCTCTGTCCTCCAGGCGCTCCAGCAATTCCCGGGTAAAGTGCAGGCCAGCTGTAGGCGCAGCCACGGAACCGGTCTGGGCGGCGTAGACCGTCTGGTAGCGGGTCGCATCCTGCACGAGTCGCGGGTCATCCGGGGCGCGCTCGATGTAAGGGGGCAGAGGAATCGCGCCATAGGACTCCAACAACTCTTCATCCGGCCGCCCTTGCGCCCGATCCCCCTCCAGAGCAGCGATCCAGGTGGCGATTGGCTGGCCATGGGAGTCTGTTTCGCGCTCCAGCAAGCGGACCCCCAAGCCCTCCGCCACCTTCAACAGGGAACCAGCCCGTTGTTTTTTTCCAGGTCGCACAAGGACGCGCCAGGCGCCAACAGGCTTGGCCAAGGCCTCAAGAAACAGCAACTCCACCTGCCCTCCGCTCGCTCGCTGGGCCATGACGCGCGCATGCCTCACGCGACTGTCGTTGACCACCAGAAGGTCTCCTGGCTCAATCCATTGAATCAGGTCGCGCACATGCCCGTGCTCGGTTTCATCCTCGAAAACACGGTGCACCAGAAGGCGCGCCGAATCCCTCGGTTCTGCCGGAGTCTGGGCGATCCGATCCGGGGGCAGTTGGTAGTCAAGGTCGCTGAGTTTCACGCGCCGCAGAGGATAGAGTCCCGCCCGCGGGAAAGCAGGTCCCTAACAGAACCCGTTTCTACAGATGCGCGCCGCGAATGCCGTAGATGGGCCTAGGGCCGTTAGGCTCCCCGATTCAACCCACGCCCGGGGGGGCCGTGAGGTTGAGTCGAGGCCTTCTGTAAAGAAGTCTGGGTCGTCGAGGTCAAACTCGGCGACCCTTTTTTTGGCGCTCACTCGATCTCGGCGCGCTTGAGCCGGGAACTGACGGTCGCCTTGTCCCAGCCCATCAGGCGCGCGACCCCGGCCACGTTGACCCGCCCCTGGGTTGTGCTGGTCTCGGCGCAGGCGGCCTTGAGGGCAGGGTAGCTGCGCGCATCAAGGGGCAACTTGCGATCCCGGGGTATGCCCATGGGCCGCAGCAGGTCCATGATCTGCTCCAGGTCCAGGTCAATTCCATTGGCCTGGATCACCAGGGTCGACATGGCCTCGCTCAGCTCTCGCAGACCTCCTTTCCAGGGCAGACGCCAAAGCCAGGCAAAGGCCTCTTCACTGACGCGAGGCGGATCACAGGACTCCTCGCGGGCATGCAATTGCAGCAAGCCGGGGATCCATGCGAAGAGTTCATCCCGACGTCGATCCAGGCCCTCCACATCTACACGGCAGCGCAACACCAGATCCAGCAGATCCGAGTTCCACTTCCAGTTGTTCGGCTCGCTGCTGGTGGACAGGATCAGATTGCGGCCCTGGTCCGAACAGATCAAGTCCAACAACAGCGCCTGCCCTTCCCTGGACAGGAACTCCGGCTGGGTCAGGAATATGGGGCCATCTCCGACCTCGGACCTTCGGAAATTACGTCCATCGAAACGGCGAGCGACACCCAGGCCCCGCAGATAAAAACCCCAGCGCGAGAGAGTGGCCTTCCCGCATCCCGTTGGACCCACCAGAAGAATCGGCCCCTTGCTGGCGGAAGCCCGGGACAAGCGGTCCAAGAGGCCAACGAATCCAGGCACACGAGAAGGCAGGTACAAGGAGCGGTGAAACCGTTCCCGATGAAAGCGGCAAAAACGCATGACTTCCAGTTCACGGGCCGCACCGGACGCGCACTCCGCAAGTACCTCAAGCAAGTCCGCGTCAATGCTCTTTGCGCGAACCGCTTCCAGACAGAAGAACCCGATCAGCAAGTTCCCACGCTTGAGGGGCAGTGCAACACCACCTACTGAATCCACGTGAACCGAGAGCTGAGGATCGGCACCCTCAAAAGTGCTGACACCACCCAGGCGCTGAGCGCGGTCCAGAATCCCAGCGCCTCCTTTCCACTTGCCCTTGAGGGGCAGAGGCTTGCCTGAGGTGGCAACCAACCGGGGCTCACCGTCCTCAATCACATAGCCAAACCAGCGGCGACGGCCAAGGCCCCGTTTTGTGGCTTGCATCAGATTGTGGAAGGGAGCGTGAAGTTCAAGATCATCGAGCCGGGTTTCGGCCGTGTTGTCCTCATTGGGCGCGACCTCTCCATTGTCGACAATGGACTTCTCCACCTGGGGCAAGGACATGTGTTCTGCCCAGGGAGCGGCGATGCGTTCCAGCCGACTGGCGCACACGTTGGGAGCCTGGGGCCACTCCACATGCAGCCACCCGCAGACACCCACTTCCTCGGCCACAATCGGCACCACACCAACTGAGCGGGTATCCGGATGGAGGGCCGCAGTAGGTTTGGAGACGCTGCGGTGATCGAAAACCATGCTACAGCTCTCCATGGCTTCCCGAGCGGGGTCCGCTCCACTGCGCCAGCCTCTGCGCCTGGCGGCGCCCCAGACAGACAGCTTGGTCTGGACTCCGGGTTCCACGGCAGCGAATTCCAACTGGGAATGACCATCGCGCAGGGAGTGCACACTGAGCACGAGAGCACCCAGGTCCTCGGCGCTGCGGACCAACCCCTTCTCAGGGCGCACGAAGGAACCCGGTGTGCGCGGAATCCCCGCCAGGGCAAGAGAAAACTCAGGCTTACGCTCGCGCAGGGCCACCAGGAAAGCGGGCACGGGCCAAGGCTGGGAGTGCATGGGCTCAGCGCCGTCGTGATCAGTCCCAAGCAATGCATGAGCCCAGGCAGTGAGGCGTGCACTACCCGGCAAGCCCCCCGCAAACCGCAAGTCCTGCAAACACTTGTTGGGTTGGCCGCGCTCCAGTTCAACTGCCGCCCTTTCAATGCGCGCCTGGGCGGCAAACGGCCTCTTGTGTTTGAGCAGGGTGCCCCAGCTCGCCATTGCGCGCTCGTGCAGACCAAGCACATGCTCCAGGCGCGCCCTCCAGATAGCAGCACGATCTGCGTGCATGCCCATTTCGCAAAGGCCCTTCAAAATACGCGTACCGATCTGCTCGTAGCTCTCCCCAAGATCAGGTTGGTTGATAGTGACCTTGGGATCCACAGCCCATTGAGCCCAGCCCTCGTGCCAACTCACATTCGGTTGACCTACAAAAATCACCGCATCCTCGTGCTGCAGACCGCCCACCAGATGACGCATCAGATCCTCACCCACCTGCAAACGACGGCCTGCGAGATGATCTTCCAGAATCTTCCCCATGTCGCGCCGGGGAGGCTGGGCATCCAAGGGCCGCACGGTCAGTGAGCGCACGGCCCGCACCGCGCTCAAGATGTCCCGCGCCCGGGCAAATGCGCTCTCATCGGGCTCGCCAAAGGAAGCCAAGAGGTTTTCCCGATGGTGGCTCATTCAGAGCTGCCCTCAGCCGAAAGGTCGGGATCATCGAGGGAACCGATGGCCCGGGCCACATCGCGCAGGATGACTTGAGTTTCAAAACGGTTGAGAGGAAACTCCTCAACCACCTGCTCGAAAGCCACCCCATCCAGAAATGCTCGGTGCACCACTTCACGCTCCAATTGCTCCAGGCGATTGATGATCTCCACCGCCTGCCAACAGACCTCGGGTTTCATGCCCACGTCCTTCCAGGCCACCGACCACGCGCCCAGGGGCTTGCAGTTCTTCTTGAGGATGCCACGCACAACCCGGTCCACCAGCTCAAGCAGGAACTCCTCCGAGTCGGAATACTCATCCAAGCCAACCGACTCGGCAATCGCCACGCAGACCTCGTCGTGCACGACCTCCGAATCAAGCAACAGGGTGTGCTCGTCGATGTAGGCCCGCACGAGTCGGTGCAGACGCAAAGGATCGCCGCTCAGCAGCCTCTTGAGGACCTGGCGCGGTGTACCGCGCAGGGAAACCCAGCGAGGCACGTTGAGGGGCTTGGCGGTGTCGGGAGTGGTCGAGTCCACCAACGGCTCAGAAGACCCGTTCTCGGGATCAGGCTGATTGCCGGCGAGCGAAGAGGACATTCTTGGGGGGCTCCGATAAGAAGCGGCCCTTGGGACCTTCGGAAGCCCCCTGAGCCTAGAAGTTCCCATTGTGAACAGGGTCTTGGAGCGCTCCCACAGACCAGAGACATTGCAGCTTCTTTGATTCAGCCTCACGAGGCTGGTCTCGGTGAGGGGGTTCCTCCTAGCGAACTAGGGGTTGTCCCAGTCTCATGAATCGCAGGGCCAGCACCCCGAGGCTCGACCTTGCCTGCCTGAATGCGTACCGTCTGCCTTCGGAGTACTCCCTGTGACAAGATTTCTAGAAGGTAAGACCAGTTTGGTTCTGGGTGTCGCCAACAAGCGCTCCCTCGCTTGGGGCTGCGCCCGTTCCCTCGCCAATGCGGGCATGCGGGTCGCCCTGACCTATGCCAGCGAGCGCTTGGAAAAGAACGTGCGCGACCTGGCGGAAGAGCTTCCCGGATCGATCTGCGTGCCCTGCGACGTGACTCAGCCTGAGGAGATCGACTCGGCTTTCGAGACCATCGGCGCTGAGTTCGGCGGCCTCGACTCCCTGGTGCACGCCATTGCCTTCGCCAAGCGGGAAGAGTTGCAGGGAAACTTCTTTGAGACCACAAAAGAAGGCTACATGTTGGCCCACGAGGTCTCGGCCTATTCCCTCACCGCAGTAGCACGCAGAGCACTGCCTCTGATGAAAGATCGAGAAGGGTCCATCGTGACACTCTCCTACCTGGGATCGGAGCGCGTCATCCCCAACTACAACATCATGGGCATCGCCAAGGCAGCCCTCGAAGCCAGCGTTCGCTATCTTGCTGCAGACTTGGGTCCGCGCGGAATTCGCGTCAACGCGATCAGCGCAGGCCCCATCAAGACTCTCTCAGCTGCGGGTGTGGGCAACTTCTCTGAACTGCTTGCAAGCATCGAGGGCAAAGCGCCCCTCCGACGCAATGTGACATCGGAAGAAGTGGGCGACACCTGCCAGTTCCTGTGCGGACCCCAATCCCGGGGCATCACTGGCTCGGTGATCTTCGTGGATGCGGGCTTCCACATCATGGGTTAGGAGAGCCTGACAACAAGACAGGCCCCGCCCCACAGGACGAGCCCTATGACTGAACCTCAGCCGAGCAGCAAGCAGGAGCCCCCCAAGTCTCCCCTCCTGGGGCGCATCGCACGCATCCTCGCTGCCTCCCTGCTGCTGCTGCTGATCGTGGTGGAATTGGGCACACGCATTGTCTCGCTGCCCGGACTGAGCCAGAGCGACCTCAATCCCAGTCAGGAGCAGGCCGACGGACATCTGCGCACCATCGGCCACCCCTATCTGGCCTACGTGGGGCGCCCCGATTGGAGCCGCGAGGCAGATGAAAAAGACGGCCAGAAATCCCACGGGGCAAGAGGATTCCGGAACCCGGAACCGCCCCTCCAGAAAGCCCCGGGGGCCTTCCGCATCGCCTGCCTGGGAGGCTCCAGCACCTATGGCAGCAGTCCCAGCAGTGACGCCGCCACCTGGCCGGCGCAGTTGGAAACGATTCTCAATGCCAGCCATCAGCGCCCGATCGAGGTGCTCAACGCGGGCCTCATGGGCTGGAGCACCTTTGAGAGCCTGATCAACTACTCCCTCAGGGTGAGCGACTATCAACCGGATCTGGTACTGGTCTATCACGGGATCAACGACATGCGCTGCGCCCTGTATCTGCGCGGCGGGGACCCCCAGGCTGACAATACCCATTGGCGACTGGGATGGCCCCGGCTTGTGCGCACGCCCGGGGAGTCGTTGCTTGAGGTCAGCCAGACCTATCTGATCTGGCGCAGATACATGTCAGACTATGGGGTCGGTCAGAAATCCCTGGGCTTCTATGGCATCAAGAACTACCGCGCAGATGACAAAGATCCCTTCTGGCGCGAAGAGCCCCCGAGCATTGGGTTCGAGAACTTCCAACGCAACCTGATCAGCCTGCAGGCGGTAGTCAAGGCTCACGGAGCCCAGATCATGTTCGGCACCCAAGGCTGCAAGCGCAGCGACATCCACGCCAAGTCCAAGCATCAGCAATGGGCCGGACTCGATGAAATCGAGACCATCACCCGTCATGTGGCGGCCAAGCGTGGAGTTCACCTGTGCGAGTCCCGCCTGGCCCTTGAAGGCCAGGCCCAGGAGCGCGGAGTGGAGGTGATTTTCACCCGCGAGGTACACCTCACGGACGAAGGGGCGCGAGTCCTGGCCGCCGCCTTCGCCGACCGCATTGGACAACTGGGGTTGATACCCGAGTAGGTTGTTCGGTAGCGCACATCACTGTCCTCGCGGCAACACAATCGGTCGCCCGGAATCAGGGAACGCACCAAACCAAAGACGCGCGCCATAGACCGGCGTCAAGACCTCCGGGCGCAGGACCTCCTCCGGCGTACCCTCGGCAGCAACCCCGCCCTCCGCCAACAACAACACGCGCGAGGCATACTGGCTGGTCAGGTTCAAGTCATGGGTCACAACCAGCACCGCCGTGCCCGCTTGTGCCTGTAGATGGATGAGGTCAAGCACCGCAACCTGATGTTCTGGATCCAAGGCGGTGGTGGGCTCATCCAGCAAGAGCGCCGGAGCCTCTTGTGCCAGCGCCCTCGCCAGCAATACCCGCTGGCGCTGGCCACTGGAAAGTTGCCCCACCATGCGCCCCGCAAACTGGGCACCGTCGGCCTGCTCCAGGGAACGCAGGACCAGCTCTTCATCGTGCGCACCTGGAGAACCCCAAACAGGCACATGGGCATAACGCCCACCCATCACAAAGCGCCTGACAGGAACACCATTGACCCCGTCAATGCTCTGGGGCACCACCGCCATGTGCCGCGCCAATTCGCGAGGAGTCAGGCTTGCCGTCGCCTCTCCGCCCAATTCCACAGATCCGCCCCCGGGCGTCAAGCTGCCGGACAACAAGTTCAGCAAGGTGGTCTTGCCCGAGCCATTGGCTCCCAGGACGAACAGCATTTCCCCGCTACACAAATCCAGATTCACACCACTCAGCACCGGTGTGTCGCGCTCGTATGCGAAATTCAAATCCCGGGCTCGCACCAGCGGGTAGTCAACACCTCGCTGCTCTACCACGACCGGTCCCTGGTTTGAGTCAGCAAAATGAACAGAAAGAAGGGCCCGCCCAAGAGCGCCGTCAACGCCCCCGGGGGCAAGATTGCGCTCCCCATGATTACGAGTTGCAAGAGATCCAGGGTCGGCAGCAGCAGGGCACCGATCAAAGCCGCAGCAGGCAGCAGGCGCGCGTGCCCCGCACCCACGAACTTACGCGCTATGTGGGGCACCACCAATCCGACAAACCCTATGGCGCCCACCGCCGAAACGGCACAGGCCGTGGCCCCACTCGCCACGCCCACCACCAGCCAACGCATGGCGCGGGTGGAGACCCCAAGCCGCCGAGCGTCAACCTCTCCTCCTGCAAACAAATCCAGCGCAAAGGCCGCTCGGGGAATCACCAGCAGGGCCGGGATCAGGCCTGCCAGGATCATGCCCACATGGTATGGCTCCCGATCTCGCAGGGTGCCGAAGCTCCAAGCCAACATGGCCTGAGCTACTTGCCAGTCGTCGAGCACCAGGGCTTGAATCGCCACAAAGATCCCACCCAGGGTCGCGTTGACCGCCACCCCAACCAGGATCAAGGTCGCTGCTCCCGAGCGCCCCGGCCCCTGGGCAATACCCAGCACCAAGGCCACCGTGACCACCGCCCCCAGGAATGAACAGAACGAAAGGGCATAGGGCGTCCAACTGCGCGTGCCCTCCAACAGGAGCTCGGGTCCATACCCACCCACCAGCAGGATGGCCAAAGTCGCCCCCAGAGTCGCCCCCGCTGAAACTCCCAGCACACCGGGAGCCGCCAGGGGATTGCGGAACAGTCCCTGCAAGTAGACCCCGGAAATCGCCAAGGCCGCACCAGCAAGGCTGGCACAAAGAGCTCGCCAAAGCCGCAGCTCATGAATCGCCTGCTCGGCCCCAGGCAGAGCCTCGCCCAGGTTCATCAGACTGGCCAAGGCCCCCAGCACCTGACCAAGCCCACTGACCCCGGTACTGCCCACGGCCACCTGACAGAGGATCAGGCCAACAAACGCAATCGATCCAAGCAGCCAGAGAGGTAGGAGGGATCGCTGGGGGCCGGGCATGAGCAGCAGAGTAGAGGCCGGGGGCAAGGGTGTCGAGCCGGGCTTGCAGGCGAGCGGCAAGAAACCTGCGCTGGGGGCAGGTGCCTTCGGCTCCCTGGGGCTCCCCATGGGCTACCCTCCTCGGATTGTCCCTCTCGGCCAGACCCCAACAACACCTTCATTCCTCATGCTTCAGACCCTGCTGCCCGCGCTCCTGATTCTTCTGTTCAGCGTTGCTGCCGCCGCTCCCGCCTCGACCTTGGAAGACCCCAAGATCCCAGAAGACACCCAGATCATCACCCTGCCCTCGGGGCTCCAGTACTCGGCCCTGGCGACAGGCGGCACCGATGAGTCCCCCAAGAAGGGTGACAAGGTGCTCGTGCATTACACCGGCTGGACCACTGAAGGCAAGGTCTTTGATTCCTCACGCTTACGTGGCGCGCCTGCTGAATTTGCCGTGGGCCAGCTGATTGCTGGTTGGAACGAGGCCCTGGTCCTCATGCACCCGGGCGACCGTTGGAAGCTGACCATCCCGGCGGCCCTGGCCTACGGGGAGCGTGGCGCGCCGCCGCGCATTCCCGCCAATGCGACACTGATCTTCGACATGGAACTGATCGAAGTAACCGTACGTTCCTTGCCCTTCGTGCCTTTCATGAACACCCCCGAGAGCAAGGACCTCAAGTCGGGAAGCAGGTATCAACCCCTCGTGCAGGGCTCAGGCGAAGAACCCGCCAGTTCATTCGACTACGCCAAAATCGACTGGGCCATCCACACGGAGGACGGTGAACTGCTCTTCAATGCGGCCATGCTGGGCCAGGATCTGAGCGGCAAGGTCAGCGGGATTCCATTCAGCTTCTTCCAGGAAGCCCTGGGAATCATGAAGCCCGGCGGTAGTTGCAACCTGAAGGTGCCCAAGTCTGCAGGCCAGGAATGGTTGAGCAAGCTGCGCATTACCAAGGAGTATGAGCACACGATCTGGCAGTTGCACTGCAAGTCCGCTCGGAGCTACCCAAAGCCGGAGTTCATTCTGCCCCCCCAAGAGGAACTGACCAGCACTCCCAGTGGTCTGAAGTACAAGATCCTGCGTCAGGGCGAGGGCAAGAAGCCATCCGGGCCCCAGTCCCGGGTCACGGTCCACTACTGCGGCTGGCTCACCAGCGGTACACAGTTCGATAGCTCCTATGACAGAGGCGATCCGATCTCCTTTGGCCTCAGCCAGGTGATTGCTGGTTGGACCGAAGGCATGCAGTTGATCGGCGAAGGTGGCGCGCTGATCCTGGTGATCCCCTCGGATCTGGGCTACGGCGACCGCGGCTCGCCCCCTACCATCCCCGGTGGAGCAACCCTGGTCTTCTATGTGGAGACCTTGGCGATCAGCGACTGAGGCCAAGGGTCACTGCGACTTTTTTCAAGCGCCCCGCTGAGCCGCTCTCAGGCCAGCGGGGCGCTGCTGTCTTAGCCAAGGCCTCGCCCAAGGACTATGCTCGGCCCCATGCAGACTATCGACCCCCAAGACGAGTTGCGCGTGTACGACGCCTATGTGGCTGGACGCTTGTCTGCTGGATTGGCGGCAGGAGTACGCACGGGACTGTTTGATGTGCTTGATTCTGATGGCCCCTTGAGTTGCGCCGCCCTGGCCGAGGCATCAGGACTCCATGAACGGGGAGTGCGCGCCTGGCTCGCAGCCATGCAGGCCGGTCAGTTGGTGCAAGAAGTCGGATCTGGTGATTTTGCCCTGACTCCCGCGGCTGCTCGTGATTGCGTACGCAACAAGCCGGGCTCTCTCGCGGGCCTGATCGACATGGAGATCGAGAACTTCCTCTCTCCAGCATTGGTGATCGAAGGCCTGCGGGGTGGCGGCCCCTGTGTTTACGGAGACGGCGACCCCTGGGCAGAACACGCAGCCGACCCTGCCAAGGCGCGCGCTTTCAGTGACGCCATGCACGCGATTGCCTGCTCCCCAGCCCTGGCCCTGGCAGAAAAAGCACCATTGGAGAATGCACGCCGCCTGCTCGACGCAGGGGGCGGTTCCGGCACAATTTCTGTCGCCCTGGCCCGCGCCTTCCCCCAGTTGCACTGCACCGTACTTGAGATTCCCGCGGTTCTGCCCCACATCGAAGAACGGGCCCATGAAGAGGGCCTTGAACAGCAGATCAGCGCACTGCAAGGAGACCTCTTCGCGCAGGCGTGGCCCACCGGCTTCGACGCGGTCCTGCTCTCTCAGATCATGCACGACTGGAGCGATGATGAAGGCGCGCGCCTCCTGCGTCGGGCCTACAACGCCCTCAACCCTGGCGGCACGGTCCTGATCCACGAGAAACTCATCGAGCCCGACGGTGGCCCTTTGGCCAACGCGCTGGTGAATCTGGACATGCTGGTCTGGACCGAAGGGCGCCAGTGGAGCGCAACGGATTTGGAGCAACTGATGCAACAAGCAGGCTTTGAGGGAGTGCAAGCCCAAAAGACCTACGGCTACTGGTCCCTTGTGAGCGCAACCAGGCCGGGCTAGCGGACCGGAGCCTTCTCACCGCCCACCTCAGCCTCGCCCTTTTGAAAGATCAGCAGGTGATTGAACCCGCGCAGGAAGAAGTTGCCCTCTTCGGCGGCCTTGCGGTAGCGCACATCTTCGAGCTTGTTGCTGCCGCGCACCACAGCCACATGGTCCACCGCCCGGAAGCGACGCTCCAATAGACCTGACACACGCGCGCCGATGGGCACAAAGCCCTTCTTCTTCTTGAAAGTGTCACTGACCAGGATCGCGAGGAATGACCCGTCCGCCAGGACACGCTCGGCTTCCCGGAACACGCGGCCCAGGGCATCCATGTAACCAGCCTGAAAGGCATCGAGCTTGCCAATACAGCGGGGATCGTCAGAGTAGTCGAGGTGGCTCGACCAGGGCGGATCCATGAACAGGAAGTCCACGCTCGCGTCTTCGAGGGGCAGGTCCCTGGCATCCGCCAACTCGATATCCGCGCGCATGGGACGCAGATCAAAGCCGCGCGACTCGCGCCCCAGTTCCTTGGCCACATCCAAGGTGGTGCCGCCTCCGCAGAAAGGATCGACCACCAAGTCCCCTGGCTGGGTATAGCGCTGGAGCAGGTTCCAGATCACATAGGTCGGAGTACGACCTTCATAGCCAGGGGTTCCCAAAGGCTCGTCCCCGTGCTGTTGGGAGGGATGATGCCAGAGGGTCGTGGCTTGAATGCGCGGGGGGCGGGAGTGGCCGCGCCGCCGGGCCTTGTCATGGGGAAGGGTCATAGATGCGTCTGGGAGTGTACGCTGCGCCCATGGCCACTCTGCAGGAGGAGATTTCTCTACCGGACAGCGATGGTCCGGTTGCTGCCGTCAGTGCTTGGTGGGATCCGGGCGATACGGGACGGGCGGCAATTCTGCTGGCCCACGGGGCGGGTGCGGACTGCTTGAGTCCGTTCATGCTGGCGATTTCAAGGGCTCTGGTGACCCGGGACCTGGGAGTCCTGCGTTTTCGCTACGCCTACTCCGAACGCATGGCCAATGAAAAGCGACGCCTGCCTCCTGACCGCACCCCGCGCCTGGAAATGGTGCATGAACTGGCCCTGGAACGCTTGGCCCTCTTGGCTCCGAACCGCCCGCTGGTGCTCGGGGGCAAGTCGCTTGGTTCGCGAATGGGTTCTCATCTGGCGGCCAAGGGAGCGGATGTGCGAGCGTTGTTTCATCTGGGATTTCCCCTGCACCCGGTCAAGAAGCCGGGGGTGGAACGTGCTCAACACTTTCGTGCCATACCGCAACCAGCCTTGTTCCTGCAAGGCACCCGAGATCCCCTTTGCGAATTGGAGCTGTTGCGCGGAGTACTTGACAATCACGGGGGACCGGTCAGCTTGACCCTGATCGAAGGCGCGGGTCATGACTTCAAGCTACGCAAGCGGGATCCGGCCTACCGTACTGAAGAGGAAACAGTTGAGTTCCTGGCCTCGACAATTGACAAGTGGATCGCAACCACACTTGGCGCCTAGGACCTGGCGCTTCATCCAAAGCGCTCTGATCGACGCAATCGGATCACAGCGCTGAAACAGGGCAACTGAATTCACGCCCCGGGCAGAGGCCACCTCCTAGCCCAGATGCCCCTTTGCCCAGCGCACCAACTCCTCATGCTGGCGATGGAAATCGTGGGTGCCGCCCGCCACCGGGGCCTTGAAGAAGCACGCAGTAGCCTCCAGAGCACCGCCCTCTCCAGCCCGCTGAGCAAAATCCACCAAGCGCACCAGATCCAGGACCAGGGGCGCCGCCAAAGCTGAGTCGCTGCCTGTCCAGGTCATCTGCAGAGTCATGCGCGCCCCCAGAAAGCCCTCAAAGTGGATCAGATCCATCGCGGTCTTCCAGTCCCCGAGGGAGGGCACATAGTCGATGCCGACTCCGGTGTGCAACTCGTCTCCGCCTCCCAGCAGTTCCCGCAGGGCGCGGTCCTTGTTCTCGATCTTGGTGGCCCGATGGGCACTGTCTGCCAGCACGGCCCCGTCTCGGTTGCCCAACATGTTGTAGCCCTGCCAGGCGTGCACCTTCAAAGCCCGATGGGTGAACATGGGAGCCAATGCAGTCTTCAGCAGCGTCTCTCCGGTCTTGCCATCGCGGCCCGCGTGAGCCACGTTGTTCTTCTTTGCCAACTCCATCAAGGCCGGAGCCGAAGCGGAAATGTTGGGAGTGAAGTTGACCAGCGGCCGCCCCGAAGAAAGTGCCGCATAGGCATAGAGCAAACTAGCTGGCTGGGGTCGTCCACCATCGAGCTCTTCTTCGAAAGCGGACAAGGACTCCCAGGCATCGCGCGATTCTTGACGGACTTCGGTGCTGGAGAGATCCACCACCACCATGCCATCCAGATTGTGTTCGGCCTCAAAGGCATCCCAATCTGCGATCACGTGCTTGATCTGCTCACGGGGCAGGAGCGCGCCCAATTCCGCCGAGCGAGGATCCAGGTCCTGACCACCGACCTCGGTGGCATCAAGCATGCCGGGCCGGGTGGCTGCGGCGAAGAGGTCTCCCTCTTCGGCACAAGCCTGCACCAATTCAGGGGGCAGGACCCCAGCACTGACGAGTTCGGCCACCGAAGCGGAGAGATCCCTGGTCGAGATCTCGTGCCCCCCAAAAACAAGGTCATCTTCCGCGACCAGAGGCAGTTGGCTGAAGGGCTCACCGGCGGTGACTACGCCAGTGGCATCGTGCAGCCCCCGACGCAGGCCAAAGACCCCGTAGGCCAGACAGGTGCTGATGGCACCGCGGGCGCCGATCAACCAGATGCCCAGGGGCGCGCTGCGGGGAGTAACGGTCAAGGCGGAAAGGGGTTGGTGGGTCGCGCGGGGCTACTGTTTCTTGAGGTGGTCCAGCCAAAGCTGGACCAGTTGGGCATCCCGCGCGGACTCAGGAGTTCCCCTTTGGACACCCACGGGGGGCAGAGGAGTCGTTCCGGCTTCTGCCGTCTGTTCAGAGCCCGGTATTGTGCCTTCTTGAGGGGTGGGCGTCTGCCCCGCAGACGAGGTCTGCGGATTGGAATTGCCCTCCACGGAAGCTGCACGGCCGGATTCAGGAGAGTCCGGAGATGTTGCTCCCCCAGCCAGGGCTTGGGAATCCTGCCCCGAAACGCCTGTAAGGGACTGGGCCATGGCCATCAAGGCCGCCTCCCCGGCCCGACGCGCTTGCGCCAGGGCCTCCTGCGCTGTCGGCTCACCCGCGACTTCCTGCTCCAGGGCCAAAGCCCTGTCCAGCCAGTTGCTGAGTTCCTCGACCGCCTCGGCGTCTGCAAGTTGTGTTTCAAGGCCACGAGCTTCCTGGGCCAGCGATGTGGCCTCCTCGGCCAGATCCTGGGTCAGACGCCCTTCGCCCACTGCAGTCAGAATCTGATCCGCCGCAGCAGTGGCCCCAGCACGCACGGATTCCATGGTGCCCTGCTGGATGCTTGTGGTGACCGCTGGAGGGTGCGTTTCGCTGACCACCGAAAGCAGCACGCCACCAGCCAGCGGCGCCAGGAGCAGAGGCCAGGAAACCGGCAGAACCATTCGCCAGAGGCGGCGAGGGGGCACCCGCATGAGCACCCGCCGTGCGGCAAGTTCTGCCATGGGTTGAGGTACGCTGGGAGCCTGATCCTGACAGGCGGCGCTGACCTCAGCCATGCCAATCCGTTGACTCAATTCCTGGGCGACCTGGGGAAGGGTTCGCCGATGACAGAGTCCCCAGGCAATTCCAGCGCAAAGGCCTGCAAGTCCTGCGCTGAACAGAACCGGGACCGCGGCGGGGACCTGGCCGTCAATCACCGCCAAGGCGGTCAGGGCGAGATAGACACCGGACCCCAGGAGAAACCCCTCAGCCGTGCGCGCAGCACCCAGGGCGCGCGTGCCCCGCCTGAGAGCACTCAACAGAGCGCCGGTGTGGGCACCTCTCGCCCTTGTGCTCGAATTTTCACTCAACGTCCACCACCTGGATCGGGGGCACTTGAGACCAAAGGCAAGGTCGCACTCTTGTCGAATCCCAAGGGCAGACGCTGCTTGGAAAAAATCAGCCGCACCTCACTACCCCGTTGGGGCAGCAGCCATGCGTTGGCCAACCAGGCGGACTGATCCACGCATTCCGGCATAGCGGTCGTCAGAAGAGTATGCCCCTCACGAAAGAAACTTACATTGATCAGGTTGCCGTTGATCGCCGCGGCAAAAACTTCAGGTGCGTCTTCGCCGCGCTGAATCATCTTGGAGCCCAGATAGATCAATGCATGCCGCCGCAAAGTGCGCCCGCGGAATCGATCCCGCACAAGATCTTCAATGCGGAACAGATAGACCTCATCCCCCTCGCGCCAACCCACATACAGAAAGAAACCGTCCCCCTGGGGCAGGGTGACTTCATAGGGCAAGACTCCTGCGTCGATTTCCTCCTGACTGGGGAGAGGATCCTTGGACGCCCAGTCCGCATTGCTGCCTGGCCTGGCGCCGAGAGTCAGGAGCGCCGCGTTCAGCATCTCAGGGTCCACATCTGTCAGCAGCAGTGTCTCGTGTGCAGCTCCCTGAGGACCTACCAGCAGGTACTCCAAGAGATCATTGGTCACGGCCACTTCGGCGGGAATCGAAACGCGTCCATGGTCCAGGTCCAGGTCAATGCCCTGGGCCTCAAAGACATCCCGCAAGCCGGCAACGGGATCCGGGCCAGGGTCCTGTTCGTGGCTCAGCAAGAACGGCGCCAAACTGGCAAGGGCAAGGAGGGTCAGGCGCATGGTCATAGTCGCTGGGGGTAACGGACTGCGGGTGGGTAGGGTTCAGGCCGGAATCCACTGCTAGCCTACCCGGTCCAAGACCACCAGATTCGCAGCATGACGCTAGACCCCTGTTTTCCGCAACCAGCCCGGTGGTCTTGAACCAGGCGCGGTACTGGCGGATTCATCAATGACCAGAGCGCAGGGCTTCAATGTCCACCCCAACACGCTCCAGCTCCGGCTGCAAGAGCTTCAGGATCGCCTCCGCAAATTGCCGGATTTCATACTGGGCATCAACCGACAGGCGCTGGTCGAGAAAATGCAGCACACCCTGCAAGCTGACGGTCCAATAGGCTTGGGTGTAGAGGCTCTGGGGCAGGAGCATGCGAGCGATTTCCTTGGCCACGCCGCGCTCGATGCGGTCTTCGTAGCGTTGGAACGCGGCCTGGCATTCGTCCAGCATCACCTGACGTTCGCCAGAATGGTCGAATTCCTCGGACAGATCCACAGAGGCCTGCTTGTTGCCATGCGAAGGATTCGAGCGCATGGTGCTGGGCACGTAGAACTCCGGGGTCCATTGCACATAGCGACCGCTGATTTCGTTCCAGGAACAGCCCTTGTCCGTGTCGAACATCACATCGAACACATCCAATGAGACGGACTGGCCATTGGCTTCATACTCACGCCAGCCTGATCCGACCTGATACTTGAAGGCCTGCCGAAAGACAAACAGGGGGGCCTTCCAGTGAAAGGTAAAGAACGAATGACGAAAGGGCGAAGTATGCCCGTGCTTCCACAGAAAACCGCAGAGCTTTCTGTCCGCTTCACTGAACCCCTCGCTGCGCTTGTCGTAGGAGATGCGCGCAGCGTTGACCACCTTGAGGGAAGAATCCTCCTGCATACGATCCACAAGAGCGATGAAGCCGATGCCGTCGTCAAGAGTTTCGATAGCGCCATCTGGCAGGGAAACAGTGGTCGTGGTCATGGTCAGATACTGTGCGGCAACAGGAAAAAGAAAAGGGTGCGCGATGAAGGGCGCATCTCCCGCAGTGTAACTCCCCCACCTCTGGCCATCAACGCTGCAGCCGCCCACGCTGTGACTGGGAAAGGGCACGCAGGGCCTGGCCCAAATGGCGCTCGATGACCAGCGCGTCGCCGGCTCCCATGCCCGCCTGCAGCCAACGCACCTGCAAGCTGGTCCGTGGGTTCTGCTCCCCCATCAAGGCCACACGGGCAGCGCTCAGGAGCCTGGCAGACACATCCCGGTCCTTGGCGCCAAAGTGCGCCAGCTCATACAGCAGCCGCGCGTCCATGCGCCACCATTCTCCGGCGGCGGCCAATACCTGACCCCCCTGACCGTTCTTGGCAAGGACGCGAAAAGCCTCCAACTCGGGGCGCCAGGTGGAGAGGATCCCAGGTAGGCCCTCGCCACGAAACCGCAAGGTCAATTCAGCCTCGGCCCTGGCCATGGGACGCTCCAGGATCAACTCAAGCCGTTGGGCAGAGAGGGGTCCGTGACAGGCCAGGGCGCGCAGGAGGTCCAGCAGTTCTGCCGCCTCAAAAGAGTCCTTGGGCATTGCGTTCCCACCCACCAGACGCCTTTCAATCTCCCTACGCAGGACAGCACCGGCGCCTTCCAGATTGCACAACTGATCGACCACCGCCAGACGCAGATCCGGGGATGCCACCTGCAACAGGGGGGCGAGTTCCGCCAGGGCTGCACGCTGTCCCAACGCCTCGATCGCCGCCACCTGCACCTCCTGCTGGCCTCCCTCTTCGGTGATCCACTGGACGAAGTGCGCGTTGAGGAACTCGCCCTCCAGACTCTCCAGGGCGCGCACCGCCCGCAACTGCAGGACCTGATCCACCCGATCGAACAACGCGACCAGAGAGTCCGCGAACTCCCGGGGCTCAGACATGTGCTTCACGCCCTGCAGGGCCGCTTCGAATTGCACCCGCCGAGGGACCCCTTTCCCCATGGCACACACCAGGTCCGCGCGACCGGCCTCGCTCCTGGCGAGCACGACCAACGCCGCTTTCCCCAGTTCATGACGCGTGGTCGGGTGTTCTTCACTCGCGAGTTCCAGACCGCGCCGGGCCAGGGCGCGCCCTCTCCCAGGGTCGACCCGCGCAAGAGCTTGCAGGAGATCCGTTGCACTGGCTTCCGTACGGCGGCGCTCCTCGTCCGAAGCATCGGCAACCTGATCAAGGGCGCTTGCGAGTTCCCCTTCCAAGACAGCGCTGACTTCTGCATCTCCCCGAAAGCGGCTGAGCAATTCGATCGCACCGGTTGCACCTGATGATTGAGCCACGAGCAAGCCGAGCAGATCATCCCGAAACGTTGGCAGGGCTCTGTTCCGGGGCAGATCGCGCAGTCGCTCCCAACGCACCGCCTGGGGCAAACCCGCCCAGCGATCCCTCAAGGCCTGCTCCTGTTCCCCATCGAGCTTCGCATCGGACAACCAACGAAAGGCCGCCAAACGCAAACCCGGTGCCTGGTCATGCACCAGTTCCAGGAACAACTCAACCCACTCCTTCCCATGGGGCCCATCCAGTTGTCCCGATGCAAAAAGGGCAATGTCAAAACGCAGGGCCGAGTCACGCTCAGAATGCAACCAGGGTGCCAGGTCCGCCGCTCGCCAACGGTGCCTGCGTGCGCCCAGGGTCTGCCACAAGATCAAGGCCCGCTCATCATCCAGATCGCGCCCCAGCAGGGCAGCTTCCGTGGGCGACAAGCAGAGGGCCGCTCCCTCCAGCAAGAGGTCCAGTTGATCTTCATCATCCCCATCCAGATCAATCCCCCGCGCCCGCTCAAGCAAACCGACTCCGAGGGCTCGACCCAGCTCAGAATCCTCGCGCGCCCCCAATAGGCGCGCCACCTCACGCCTCTGCAACAATACCCTCCGACTTTCGATCCCTTCGCAAAAACCAGCCAGCAGCACATGGATGTCTGGATCGAGCCCGGCGCTGGTACACAGGCCTTCGATCAGAACTTTTTCCGGATGGTCCGAAGCGCGCAGGGCCTGGGCCAGCTGCGGAGACACACCCCCAAGAGCCAAGGGTTCAAGTACGCTCCCCAAGTCCACCGTCCCCCACAGAACAGCGTCAAGCTGTTGTTCCCAGGCCTCAGGTCCAGCGACCATCAACCGCCAGCGGGCCACCGCCGCCACCTGCGGATCAGAGTCCCCCACCAACACAGCCAAGACCCCTGGCAGATCGCAACGGGCTGCCGCCATGCGCACCAGGGGATGCACGTCCCCCGCCATGCGCAGCATGTCCACCTGCAAGGATCCAGCCAGCCCCGCGCGCACCAGAGCCTTGATCGCTCCGGCACGAACATTGGGCTGGGAATAGGCCAGACAGGCGCGAACATCGTCGAGCACTGGCCCGAGCAGACCAGAGGTCTCACAGCGTGCAAGAGCTTCCAGAGCCACCAGCCTCTCGGGCCAGGAATCCGAAACCAGGAGCGCATCAAGGCGCTCCGGTTGGTCCCCCTCCCCCAGGGCCAGGGCACGAATGCGAGCCTCACGCTCGATCGGTCCGGACTGGATCGGTGCCAACAGGGCCAGGCCCGGAGAGACCAGACCCAGCAGGAAGAGGACATCGAGCAGAGCACCCCTGACCCCTATCACCCGCTCTCCCCTCCCATGGAACGGAAGGCGGCGGGCAAACCGTCGATCAAGTCGCTCGCGATCAAACTCGCTTGTCCCAACTTCTCGCACTGCAGGTCCCCCGCGAGGCTGTGCAACTCCACCCCGGCGCAAACCGCATCAAAGATGCTGTACCCTTCGACCTGATCGGATCCATCAGAGCAACGACACAACAGGGCCGCGACAACCCCGCTGAGAACATCCCCCGATCCCGCCGTGGCCATCCCCGGGTTGCCGCGCCGACAAACAAACTCGCGCTCGCCTCGCACGACAACGGTGTGCTGTCCCTTCAGCACCACCGTTGCGCTGGCGAGCTCCGCCATTCTTCGCGCAACTTGCATGCGTTCGGCGTCACTGTTCCCGATCTCCTCCCCAAGCAGGGCACGGGCTTCACCAGGATGAGGAGTCAAGACCACTTCGCTCTTGGCCTGGGCCACCAGGCCAAGATTGCCGGCCAGCACAGCGAGTGCATCCGCGTCCAGCAGGAGCGGCGTGCCACCGTCTTCTTCCTCCAATAAACGATGCACCAATTCGCGGGTGCTGCCGGACTGGGTCAAGCCCGGACCCACCAGACGCACATCCTGGCGCTGATTGCGCAGGGCCGAGGGAATGCGACCGGCGAGCAGATCCCTCTTGGCGCTCACATCCAGGTGCAGGGCCTCGGGACAGGCGCCCGCCACAACAGCCAGGGTCCCGGACCAAAGATGCGCCACCGTGACCAGACCCGCCCCAGCGCGCTGGGCTGCCCGGGCCGACAGGATCGCGGCCCCAGGCATGTCGCTGGAACCAGCGATGCACAGCACGCGACCCGCATCGCCCTTGTGGGCGTGAGGGGGCAGGGGCCCTGGAAGATGGGGTTCTGGGGGAGAAGGCATGGGGAGATGGGGTGCGGGCCCGAGGGGCCCACAACCTTGGGAGGCAGGTTTCGCCGGGGAGACCGACTCTAACCCGAGCGAGGCGGTCCTGGCGGCGCTATCCTCCCATCCGCAAGCCATGACCATGCCCCGCCCCTCCGCCTGGATCCCATTCCTGGTGCCCCTGATTCTTCTGGGCGCCATTGGACTGGCGGCGGCGGTGCTGGCCCTCAAGCCGGACTCGATCCTCTCCTGGGTCGGCTACGGAGTTGCCGGCCTGCTGCTCCTGTGGCTCGCGGGCACGACCTTCTGGCCAGCCCGAGCAGACCGCGCCTGCCCCGAATGCGGCCAAGAGGCGCTGGAGCGCATGGACCCCGCCACTACCATGGGGCTCTGCTGCACCCAATGCACCTACCAGGACCCCCTGGCCAGCGGCTGGTTCCTGGCAGAGGAAGAAGTAGAAGGTCTCGACGACCTCGTGCGCCAACAAAGGCAGACCATGCGTGACTCCAAACGCTGAATTCCCCTTCCCCATGGACCATACTGATCCCTGATGGATTCAAACGACGAAACCCTGATCCCCATGCGACTGAGCAATCTGGTCATGCGGGACAACTCCAACCAGCAATGGTTGCAGTTGGTTGAAACGGACGGGAACCGAGGCTTCCCCATCGTGATCGGCGCCACCGAGGCCCACGAGATCCAGCGCGTCTTGACCGGCACCGAGTCTCCGCGCCCCATGACCCATCAACTGACTCTCGATAGTATTCAGGCCCTGGGCGCCCAAGTGGAACGGGTTGCGATCACCACCCTCAAGCACAACACCTTCTACGCCGAGCTGATCCTGCGTACCCCCGACGGCAGCGAGCACACCCTCGACGCCCGCCCAAGCGACGCCCTGGCCCTGGGCCTGCGCGCTGGCGCCCAAATCCAGGTGGCGGAAAGCGTCCTGGAAGAAGTGCGCACAGACCAGAGCGGCCAAGATCCCTTGGACGATCCCCCGGAGTCATTGGATCCGGAGTGAATGGCCCGGTGATCGCCGGCTTTCCACCAGACATGGACCCACCACTCCCACTCCATGTCCCAGGGACTTGGAATGAAAGTGGTGGGTCCTGGATCAAGTGAGGCCGCGCTTGCGCATTAGCGCAGAGACTTGATCTCCTCGCGCAATTCGCGCAGGCTGGCGGCAACCTCGCTTTCTTGCGCTTCGAGCCTCGCCTCAAGAGCCTGCATGCGCTCCTGCACTGCTCCCAGAGCGAGGGCGGCGGCCCGGGCCTGGTCGATGCCCACGGCGGCGTTCACCAGCCCAATGCCGGGTCCAGTGAATGCCTCCCAGGCCGTGCCGATCACCTGTCCCACTTCATGGGCGTGCAAGAGAACCGGAGCCACGGCGCGCGCGGTCCCATCACCGTTGGGCAGGAGCAGATCGCCAATGGCCACTTCCCCGCGCACCTTGACAGGCACCTGACCCATGAAGGCCACGCGCTCATGACCCTCGCGGGTGTCCTGGTCCGCATCGAGGCAGTTGCCCACCACCACCGGGTTGGTGCTGATCACCATGATCTGCTGGGCGCCGGCAACAGACTTGGCTATCTGGCCTGCGAAGACGCCGACCACATCGCCAGGCTCGAAGACCTCGCTGGGATCCCGGCGCTCAAGCCACTCAGCATAGTCGGCCCCGCCGCCGTTGAAGGCGACGTCACAGTAGACGCTGCCAGAGTTGTCCACCCGAAATTCCAGGTCGGTACCGTTGGCCGCCTCGATGATGTTGACTCCAGCGGCGTTGTTGCTTTGGTTTGCCCTAATTGCAGCGCTTGTGCTCGCCGCGTTATTGTTATTGACCAGAATTCCATACCCTAACCCAGAATTAAACAACCGAATTCCAGGTGAGGTGCCGGAGGTGTTATTGTTGTGAGCAGCAATCGCTGCCCCTGTCCCATCATTAACTATATAAATGGCATGATATCCGGTGGTAGTAACACTCTGATTAATTTGGAGTGGATTCGCCGCATCGTTGCCGTCGACTAAGACCCCGCCGGTGAACTCACCCGCCAGACTCGTGCCACGTGCAACAATCCCAATTCCATCCGTCCCCAGTTCCGCATAGTTATTGAGCGGATCCCCTGAATACTCTCCTCGCACCCCAACGCCGTTGGAATGACCACGGACACCGTAGTTGTCTCCAGTCGAGGTGCCCGTGGAAATACCGGCGACACCGATCTCGTTTCCGGCCCAATCAGCAGTGAGGTCTCCTTCAAAGTCAGTGGTCCCTTGCACTCCCAGATAGCCCGCCGTATCATATGTGTTCAGCCCGCCGACCTTGTAAGGCCCAGAGCCATTGGACGTGACAGTGCCCGAACCGAAATCAGGAGTAATTTTAGTCCCTTCGATAGCGGCGGAAGCGCTTATGTCAAGATTCGTAAGAGTGCCGTCGGCAATGTCCACACCAGTCACGGACCCGTCGAAGATTTCTGCGGAGCCCACCGCGTTCGTGGCGATCTCCGATAGGCCCACTGCACCATCAGCGATCTCAGCGGAGCCCACCGCGTTCGTGGCGATCTCTGATGCGCCAATAGCCCCGGTGGCAATGTCCGCACCAGTCAAGGACCCGTCGGCAATGTCCACACCAGTCAAGGACCCGTTGAGGACTTGCGAGCTGCCCACTGCACCCGGAATAATTTCTGAAGAGCCAACGGCATTCGTAGCAATTTCTGCGGAGCCAACGGCATCCGTAGCAATTTCTGCGGAGCCCACCGCGTTCGTGGCGATCGCCGATGCGCCAACGGCATTTGGAGCGATATTAACGGAGCCCACCGCGTTCGGGCCGAGCTCCGATGCACCAACGGAATCCGCGGCGATGTCGACTGCTAGAATGGAGTCATCAGCAATCTCCGCGCTCCCCACCGCACCAACAGCGATTTCTGCGGAGCCAACGGCACCCGTAGCTATTTCTGCGGAGCCCACGGCACCCGCGGCGATCGCGGCTGAGTCCACAGCGCCAGCGGCCAGAGCAGCGGAATCCACCGCTCCAAGTCCGATATGTCCCGCACCCACTGCGCCCGCGGCGATCGCGGCTGAGTCCACGGCGCCAGCGGCCAGAGCAGAGGAATCCACCGCTCCAAGCCCAAGATGGCCCGCGCCCACTGCACCCGCGGCCAACTCATCCGAGCCCACGGCGTCCGTGGCGATTTCGCTCGACCCGACGGAATCGTCGGCCAATTGCGCAGCAAAAATCGACGAACCAGCGAGATCCGAACCGGTCAGGGAACCATCGGCGATATCGGACCCAGTGATCGAGCCATCGATGATCTCGTCATGGCCCACGGAGTCGAGAGCAAGCTTGGGCTGAGTCACGGAGCCGTCCTCCAATTCCGCCGTACCGATCGTGGCTCCCAACTGGGAAAAGTCCGAGGCATGCAGGCCGTCGAGCAGGTCCGCGTTGAGGTTCGTATTCAAGTCCGCAGAGCTCACATTGAAGGGAGCGCCCACACTGGTCACGGTCAACTGGCCGTCCACCTGGGTGTCGCCAGCCACATGCAGCTTGGCCGTGGGCAAGGTCGTACCAATGCCCACATCTCCAGCTGCCGACACGAACCAATCTCCGCTGATGGGATAGAGCATGCCCAGAGTGGGAACCGTGGATGCGGGAATGCAGTTGGACGGAGCCGCCTGGTCACGGATTCCGCTCAAGCAGATGAACTGGGACTGGAGTGGGGGCGGATTGAGCGCACCGACGCCCCCGCCTCCGGAGACGCTTCCGACCGTACTGGCATCAGCCAAGTTTCCCGTGTTGCCGAATCCAGCCACGGGATTGGCGCGCAGCAGGGCCGCCAGCGCCGCAGGGCCGAGCGGACTGCCTACACAGGTAAAGTCCCGCCGCACCTGGAACAGATGGGCTCCATCGGGGCCCGCCAGGAGCAACTCAAAGCGGCCGTCCCCATCCGTGTCGAGCCATTCAGCGCTCACGGTGGGTTGAATCTGACCCAACCCCGCGTGCTCGGTCACATCACGGAAGACAAAGCCGCCCATGTTGCGCAGCAGACGGTCCACGCCCACCAAATACAGATCCGGCGAGCCGTCCCCATCAATGTCATTCCATAGGGCAGCACTAGCGCCGCCAAAGGCGCCCAAGCCACTGGCCCGGGTCACATCTTCAAAACTGCCGTCCCCTGCGTTTCGCAAGATACGGGGGGCCTCCCCGGGGGGCAAGGCAAAGAGATCGAGCAGGCCGTCACCGTCCACATCGGCCCAGGTCAGGGGCGAAGAGGGAGTCGTAGGCTGGACGTCGCCGGATCCTTCGGATTCGTGATCTGCGTACGCAGTTCCAAGTGAAGCCGTGCAAAGAAGAGAGAAGATGAGAGATAGATTGCGCATGGGAGGATTGGCGCGATCAGCGCCGAGTATTCAGAATTGGGGAAACAGGGCACCCGCCGGGAACAAGAGTCCCGCCAAGACTACGCAGGCAGACTTGATGAGGGCCAGCGCCCAA
>NYYZ01000033.1 GCA_002686945.1 Planctomycetota bacterium
ACCGTCAACAACCGATCCTGTCAGCCTCCAACCAGAGGGGAAGATACAGCGCTGAAGGGGCTCCTTCAGAGCTAAGTGGGAGCTAGTTGGATTGTGAATCCTGCGCACACGAACGATCTCTTCGGGCGAACCTTCAACTCCCTGCTAGATCTCTTGGTTGCGGACCATGGCGTAAGTGATGTCTCGATCCTCACCTTCGCCACCGGGCTGCTGGTCACGACCAAGGGTTCTTAGGTCGTAATCGTTGCTGCCCTCGGAGGGGGGCAGGTACTTGTACTCGGCGCCCCAAGCGTCCTTCGGTACGGTCTTTTGTTTGAGCCAAACCCGATTGTTCTTATCGGGGGTGACCAGGTCCTCAAGGGAATCGGGGAAGCGCCCATTGCTGATCATGGACTGGGCGAGAGCGATGGAGATGCCGTGCAGGTCCGACTTGGTCTTGCTGATCTTGGCGTCATAGAGGCGTTCTTCCTCTGCAGCTTTCTCTGCACCAAGGCGCTCTTCCTCTGCAGCTTTCTCCGCCGCAAGGCGCTCCTCCTCTGCAGCTTTCTCTGCAGCAAGCTGTTCTTCCTCCGCTACTTTTTCTTCCGCATCGTTAGCTTTATCAACCTCTATTTCTGATGCGGCGGTATCGTTTCCACACGAAGAGACGAGAAGCAAGAAACAAAGGGCGGCCAGACTTGTAGTGGGGTTCTTCATAACCAAATCCTACCAACCTCCAACCCCAGCAGAGGATTTAGCGTTGCTGGGACTCCTTCAGAGCCAAGTGGGGACCGACTGGCGTGGCGTGAATGCACCCTGGCGTGTCAATTTGGAGTTACCTCCTAGGGCCTGTGAGATAAGGTGGTAGGCATGGGTAGTCAACCAACAGAACCGAGCCATCCACTGGGCAAAGACAACCTGAAACGGATGAATCAGTTACCGGAGTCCATTCTCAAGTACGCGCTCGTTCTCCTGGCGAGCAGCATTCAAAGCGGGTGCCGAGCCAAAGACACGCCTGCGGAAGTCATTTCAGGTGGAGAGATAGTTGGCCCGGAAGTGGTTGAACTTGATCGGCGGCAGTGGAAGATCGGTGACCTGGACGCAGAAACTCTTTTCTTCCTGGAGGACGGTATCCCTCAACACTCGACGACCGTCACGAACAACAACGCTACAGATCGCTGGTGGACAGGCTTGACGGTTTACGGTTACAGGGCCTCTGGATCGATTCCTCCGGTCAACACGGACCCAATCTCAGACGCAGCGTGGGAGGCACTGACAGAAGAAGAGCTCAACCTGAGGCTCGGCGGCGGATGGGGTTCAGGGGGTGGACAGGCCTGCAGATCCTCAAGCTCCCTGCCAGAGATCATCAAGGGCACGGTGCAGATGAGGCCCGGTGAGACCCGGAGCTACCAAGCCTCCCACACCAACTACCCGCCCTCGCCAAGGCGTGAGACGGTCACGAGCTGGAGCCTGAAAGGTCAGGCGGCCCTTCCATCGGACCAACCCTTTGAGGAGTGGCCCCCATTTGAAGTCAGCCTCACCTTCCGTTGGGACAAGGAGGACGGCTGCTCAGTAGATAGCAGAGCCCTTTGACCCTTGGGGCAAGAACGTCCTCATATCAGTTAGAAACGGCCCTCAAGGGGCAATTCGTGAGGGCCGGGCTTCACCTCGCTCACCTTGATTCCTACCTCAAAGTGAATGATCCTCCGCTTTCATTCACTTCCAAGCCCTTCGTCACTCACCGTACTGAATGACGCGGGAAGGTGCGGCAAAACCCACAGCCTCCAGGCGACAGCGCCCAGGGCGATGCCGGTGACGAGGTCGAACACGAGATGTTGTTTTGTGAGCACGATGCTGATGGCCATCGAGGTCCAGGCGATCCACAGCACGAGGCGCCGCCATGGCCGTCGGCTCCAGATGCGAGCCAGGAAGAGGGCCATGATGAGGGTATGCGAGACGTGGCCGCTGGGCCAGGCGTTGAAAGGCGGATCCAATTGATAGAGGCCGTCGTAGATCGCATGCAGTGCGGCGCCCCTGCCCACCAGGGCCGCGTGCATCTGATCGCGCAGGGCCACTTCCGCGGGGCAGAGCAGAAAGACCGCCAGGGAAATAGCTATCACGATAAACAGCGATCGCCATATCGCGATCAGGGCCTTGGTCGCCGCAATGCCCGCGGGCAAAAAGAAGACACAGGCGAAGTAGTAGAGAATGTTCGTCATGTAGAGCCAGATCGCAGCGGGGACCGCGGGGATGGCGCGATCCAGGGGGATGGTGGGATCCCAGGCGACGACTCCTCGACCAGCCACGAAATGGGCCACGCACAGGTAGGCGGTGGCCAGGGTCAATCCACACAGGATCCCTCCCAGCCAGCGCGCTGGCGCTTCACCAACGTGGGCCTCCAGGGCGCTCAGTGCATGAACCTCCCCGCTCCCGCTTCCTGTGGATTCGTCGGATGTCAAGTGGCGGTCATTCTGCACCAGCCCTGCGCCAACATGAAAGACATCTAGACCAATCTGCCTTCAGAACCATCCACGGCAGAAAGGCCTCACTCCCCTGGTCCCCCGACGACTGGCAACCGTATGCGGTGGCTGAGGGTTGCTGGATCGCACACCATGGGTTCAACCCACGCGCTCCGCTGCGACGATTGCATCGGCCTCTCCCGCATGCCTTCCTCTCCTGAAAACAAGGGTCAAGCGGGCGCTCTCTCGGTGCCCCAGCGACGAGTTAGTGCGGCACCCAGTGACCCCTAACGGAACATCACCGTCACGCCGTTGGTGATGTTGGAAGTCACTCCCAGATTCACGGAGCCAAAGCGCTGTCGCTAGACCAAACTCGGTGCTGCACAGGGTAAAAGCCCGTCAACAGACTCATGTGCGCAATCAAGGTCCAAGTCCATGTTGTGCGCGCATTTTCAAGAACCAGAGCGTCGTCTGCTAGGCTGTCCAAAAAGGGTGTCGTGTCTTGCTGATAGCCGTAGGCCCCCATATGATCCGCTCGCAATGTGTCGAGCGAGATCAGAATCACGTTAGGAGCTGGAGCTTTAACACCTCCGCAGCAAGAAGTGACCAATAGAAATGAAATAGCTGAACGCCGAACCATGGAACAGAACAGTCTAGCGGGCTCTTGCCAATAAGTGAAACGAAGCGGTCATTGCTTCTCGGAAGAAATGTCCTGTGCGGGATGACGCTCAAGATCGTGCGCCTGCGGCAGGCGCCACACCTCAAGAGTCTTACCAAGCCTCTCGGCATCCCAGACCCATGCAAGGGGCATGGTTCGAACGAGGCCCGTGGGGCCCGTGTGTCTTTGAGCTTCCATTGCTCGGCGGGTTTCAAAGACCATAGCAATCTTGCCTCCGAAACTGCGCAGGACTTTCCTGACAGGATCCATCCTCGCGCGCTGCCCTTCCGAGCGCACCAAGACTACATAGTCGACATCTTGCCGATCCAGCGACCTCTCCATGGCCGGTCCATAGAGCCCCACCGCTTGGTCCTTGCTGGGATAAAGCATGTGGGCTTGAATGGCGCCCTCAAATTCAATGCCTGTGCGCCTTAGGTACTTGTGCCAATCACTGCGCAGGTAATGATGCGTGTCTTGAGCAGACTGAAGGGTCATATACATGGGCAGCGTGAACCCGGGACTCGTGACCACCACGCGTGCTGGTGGATCTCTTTGCTGGCCAAGCCAGCGGGCGGCAAGAGTCGCGGTGTCTGGCTTGCCACTGAGCCACACATACCTAGTGGAGCAATAGCCCGATACACCAATTCCAATAACGCAGGCCGCCACAACGGAGTGCTGCAGGATCTTTGGCTTGCGCAATTGGTGGAGTTGCTGCATGCCATACATGCCCAAGATTGCAGCGTACGGCACGAGAGGCACCGCATGCCGATAGTGGACCAAGTTGTGAGGAATGAAGAGGGCTACATACCCAAGGGGAAAGCTAGCTACGAGGAGCGCTGTGGACAACATGCTCTCCCCGCGCCTGCTCGGGGAAAGCACTCGACAAAGCACAAAGCCTGAGCCCACAAGAAGAGCACCGGTCAAGAACGGGTCGAAGTACCAAAAGGCTTCGCTCAATCTCGATGCTCCACTCCAGCCGACCACATAGGATGCACTCTTGCCGTCGGCTTGGTTCCAGAAAATGAACCGATAGGCAAAAAGGATAATCAAGGCCGCTACCACTCCAATGCGCGAGATCAAGTGGGCAAGCTCGGTGTGCCTAACCTTGATCGGCGCTCGGATCAGCATGATGAACGCTAGCGCGAGGGTGCCGGTAATCGGCAATCCGCTGTGCAGCACTCCGATGCAGAGTCCTACCCCAAGCCCCGCCTGCCAAGCGCGTCGGCGGCTGGGAACTTCCACGAGACGCACTAGGGTCCAAGTCGCAAGCAAAGACATCGCCGCTTCGGCGCCGTGGGGCCGCGCAGTACGGCCGATACACAGCATCAAGAGGTTCAAGGAAACAGCGGCACTGCTGGCCAATGCCCAGGGGACTCGGAGCAGCCTGCGGGCGAGCAGAAAGGTCATCAACACACTGAGCACACCGAACATTCCAATCAGCCGCCGGCCCAAAACCCCCTGGTGCCGTGCACGCTCTAGGTTTTGGTCAAGGTCAAGATCCTCTTCTCCATAAAGAGCCAAAGGCCCCGGCAACCAGTGCAGGAAATCCGCAAGCAAGTAGGGGTAGAAACCTTGCGGCCGAGCCTCATGCAAGTAGTGTTCAGCGCAGGCCTCGAAAGCCAGCGCGTTACTCACCATCACTGAGTCCGGATCACCAGCCTGGGGACGCAGATAATCGAGATTGAGTTGCAGCAGCCCCAGGCTCAGGAGCAGAACGGCAAAAAGAGAGATGCGGGCAAGCAAGGGAAGAGGACGAGGATCGAGTTGAGCTCGCCGGCGTCGTGCATGCGCTGTGCCTGCCCGACCGAAGCCCTCACCTCAATGTAAGCGTGAGCATGCTCTCTATAGGCCAAGGCACTCAAGAAATTACTCGAAAACCCAACATGAGCCGGGGGGCGCCCAAAGGCGTATCCCTCTCCTCTCCCGAAAACAAGGGTCAAGCGGGCGCTCTCTCGGTGCCCCAGCGACGAGTTAGTGCGGCACCCAGGAATGGGGGCAGCAGGGCAAGGGTCCGAAGCCCAAGGGGGCCATCGCCGGATATTCCGCTGAAGGCCACAAGTGCCAGGCCGAAGCAGACCAGGATCGAACCGATTGCCAGTCGCCAGGCCGGCAAGGGCGCCAAGCCTGGAAGCTGGGCCTTGGGCCTCTCAAATCGACCAAACAAAGCGATCGCTGGAAGGAGTCCAAGCGTACAAACAACAAGCCAAATAGCCTTTTGCCACCACCACTCGGGGGAGTTTGGTATGGCGCCCAGGCCCAGATCTCCCATCAGGTGCGCAGCCCCGACGAAGAGAATCATCACGGTCATGTGCCAAAGGAACACCGTCATGATCATGCCATTGATCAGCACGGTAACCGCCCATGGTTTGACAGAACTCAGGAAGCGCTTCATCGGCGCTTGAATCGAGAGCAGGAGTCCGATCTGAAGACAGCCCAAGCAGAGCAGCGTGATCTTCGGTGGCAACGTATTGCTGACGGGATCCCCTGAAACGCTAACCATGCTAAGGGGATACGGCCCCGCGAAGACAAGCGTACACAAGAGAGCGCCGCCAATGCCGGCGAGCATTAGCGGGCGAAATCTGCCTTCGAGCTGCTTATCGTTCCATGCATAGCCAAGCTGATGAACGGCGGACCAAATGAAAACGTAGTTCACCCAGGCCAGATTCCGCAGATCACCAAGGAAGAAACCAGCATCAAGTGCGCCCCCTATGGCCGCAAGTCCAAAGAACGAGAGCCATCCGAAGCGCGACCATAAGGCGTGCGAAATGGGCACCAGTAGCGCGATCACAAGGTAAACCGCAAGGAACCAAATCGGAATGAGCGAAAGCTGCGAGCCCGTGCCGATCCAGGGTCGACTGACTCCACAAAGATGGGCCACTCCGCCCATCACAATCCATGCCGCCAGGGGAACCAGCACCGGTGCGATCAGGCGGCGCAAGCGAGACTCAAGCCAGATCGAATAGCCCGTGCCCTTGCGCTTGGCGGCGGACCATGAAACTCCGTTGGAGAATCCGCCGACGAAGAAGAAAACGGGCATCACTTGAATGAGCCAAGTGAAGGGGTGGCTCTTGGTAGTGACTTCTAGAAGGTGGGTGATTTTTAGGCCGCCCTCGCCATCCGGATAGGCGGCGGCCGCAGTCCAGTGCCCGAAGATCACGCACAGGATTGCTACAGCCCGTAGGAAGTCGACGTAGCGGTTGCGGGATTCCGGAGTGGCGCGGCTCATCTCGACGGCGCGCTGCCAAATCCCTGGCTTGTAAGATGCGCTGGTCATTCCAAGAGCAGAGCAAGGCCAATGACCGCTTGCAAGGGTGTCCCTTGAGCCGCGCCATGGAGCCTGGACAAGAGCGGGGCCCAGCTGCCTAACGGGCCGCCCTAACAGGCGCTGAACTGCAAGCAGGTCAGTGCCTTCGTTGTCCGAAGCGTGTTCAAGACTCTCGCAGCTTCACTTCTGAGCTATGATGTTACGGCTTGTGTGAAATTGAGTTGAATGGCGCATCGGATCTCCAATCCAATCGCTTTGCGCCGAATAACGAGCAGAAACCAAAAGGAATTGGTAGTTTGCACGGGTGAAGAACACACGCCGAGAGATCCTGAAGGGCGCCGCAGCTGGCGTCTGTGTCATCAGCTTCTGTCCACCGGCCAAGGCCGCTGAGGGTTTGAAGGTGCTGCGCTTCGGTATGTGCGCAGATGTACACAAGGATATCATGCACGACGCCGACGAGCGTCTCGGCACATTCCTTCAAAGCATGGGCAAGAAGCGTGCGCACTTCGTCGTGCAGATGGGAGACTTCTGCCAACCCAAGGAAGCCAATGACTCTTTCCGTGAGGTCTGGCAAAGCTGGAAGGGAGACCAATACAATGTGGTCGGAAACCACGACATGGACGGGGGTGCCAGCCGTGAGAAATTCCGCAAGTACGTCGGCATGGAGGAAGGCTATTACACCTACCTCCAAGAGGGGTATCGCTTCGTTGTCCTCGATGGCAATGACCGCCACAAGGATGCGCCCGGTGGCTACCCCCGACACATCGGTAAAGAGCAGCGCACGTGGCTCAGAAAAACCCTCGCCTCCACGACCGAACCCGTGGTCGTCCTGGTCCACCAGAGCCTGCAGAACGCCAATGGCGTCGACAACGGCGCAGAAGTGCGTGCCATCCTTGAGGCCGCCAACGAAGCCGCCGGTTGGGGGCGCGTACTCGCCTGCTTCAGCGGACACCACCACCTCGACGATCTCGTCGAATTGAACGGTATCCCCTACATCCAGGTGAACTCCATGTCCTACAAGTGGGTGGGCGGCTCGAAGAAACACGAGAGCTATCCCCCGGAGGTCCACGCCGAGCACCCCTGGATCGAATACACCTGCCCCTACGCGGACCCGCTCTGGTCCTTCGTCACGATCGACCCCAAGGGCGAACTGCGGATCGAGGGCATTCGCTCGAAATGGGTTGGACCTTCTCCTGAAGAGCTGGGCTACGAAAAGGGCAAAGACACGCGAGGCATCACACCAAATGTCTCAGCGCGCGCGGTCAGCTTGCAGATGAAGGAAGACAAGTAGGTCCAGTCTGGAGAGTCGATCGGATTCCTGATCCGATCGGCGGGGCGATATCCCTTCTCAGGCTTTGCGACCGCGCTCAAACCAGAAGCTACGGTCGCAGGGGCATGGCACGCCAGCGATCACTTCTCTTGACCTGATGATGCTGCCCTTTGACGAAGGGCACATCGGGACGGATGGCCACCTGACCCCGATGTTGGCTCCCGTCGGCAAGGCGAACCTGGAACACGATCGCGATGCAGTGGACCTGTTCGGATATGAACCCGAACCCAGCTTCCTCTTTCAGATCGAATCCGTACTCAAGGAGTTCGGGATTCTTGCCCGGGCCACTGACAGAAATGTCCTCTACCTCGAAGTGCTCCACCGGCGAGCCGACAGGAAGCGTGTGGATCGTCTGCGACTATTTCCTGAACAACTCGGGGAGTTCCTCGGTCTGGAACTGCTCTCGCTCCACCGATCCATCTCCCCGGCACCAGGCTTCCACGTAACCGCGGGCCACGCCCCCAAACTCATCCTGTGCGGATTCCAGGTCCGAGCTGCATGCGACAAACAAGAATGAGAACAGACAGGCAAGAGCGGCGGAAAACCTCATCACCAGATCCTACCAAGCACCAACCCAGGTGGAGAACTGGGCGTCGATGGGGCTCCTTCAGAGACGGTCCTGGTGTTCATCGGAATCCTGCTGCTCGTCTTCTGCGCCCCCACTGCCAGCGCCCATGAACCCCATGAGTCCCATGGCAAATCCGACGGGGAGCCACAGGGCCAGGTTCTCCATAGCAATGCCCACAGCCAGCCCAAAGCCAAGACCGATTACGAGGCCAGTTGCAGCGTTCGGTGTTTTCATCAACTGATCCTATCGTACAATCCAGGAATGTGTACTTTGTCCGCAGAGTCGCACCCTCCCTCTTCATCCTCAACGCCTCGGCCACTTCCTCACCCATGTCAATGCAAAAGGTCCTCATCGCAGGCGCCTGGCGTGCCTCCGACTCGCTCGGCACCTTCCAAGCAAAGAACCCGGTCAGCGGCGAAGTCCTTGAAGACCACTACCCCACCAGCAGCTGGGCTGACTGTGAGGCTGCCTTGGACTCCGCACGAGAGGCATTCAAAGATCTGCGCCAGCAGGACCCGGAAGCCATTGCCAGCTTCCTCCATGACTACGCCAATCGCATCGAGGCCCAGGCCGAAGAGATCGTCGCACTTGCCAACCTCGAAACCGGCCTGCCCCTGGAGCCGCGTCTGGCCTCCATCGAACTCCCGCGCACAACCAACCAGATGCGGCAAGCGGCTGAAGCCTGCCGTGCCGGGCACTGGACGCACCCGATCATTGACACCGCCGCCGGCATCCGCACTCAGTATGGTCCGATCGGCCCGGTGTGTGTCTTCGGTCCCAACAACTTTCCCCTGGCCTACGGCAGCGTCTCCGGCGGTGACTTCATCGCAGCTATCGCCACTGGCAACCCGGTGATCGCCAAGGCGCACCCCTTGCACCCGGGCACCACCCGACTGCTAGCCGAAGAAGCCCAGTCAGCCGCCGTTGCTGCTGGCCTGCCCGCGGGCACAGTGCAGCTGCTCTACGACATGCCCTTCACGGACGGCGAAAAACTGGCCCAGGACCCGCGCCTGGCCGCAATCGCCTTCACCGGTTCGCGCCAGGGCGGACTCAAGCTCAAGGCAGCCGCCGACGCGGTGGGCAAGCCGATCTTCCTTGAGCTCGGTTCCATCAACCCGGTTCTGATCCTGCCTGGTGCACTGGCCGAGAAGGGCGCGGCCTTGTCCGAGGAATTCACCACCAGCTGCCTGATGGCCACCGGCCAGTTCTGTACCAGCCCGGGCATGCTGCTGTTGCAAGCGGATGCTCACACCGAAGCCTTCGTGGACAAGACCGTCAATGCTTTTACTGCTTCTCCGAACGGCTTGCTGTTTTCGGAGGGGGGCTGCCAGAGTCTCGCGCAGGCAGTCAAACACCTGAATCAGGCCGGCGCCCAGATCCTCACCGGCGGGACACCTGTAGCCGATGATGAACGACGCTACACCAACACGGTGCTACGCGTATCTGGCGCCGAATTCCTTGCGAACAGCCAGGCTCTGCAAGCTGAGGCCTTTGGCAACGCCACGCTGATCGTGGTCGCCTCTGATCAGACCGAGACCTTGCAGATACTCGACCGACTTGAGGGCAACCTGACAGGTAGCATCTACTCCGCTTCTGACGGGAGTGACGACGATGCCTACAATGCTCTGGCCCCGGCGCTGCGCCAACGGGTGGGGCGAATGCTCAATGACAAAATGCCCACCGGCGTTGCGGTCTCACCAGCCATGAACCACGGGGGCCCCTTCCCGGCCACAGCCCAAGCCGCCTTCAGCGCCGTGGGCATGCCCGGGGCACTGTTGCGCTTCGCCATGCTGCAGTGCTACGACAATGTCCGTCCCGAACGACTGCCTGCGGGCCTGCGCGATGAGAACCCGCACGGACTATGGCGCCAGATAGATGGACAGTGGACCAAGGACAGCCTGTAGCCATCGCACCCATGCCAGCTCAAAGACAATCCGGCCAGCACGAGCGTTGGTCCCCTGCGCAGCGCACACCTGCGCCCCTGACCATTTCATCACCAGCCTCCACCATCGCGGGCGAAGCCTGAAGCTCTAAATGGACACAAGCATCTGTCACGGCTGCCTCCCAGCCCTCATGACTCCCTGCACCGGCGACCGGAGCCCCGACTTCGCGGCGCTTGTGCGCAAGGGCAAGGAACTCGTGGATGCTGGTATGAGCGGCGTCGTCTACTGTGGCTCCATGGGTGACTGGCCGCTGCTGAGCGATGAACAACGCCAGCAGGGTGTGGCCGACCTGTGCGCGGCGGGCGTTCCCACCATGGTCGGGACAGGCGCCGTCAACACGCGCTCGGCCACGGCCCACGCCGCTCATGCGGATTCCGTCGGGGCCAAGGGTCTGATGGTCATTCCGCGGGTCCTGTCCCGCGGCACATCACCCGACGCCCAACGGGCCCACTTCGCGTCCATCCTGGCCGCGGCTCCCAATGTGCCAGCGGTGATCTACAACAGCCCCTACTACGGCTTTGAGACGCGCGCCGATCTCTTCTTCGAGTTGCGCGCGGAGTTCAAGAACCTGATCGGCTTCAAGGAATTCGGAGGGGCCACTTCCTTGAGCTATGCGGCCGAGCACATCATCGGCGTGGACCCAGACGTGACCTTGATGGTCGGAGTGGACACACAGGTCTTCCACGGCTATGTGAACTGCGGTGCCAGCGGTGCCATCACGGGCATCGGCAACGCCCTGCCCCGGGAAGTGCTGCGACTGATCGAGCTCTGCACACGCGCCCAAAGCGGCGACACCGAGGCGCGCCGTCTGGCCCTGGAACTGGAACAAGCCCTCGCGGTGCTCTCGACTTTTGACGAGGGGCCGGATCTGGTGCTCTTCTACAAGCACCTGCTGGTACTGGACGGTGATGAGCAGTACCGCCTGCACTTCAACGAGAGCGATGCCCTCAGCTCCAGCCAAGAAAGCTACGCCGAGGAACAGTTCCGGATTTTCAGAGCCTGGTGGGCCGAGTGGCCAGGCAAGGCATGACGCTCCCAAGCCGGGATCTTTAGTGACCTGGGGAACCACGCCACCGCCGCGTGAAGGCAAGGGCTGGGCCCGGCTTCGCGCAAGCTGCGGCTGACGACTACCCGCAGGTGCCGCAGCCCTCGTCCGAACCACAGAGGCGGGCTTCGATGGCCTTCGATGTAGGTGTGATCGACAAGCCACCGAGCGCTGTGCAACGCAACTCACGCGCCATGTTCTCACTGATCTGACGGTGCGCGTCCAGCACTTCGTCCAGGGGAATCAAGTGGTCATATCCCGCCAGGGCCATGTTGGCGCAGGCAAGCGCGTTGGCCGCGCCAGCAACATTGCGACCGAGGCAGGGAGCCTCGACTCGATTGGCGACCGGATCGCAGACAAGTCCCAGCACATTCTGCAGGGCCTGACTGGCGGCCCCCAATCCCTGGGCCGCATTTCCACCGGCTAACTCGACCAACGCCGCCGCCGCCATGGCAGCGCCTGCGCCTGTCTCGGCCTGACAACCGCCGACCTCCGCTGCGAAACTCGATCGGGTCGTGGTAAAGACACCGATCAGACCTGCCGCCAGCATCGCTCGCAGGATCTCATCCTCTGACGAGCCCTGGACTTCGGCCGCGGCCAGACAAGTGGCCGGGAATGTGGCACAGGAACCAGCTGTGGGCGCGGCGACAATCACCCCCATCGAACTCTTCACTTCCATCAAGGCCGTGACATAGAGAATCGCGCGGTTGAGGATACCGGCGTCCAGCAGTTCACCCCGCTCAAGGCTGGCCGCGAATCCATCGCTTTGCTGTGGAAGGACCCGGTCGGCGTACTCTGTCCCAGCCAGGCCCTCTTGAACGCCAGCGCGCACGATGACGAGGATATTGCGCATTTGCTCCAGCACTGCTTCAGAGCCAATGGCTCCCCGGGCACTCTCATATTCCAAAGCGAAGTCCGAGAGCTTGCGCTGCTTGGGATCCCCATGGGCCAGCATCTCACTGGCATGCAAGAAGGGGACCTCGAGGTCCCTTCTGGATCGCACTGGCAAGACCGCACCGAGGCGCCTGACGCGCTGCACAGCCGGCAGGCCCGTCAAGTCCTCGTCGGAAACAAATGCCTGCGCCTTGCAGACGACTCGAACCGGCGCGCTTCCCGCAATCTGCACCTCATCGATGTCGTCGCGGTCGTTCAGGATCGCCGCGGTCGACGCGCCATTGTCGGTGACATCGAACAGGGTCACGGCATAGTCGCCTTGCAAGGCGACCGGGGTGCCATCGATTTCGATCAGCTCGATCATGCCGCCGCCCGTGGACAATGCAATCAGGCTGTGTTCCAGCGAACCCTTACGCATGGTCAGGCGGTAGGTGTTCGGGTGCGGGTCGTGCAGTTCGGCAGTCCGGATCTCCAGCTCGATGCCAGCGGCCTTCAGCGCCCCCGCTGAGTCCGGCAAACGCGCGTCATCCGCTTCCCAGCCGAGCAGACCGGCAAACAAGCCGATATCCGAGCCCTGACTCTCATGGGTCATGGCCAGCGACCCCTCGGTGTCGAACTCGATCAGCACCGAGTCGGGAGCACCACCACAAAGATCACGCGCCAGACGACCAATACGCACCGAGGCCGCGGAGTGCGAACTCGAAGGCCCGCGCATGACGGGGCCGACCACATCATTGAAGATGCTCGGGGGCAGGGTCGAAGGCATGATCCCAGTCTAGCATCAATCTCGAGCAGTCCGGCAGTGATGACTGTTGCTGCTTGTCTGACCAACTCACCAGGAACAGAAACCACACCAGCCCAATGGGATACCCCCTCTCACAAGAGTATAAGCCCTACTCTTCCAGGCAGCACTCTCCTCCATTGAACCACCCGCAAGCAGCAACATGGACGCAATCAACATTCAGGACAAATTCGATCTCTTCACGGACCAATGGTCTCCCAAGAAAATCGGAGAACTGAACGGGCAACAGATCCTGCTGGCGAAAATCCAGGGAGAGTTCGTCTTTCACAAGCATGATGATGAAGACGAACTGTTCATGGTCATGAAAGGGCAGTTGGCGTTGGAACTGAGAGACCGGACCGTCATCGTGAATCCGGGAGAGTTCTATACGGTTCCAAAGGGCGTGGAACACAAACCCACCGCCAGGGAAGAAACTCACCTGTTGCTATTCGAACCGTTGAGCACCAAGCACACAGGTGATGTTGTGGCGGACATCACAGTGGAAACCTACGAAGAGATCTGAGCTCGCGCGGACACACCCTGTGAGCAGAGGGGGGCCTCAACGATAGGCCTCGATCGCGTCTGCCCCTGGGTATTTGGGAACACCGCCAAAGTAGGGGTACTCATCAAAGGCCTTTGCGCCGCCGATCACACGGGGGTCCCCGCTCGCCTTCAGCTCAGCCACAAGTTGGGCAGCGAGTTCAGTCTTCACCTGCGCGTACTCTGGGTTCGCTGCGAGGTTCACGAGCTGGTGCGGATCGGACTTGAGGTCATAGAGCTCCTCCCCGGGCCGCTTGGCAAAACAGAGCCTGTAGCTCTCCGCGTAGATGGGATCCGTGGGCGCCCTTGCCACGATCACGAGCTTGGTGGGCCCATTGTCGCAATCACCCAGCCACGCGTTCTTCATGTAGGCCCGCTCGTGGTGTGGAGTGCCGGCCGGCCAACGATCCGGCTCATAGTTCCGCACATAGAGAAACTCCTCGTTCCGCAGGGCGCGCACAGGGTAGCCACCGCTCAAGGGCTGCTCCTGCGCTGGGGTATGACGCTCACGCCCGATCAGGACAAAAGAGCGAACCACATCTTCTCCGCCCTCCAGCCGGGGCAGCAGATCTTGCCCGGTCATCGAGCTCGGGATCTCCAGGCCCGCGGCGGAAAGGAAGCTCGGCGCAAGGTCCGTCATGCTCACAAAGTCATCCAGAACCTGTCCACCCTTCACACGATCACCCCATCTGATCGCGAGCGGCACCCTGGCCCCTGAATCGTAGACATTGCCCTTGCAACGAGGAAACGGCATCCCGTGATCACCTGTCATGACGATCAGGGTGTTGTCCAGTTCTCCTGACTCCTCCAAGAGAGCGATAGCACTGGCGACATCTTGATCAAAGCGGCCTACCTCGAAGTAGTAATCCGCCACATCACCACGCACCTCTTCACAATCAGGGAAGAAGGGGAAGAGATCAATCTCATCACAATCCAAACCACTCGCGGCGCCGGTGCCGCGCCGATAGGGCCTGTGAGGATCGTACGCGCCCAGCCAGAAACAAAAAGGCGCGTCCTCGGGCCTCGCCTCAAGGAACTCTTTGAAGCCCTTCTCATAGCCCAGCCCAACCGGGTGACCGTTCCAACCCTTCAGACGACCTGGACCCCAGCTCTTCCTCCAGTGGCCCACATGATATCCGGCCGCCCCCAAGAGCTTCGGGTAGACCTTGAGGTCTGGCGAAAGAGAGCTCCACAGGTTCGCACCTTCCTTGAGACGCCAGTGCCACTGCCCTGTCAGGATGGCGTTCCTCGATGGAGTGCAGGAGGGAGAGGCGACATATGCATGGGGAAAGAGCACCCCCTCACGCGCCAGGCGATCGAAGGCAGGGGTCTCAACAACAGAGTCGCCCAGGGCTCCAGCGTGCGGCCAACCCCAGTCGTCCGCGATGCAAAAGAGAATGTTGGGCCGTCGCTCTGCCTTGTCCTGACCATTGGAGTCGGGCGACTGACGCCAGGCAGGAGTACCAAATACAGCACCGATGATGGTAGCCAGGCAGATGGTTCGAACTAGTTGACTCTTCATGGTGTGATTGCCGGTCTGGTACAGCGGCACCACCCCGGGGGAATGGGCTACTGCGCCAATCAGGAGAGGACTCTTCGGTCCTCCAGACTACCAAGCTCCAGCCAGACCTGTCGCTCCGGCACGAAACCCCTAGGCATACACCTCAATGTTCCCATCGCGCTCTTCGCAGCGCACGGTGCGGGCATGACCACAGCTCACATCCTGGGGGGCACCGTCTCGCACGTCGAACTTGTACAGGTGCATGGGGCAGACGGCATAACGGCCTTCGTGCAGGGGGCCACGGCCAAGGCGTCCGCCTTCGGCATGGGGGCAGAGGGTATCGAGGCCGTAGATCTTGCCATCTACCCTGCAGAGCAGAATCTGGCGACCGCTGGAGCCCATGTCCCCCACCTCTATGGTGCGCCCCTCACCCTCAGCCAAGCCAGCTGCGTTGGGAACCAAGATGGGGCGATTGCCAAACATGCCCTTCAACTTCTTGAACATGGCGGGAATGGTACCCTCTGGACAGACAGCGGTGCGACCCCCAGCATGGATTGATTGCGTCGGCCGCTCAAGGAACCGGCCCAAGAGCGCTCCATCAGGAAGCGGTGGTTGGGATTGGCAAACAAATCTCTCACCTGACCGATAGGATTGAGAAGCTCAATCCCTCACCAAAGCCCACTTCAGGCACTTGGCTCAAACGTCGAGAGTGGGTTTCTGACTGGAGCCGATCCCTGGCACGGACCTGTACCACAATGTCAAGTCATCAAGAAGACACCACTTCAACAAGTGCTCCGATGCTCATCACTGGAAGCGACACGCGTGTTCTTCTACGCCACCCGGACAAGAGCGATTTAGCGTCCTATACGGAACTGGTGCGACTCAGCCGCGAACTGCATCAACCCTGGGAGCCCTTGGCAGCAGAGGGCGCCCCCGAGCCAGACAGTCCCGAAGCATTTCGAATCTGGTTGGAAGGCAACCGCGATCCGCGCACGGAACGCTTGCTGCTCTGTCGACGCGACGACGGAGCCCTCGTCGGTCGCTTTCACCTGAACGAAATCGTGCGCGGGGCCTTTGATTCGGCTTACCTGTCCTACTGGGTGGGAGCACCTTTTGCCGGCCAGGGCTACATGACCGAGGGATTCCTCCTCCTGCTGCAGTGGGCCTTCGTGGACCTGAGACTCCACCGCCTTGAGGCCAACATCCAACCCTCCAACAGGCCATCCCTGGCCCTGATCAAGAGGGCCGGATTTCACCGTGAGGGATTCAGTCGGCGCTATTTGAAGATCGCCGGCCAATGGTCCGACCATGAACGCTGGGCCCTGACAAGAGAGGATTGGCAGGCCCAGGTGAAGTGAAGGCACTTCGGCCCCGCGCCCTCCATCAAGCCACCTGAGTTGGGATCCACAACAGAGGGTTGCCAGATGGACCCTTCAATTTCTTGGACATGGCGAGGATGGTACCCTCTGAGCCGAAATCCATGCGACCCCTGCTCGTGATTGATTGTGTTGGCCTCTCAAAGGCCCAGGTAACCAAGAACACGCCGCACCTTTGGGCCCTGGCCCAGCGCGGAGTGTCGGCACCGCTCTCGGCGGTCTTGCCCGCGGTCACCTGCAGCGCACAGGCGACTTTCCTGACAGGCAAGACACCTTCGAAGCACGGGGCGGTGGGCAACGGGTGGCGCCTGCCCTCCACCGGGGAGGTCGGCCTCTGGCGTCAAGCCAACTCCCTTGTTGAAGGAGAGAAGATCTATGAGACCGCCCGCCAGCGCAATCCGGACTTCACATGCGCCAAACTGTTTTGGTGGTGGAACTTGGGCGCAGCGGTGGACTGGTCCATCACTCCGCGACCCTTCTATCCGGCGGACGGACGCAAGATCCCCGCTACCTACGCCTGGCCCACTGGATTCGGCCAGGATCTTGAAGGAGACCTGGGGGCCTTTCCATTCTTTGATTTCTGGGGACCCAAGGCGGGCCTGCCCTCCAGTCGTTGGATCGCACAGGCAGCGATCCGCACCTTGGAGCTGCAGCGGCCGACCCTGACGCTTGTCTATCTACCCCATCTGGATTACGACCACCAGCGCTTTGGACCCGGGGATCCACGCTCGGTTGCCGCTCTAGGAGAGCTCGACAAACTGGTGGGCGAATTGGTGGCAGCGGCGGACGCCCGTGGTGCAGAGACCCTGGTCTTGAGCGAATACGCCATCAGCCCGGTTTCAAGAACCGTGCACATCAATCGCGCATTGCGCGAAGGGGGCTTGCTGGCAGCCCGGCCTGGGCCCGCAGGAGAGACGCTCGATGTATATGGCAGCCGCGCCTTTGCCCTGGCTGATCATCAGGTCGCCCATGTCTATTGCCAGGACGACGGGGCCCGGGCGGCGGCGCGCGCTGTATTGCAGGGTCTACCGGGAGTCGATCAGTTGCTGGAAGGCGCGGCCCTTGAGGCCGCAGGCCTGGCTCACCCCAACGCGGGGGACCTGGTGGCTGTGTCGGATGAGGACAGTTGGTTCAGCTACTACTACTGGTTGGATCCAAGCCAGGAGCCGGACTTTGCCCATACCATCGACATCCACCGCAAGCCGGGCTATGACCCGCTGGAGATGTTCATCGATCCCGACCTGGCCGTGCCCCTGCTGCGCGTAGCCCGTCGTTTGACCCAGAAGAAGTTGGGCATGCGGTACCTGATGGATGTGATTCCTGTGGACAAGGACCTTGTCCGGGGTAGCCATGGCCGCCTGCCCCAAGAGCCTGAGCAGGGCCCGGTTTGGATCTCGAGTGCGGGCTGGGATGCGGGGAACCCGGAGCCTGAAGGAGGGGTTGTGTCCGCGACCGATGTGCGAGACCGCATGCTGGGGTTGATGGGGTTGAGCTAACCCAACTGATCATCGTCATAGAATGCCAGCCCGTGGGCCTCACCCGCACGGGCCTTGGCGATCCACACCGCCTGGCCCACATGCCAGGAGAAATGTTCAACCACATGCAAGATCGCGTCCTGCGTGCTGACCTCAAACCCTTGAATTGTGCGTTGCTGCTGCAGGTCCTGCTCGGGAATCGCCGCGATCAAGGCAGCCGCCTGATTCTGAGTATCTGCCAATCTGCCAAGCAGCTCGATTGAATTTCCCGCCGGCTGGCCATCAAATTCCCGGGCTCGCTGACGCTCATCCTCCATACCTCCCAACCCTGCCAGGACCCACTGACGCAGATTGCCTTCCAAGTGCAACAGGATGGTGCCTACTGAAAGACAATCGGCATGGGGTCGCCACCACAGGTCTTGATCGGGAAGTACTTCCAGAGCTCGCTCCAAACGCACAAAGTGAGTGGTCAGGATCTGCGCCAGATCAACTCCCAGAGACGCCTCCCTTGAATCGCTCAACCGATCCCCATCTGGGCCAGCCAGGCCCCCTGAGCCTTGCCCCCTCTATCACGGGAGATTCCCTCGATCATCATGGCCGCCAGATGGCCATCGGGATCGATCCCCAACCAGATCAGGTTCTCACCCAGCCGCGCCCACTGCTGCGGAACGCGGCCGCCAAAAGAAAAGCGCAAGGTGCCCTCGGTGGGATCGAGCAGGATGTGCAAGGCGTCTGCATCGTCCAACTCCACTTCAGCAGAAGTCGCCATGGGGCACTCGTCCGGGCGGACAGGAAGCACGCTTTCCATAGGCAACCCACCATATTCCAGGGAAAGATGGCTGAAGACTCCCTCGTCATTGCAGACCACCACCAGCGCCTCGCCAAAAGCCAAGGCGGTTCCCTCGGCCTCGGCGCTGCCGGACCATAAGTCGATGGTCTGGTTCACGGGATCGTGAAAGGCCTTATGTCGCACACCCCCTTCCAAAAAAATCAGCACGAACTGGGCTCCAGGTCACAAGTGCTGGCTTCTTCGTTCTGCGTGAACGATTCCATGGGAGGACAGGAACAAACCAGATTGCGATCGCCATAGCCATTGTCCACGCGACTGACCGTAGGCCAGTACTTGTGATCCTGAGTCCAAGCCGCAGGATAGGCCGCGAGCGTGCGCGAATAGGGATGGGGCCAATCGTCTACCATGAGGGCAGCGGCGGTGTGGGGGGCGTTGCAGAGGGGATTGTCCTCGGCGGGCCAAAGGCCCTCTTGAACCTGACGAATCTCCTGGCGAATTCCAATCAAGGCATCGCACAGACGATCGAGTTCGGCCCGGGATTCGCTCTCGGTGGGCTCGATCATCAAGGTGCCTGTCACTGGGAACGACATTGTGGGAGCATGGAAGCCATAGTCCATCAGACGCTTGGCAACATCCTCCCCCGTAATCCCCGTTTCCTTCTCAATCGGGCGCAGGTCGATAATGAACTCATGGGCCACGCGACCATGGGCACCGGTGAACAACACAGGGTAATGCTCCTTGAGACGCACAGCCATGTAGTTGGCCGAGAGGATTGCAACCTCAGTACATTGGCGCATCCCCTTGGGACCGAGCATGGCAATGTACATCCAAGTGATGGGCAGCACCGCAGCACTGCCGAAAGGTGCGGCGGAGATCGTTCCGCAGGTTTCCTTGCCCCCCACCTCAACGAGTGGGTGATCTGGCAGGAACGGCACCAGGTGCTCGGCCACACAGATGGGTCCCATTCCCGGACCGCCGCCCCCATGAGGGATGGCGAAGGTCTTGTGCAGATTCAAATGACACACATCCGGGCCAAATTCCCCGGGACGACAAAGGCCGACCTGGGCATTCATGTTTGCACCGTCCATGTAGACCTGACCACCGCTCTGATGCACGACTTCGCAGATCTCCACAATGCTCTCTTCAAAGACTCCGTGGGTGGAGGGATAGGTCACCATCAAAGCGGCCAGAGAATCCGCATGCTGCTCGGCTTTGGCCCTCAAGTCCCCCACATCGATGTTGCCCGCATCGTCGCAAGCCACGGCTACCACGCGCATGCCCGCCATTACTGCGGAAGCAGGATTGGTACCGTGAGCCGAAGTGGGGATCAAACAGACATCGCGCTCACCTTGCCCACGCGATAGATGGTATGCGCGCATCACCAACAAGCCCGCGAACTCTCCCTGGGACCCCGCATTGGGTTGCAGGCTGGTAGCGGCAAATCCAGTGATCTCGGTCAACCAGGCCTCAAGCTCTCGCAGCATGTGACCATACCCCTTGGCCTGATCCAAAGGCGCGAAGGGATGCAGATTGGCGATCTTGGGCCAGCTGACAGGCAGCATCTCTGCAGTGGCATTGAGCTTCATGGTGCAGGAACCGAGCGGGATCATGGAGGTGGTCAAGGACAAGTCCTTGGAGGCCAATCGATGAATCCAGCGCAGCATCTCGTGCTCAGAGTGATGACTGTGGAATACCTCGTGGGTCAGGTAATCATCCGTACGCTGCAAACCAGACGGATATTCCTGAGGCTCCTCTTGCAAGTGGGCATCAAGGTCCGCTCCGCTACCCACGAAGGCGCGCAGGATTCCGCGCACATCTGGCACGGTTGTGGTCTCATCCAAGGCCACCCCCACTGTGCTGGAATCTATTTCACGCAGATTGAAACCCCCATCATGAGCGGCCCGATGCACCTCTGCCGCCCGCTCCGAACCAAGCTCCACGCGCAGGGTGTCGAAGACCTCATCCGAACCTGTCTTGAGCCCGGCAGCATCCAGAGCAGCGCGCAAGGAAAGGGTCAGTCCCCTGACCCGCCTGGCGATGCGCTGCAGGCCTTCAGGCCCGTGCCAGACACCGTACATGGCGGCCATGATTGCCAGCAGAACCTGAGCAGTGCACACATTGCTGGTGGCCTTGTCTCGGCGAATGTGCTGCTCGCGAGTTTGCAGAGCCATGCGCAATGCCCGACCACCGCGAGCATCCTTCGAGACCCCGATGATTCGCCCGGGAATCAGGCGCTTGTACTTGCCGCTGGTAGCAAAAAACGCCGCATGGGGTCCTCCGTAGCCCATAGGCACTCCGAAGCGTTGCGAGGAACCAATTGCCACGTCGGCCCCTGCAGATCCGGGAGATTGCAGCAGGGTCAAGGCCAGGAGATCTGTAGCCACGACCACCAGGGTACCCGCGTCGTGGGCGCGCTCTACCAATGGCTCGAGCCCTTCCGCGGAACCATAGGTGTCCGGATATTGCGTCAGTACGCCGCAAGCATTACTCAAGTCCGCGTCGCCAAGGTCCAGCACCTCGAGTTGCAACCCGATGGCTGAGGCCCTGGTCTGCATCACTGAAATCGTCTGAGGATGACAACGGTCGCTGACCACAAACCGGCTGTGCCTGCGTCGGCCGCTGGCCCAACACAAGGCCATTGCCTCTGCCGCGGCGGTGCCCTCGTCCAAGAGCGAAGCATTGGCCAACTCCAAACCGCAAAGATCCGCGACCATGGTCTGGAAGACCAATAGGGCTTCCAGACGACCTTGACTGATCTCAGCCTGATAGGGAGTGTATTGGGTGTACCAAGACGGGTTCTCCAGCACGTTGCGTTGGATCACCGGCGGGGTGATGGTGCCCGAGTAACCCATGCCAATGCACTGGCGAAGCAGTTGGTTCTCCTCAATCTTTTCCGCGAGGTCCTTGAGGGCCGCCTGTTGGCCACGGGCAGGGGGCAAGTCCAAGGCACCCTGCATACGAATGCCGGACGGCACAGTCTCATCGATCAATTGATCCAAGCTGCTTGCGCCGACCTGCTCAAGCATGGACGCAAGGTCATCGGGACCAGGCCCGATGTGGCGAGGGGCGAAGGAGTCGCTGGGATCGAGGTAGCTGGGGGTGTTCACGGGAGCTGACAGAGGCGGCCTGAGGGTGTGCCTGGGGGGGCATTCGCGGGGTGCTGAATCAGGGCGGCATTGTAGGGCCTGGAGGGCTGATCTGTGCCCCCTCCAGCGCAGGCCAAGGATGCTCCGTGAATGGTCATTCCGACCCCATTTTGAGCCAGAAGAGCCAAAAAGAGGTGTTTTCTGCTCAGTAATGGATCAAAACGAGCCACTTTTGGCATTCGCAGAAATGCGCATTCGTAGACCGACATGGAGCCCTCTAAAATACAAGGTAGTGACAAACCAGTTAGGGGAAGAAATGACCCCGGCAGGCCCTCTCATGATCACTCTCTCCAACAGAAATCTCGCCCTAGAACAAGCCATGCAGGCGTTCTGGGAAATGGGGTATGAAGGCGCTTCTGTGCAGGTCCTGGTCGATCGCACGGGTCTTCATCGAGCAAACCTCTACGCGGCCTTCAAATCAAAGGGGGCCCTCTTTCTGGAAGCCCTCAATCGCTACTGCAGGCAGCGCATGGATCACGTTGGCAGGAACCTGAGCACCAAGGAGCCGATGGTGGCCCTGCGGGAAATGGCTAGCTCCCTCGTGGAGCCCCCCGCGAACAACCAACCCTCCATCTGTCTCGTCTTGCGCACAACTCTTGGCCAGGGATTTGAAGTCCAAGGAGCTCGCGAGCGGATACAGAAACACAATGAGCAGATGCTGGCGCTCGTCGAGGACGCCATTGTACGAGCACAGATACGCGGCGAACTGGAGAAGCGTGACCCCAACCTGATGGCTCAGCTCTACCTGCTGGGATTGCAAGGCCTCTGTGGATCGCGAGTCTGTGACGCCACACCTGAGCGTAGGACCGCTGTGGTCAACGTCTTGCTCGCAAGCATTGGCTGATGCTGCAGGGCCTTTGCTCTTCTGAGCACGCCGCGCATCTCCCAAACCAACTCCATCGAGGAGCACCTGATTACTGAAGGGAGCAGGAGCCTGGAGTATCGCCAGTTTCGGCTCGACGCGAACGGAACGAGATTCCTGTATCTACGGGTGCTCTATCGACGACCCTGAGCCACATCAGATCCAAGACCTTCAAGCCAGAGAGCAAGGTCCTTGCCTTCTATTCGGTGTTTCCCATCCAGCCCGCGCATGGCGTGGCACCAGGCACTGGGAACCGGATCTTGATCACGCCACTCAAGGCCCGGGGCAAAAACCATCACCAGATGCCGGCCCACGCCCAGAGGCAGACAACCTTGTGTCATCCAACTGGCAGCCATGCGCTGTTCATCAATGAATGCGCGCACTCGATCCTTCGGCAACCCGCGCAGATGAGTGCACGCCAGCGCCGCATCGTCTTTGGGATAAACCTGTTGGAACACCAAGATCACAGCCCGATCAGAACTCGCGGGAATCCAGGATTCACGGATGGTCTCCAGCAGATCGCAGCAGGTGCTACAACTGGGGGAGGCCAGGATCATCAGTCGCTGCTGATCCTGGTATTCATTGAAAGCCTCTCGCAGGGGACTCAAGTCTCGCTGCATGGGCTCCAGTGAGGGGCCGCTAGGCCGCATAGACTCGTCCAGGTCCAAGAAGGCACCTGAGGAGACTGAACAGCCTGCAAGCAAGCCAAGTAAGAGCCCGGCGAACAGCACCCTCGATGGCATCTGAAGGTGTTTTCTGGGCTGATACCTGGGAACTCTCATGAGCTGTTGCTGGGGACCTGACAGACTGCCCCCCAGGTCCATGAATCGACCTCCAGGGCGGCCCAACCCAAGTCACGCCCCAGAAACGCTACCAGGGGTAGCGCCACGGTCCCCCAATGGGGATCATCTGGCCCGTGGCCGACCCCAACCGAATTCCCCATCAGCCCCAGAGCGCTGGTTCCGATGGCTCCGCACCCCTCACCCTGCGCGCCATCGAGATCGTCGAGGACCGCACATCGGGCAGTCTGGCAGACGAGGGTTACCTTCGCATCGAGAGGTTGCAGGTACGCAACCTCTATTCGGACGGCAGCCACTCGGACTCCTATCCCTGCGATGTGCTGCGGCGGCCAGGCAGTGATGCAGTAGCTGCGGTGCTATTCGAGCGCACCCAGGACAACAGCATTCGTGTGCTGCTACGAGAAGCGATCCGAGTACCGATCTATCTGCGGCGCACGCGGAATCTGGTGCACACCGATGACCGCAATCACGATGGGATCATCGAGTTGGTGGCTGGCATGGTGGAAGCCAGCGACCCCTCTGGACAAGAGGGTCTCGCCCTGCGCGCCCAAGCGGAGACCCTGGAGGAAGCGGGACTTGATGCGCCGCTTGATGTGTTTCAGAGTCTGGGGCAGGGGTCCTTCGCCAGCCCGGGCACAGGAGATGAAAAAGTGCTCTTCCAGGCGGCGGAAGTCGACTTGGACCAAGCAAGTCCCGACGCCGCCAGCGGAGATGGGTCCGTGATGGAGGAATGGAGTCGCTTGATATTCATGGAATTGAGCGAAGCGATTCGCGCCTGCCGGGATGGGCGCATCCCGGACCTCAAGACCGAGGTGGGGCTGCTACGACTGGCGGACCATCTGGGCTACATACCTCAGCTAGGTCTTTACGCGTCAGATCTGCCCGAGGACCTGCGCGCGCGGTACCAGAGCCTCGGTGAGGCGCGGGACTGATGAGTCGGGCCCCGCGCATGGCGATCATCGGTGCCCGTCGGGCGCGCCAGGGTCTAGGGCCGTTTGTGGCCCGAGATCTGACAAGAGCTGGCTGCGAAGTAGCAGCCTTTTGCACCTCAAACCACGAAACTGCCGAGGAAGCGGGAGAGCAACTGCTGGCTCAAGGAGTGAAAGCACGCGGATTCAACTCAGCGCAGGAATTGTTGGCCGAAACGCTGGACCTTGACGGAGTTGCGATCCTGAGCCCTACTGCCTACCACAGGGAACACCTGACCCTTGCGCTTGAGGCAGGGCTGCATGTGCTCTGCGAAAAGCCTTTGTTGGATCCGGACAGCGCGGCATCGGACCTGGCCTTGGGATTCCACGAACGTGGTCTCTTGCTTGTGGAGAACTGCCAATGGCCAGCCGCACTCACGGCTCTGGCCAAGGAGGACGGACGCTTCGCACACGGACCACAAGAGTCTTTCTCAATGGGCCTCTCGCCGGAGGGCAGAGCGCTCGTGTTGCTACAGGAATCCCTCTCCCATCCAATCAGTATCCTGCAGGATTGCTTGGGCTCGGAACTGAAATTCACAGAACCCTCTTGGGACTGGAATTTGGACAAGAGTGCAGTGAACTTGTCCTGCAACGCTCACTCAAGCGAGCGCGTGATTTCAGTGCGCATCGAACTTGCCTGCACAGATGTCCGCCCGCGCCCCGCCTGGATTGAATTTGACAATCTGCGCGCCGAGCGAGAAGTGCACGGGGAAGACTACAGCATTGGTTTTCGAGTCGAAGAGCGTTTGATTCCAATTTTGGATCCCCTAAGCGCTCATCTGTCCCACTTCGCGGGACTCCTGCACGCTACAGTGGAAGGCTGCCCCCCACCTCATCCGAAGCCCCTGATCCAAAGAGCAACGCTCTTTTGCGCTCTGTTCCAAGACGCGAAGCGAACCATTTCATGACCCACGCCATTCACGATTTTGCTGCCAAGCTGCGCGGGAACCGGGCCCAGCCAATGCTTGTCTCCTATGTGCAGTGGCGTAGGGCACTCAAGGCCAATGCTGAGGGCGAACAGGTAACCAACCAAGAAACCAACGGATCTGCCCCTCCGATTCCCGGACAAGCTCCGATCTCAATCAACCTGGACCTGACCACCGCCTGCAACTACCGCTGCACGCACTGCATCGACTGGGATGTGCTGAACGGCCGCGAGAAGTTCGTGGATCAGGACCTCTTTGATTCCTTACGCGCCATGCGCGAGCACGGTCTGGCTTCGGTGATCTTGATCGGTGGCGGTGAGCCGACCCTGCACCCGCTCTTTGAAGATGTAGTGCGCTTCATCAAACGCGACCTGGGTCTGGCATTAGCGATTGTCTCCAACGGAAGCCGCCCAGATCGCTTGACCCAGGCGGCGGCAGAGATGACAAAAGGCGATTGGATTCGCCTCAGCCTGGATGCGGGCTCCAACGAGTTGTTCCGGGCCATGCACCGACCAAACGATCCCAAGCTCAACCTGGACACGATCTGTGCGGCGATTCCCGACATGCGGGCAGCCGGTCCCCTGGTCACGCTGGGCTACAGCTTTGTGGTCACCTGGGAAGGAGCTTCGCGAGATGAAGAGTCGATCTTGGAAAATGTGGACGAGATAGTCTCAGCCGCGGAACGCGCCAAGCGAGCGGGGTTCGACTACATTGGGTACAAGCCCGTACTAGGTCGCGCAGAGGACGGCGCCGAGGTGATGGATCCCTCCACCATGGCCGCCCAGGTGCAAGCGGTTGCCAAACGCATCCGCGATGAGGTCAACCGCGCCCGCGAGTTGGAGGACGAGAGCTTCACGGTGTACGAGAGCATCAACCTGGCCCTCTTGGAAGAAGGTAATTGGACCGAAGCAACACGTCAGCCAAGAACCTGCCACATGCAGGCCCTGCGACAAGTGCTCTCGCCCTTGGGTTTGTACAACTGCCCAGCACACCGCGGCGTTGACAAGGCCCGCATCGGTCCCGCCAACGCCTGGGCTACGCCCGAAGACCGGGCCCAAACCCGCGCAGCGACTGAAGGATTGCTCAAGACCTTCGATGCCTCGGTTGAGTGCGCGTCGGTCACTTGCCTCTACCATTCGGTGAACTGGTGGATCGAAGATCTCATTGCGAACCCGGATATGCCCATCCCCATGGACCTTGAAGCGGGGGATCCTTTCCTATGAGCGCCCTGATCCGATTGGACCCCAACGCCGCCCATGAACACCTGACCCAACTCCCCGGGGCCCCCACCATCGGGCTCGCTGTGGGCTGCTTCGACCTCCTGCATGTGGGCCATATACGCATGTTGGTTGCAGCCCGCGAATTCGTGGACTGCATCGTTGTGGCCCTCAACACAGACGCCAGCGTACAAGGTCTAAAGGGACCGAATCGCCCTCTGGTCATGCTCAACGACAGAGCCGAGCTCCTCAGCGCACTGCACTGCGTTGATCTGATCACCAGCTTCAATGAACCCACTGCCGAATCCCTGATTGACCTGCTGCAGCCCGCTGCCCTGATCAAGGGAACCGACCGCACCCTGGAAACAGTCCCGGAAGCATCCCAAATGAAATCGATCGGAGGTCAGGTCCTCTTTCTCGGAGATCCAAAGACCCGCTCTTCGACAGAACTCGCCTCACGGGCAGAGACTGGGAAGGCAACCTCCTAGGGCACGTAACGGATCGTCTTGTGCACCACAGCCTCCACCGGCTCGCCATTCTTCTGTGCCGGACGGTAGCGCCAGGACCAGACAGAGCGGGCTGCGTTTTCGATCAGCGTGCGGTTACCAGTAGAAGAGATAATCTCCACGCCTCGGACCCTGCCGTCATCACCAACGGTGATCGCCAGACGAACCTCAGCCGAAATCTTGGAACGAGCGGCCCATGCCGGGTAAGGAGGCTCTTCGCATTGACCGGGGATTTGTTCAGGTGCATCAAGAGCTGTCTGCTGTCCCTGAGAAGCCTCGGGGGTAGGCTCTTCGGGCGCAGGCACGCTGGGCACGGGAGTCCGCTCGGGAGTCAAGCGCAGATGGGGATCGACGGTAGCGAAGGGCTCCGAATCTGCAGCGGGAAGGAGATCCCTCGGACTGGGCGCGGGGGGGATTTCCGGGGGAAAGGACGGCTCGACTTCGGGGAACACGAGGTCATCAAGTTCTGCGCCAGGATCGAGAGAGTCGCTTGAAGATTCAGGGAGGGGCGGAAGGGATTCCTCGGGTTCAGGTGCAAGGTCAATGGGCGCTGACGCGGGCTCGCTGAAGGGAACAATTGAGGCTGTGGACTGGCGTTGGGGCACGCCCCTTGCCGGGTTGGGCACAAAGGGGATCCAGCCCACGAGGGTCCCCAGCACCAGAAGATGCAACCCGGCGGAGGCCAACAGAAAGCGCCGCCCCGGAGCCTCGGAGGGGCTTGGGTTGTACCCCTGGTAGGGGTTCTGGGGGGACTTGCTCACGCGGGGCATGGACTGCATACCCTACGGACCAGTCCTGGGGTCGGTTCTTATCAATTCCATAAGGCAGTACCCTGCTGATCCTGAACCCACGCTGGGCTCGCCCGTTGGGGATGCAACTCCAGGCAGCAACACCCTCGCCCCACAGCCCCACCCCCCCTTCCTGCGCTGCACCCCCATGATTCGACCGTCTACCCTGGCGCTCAGCCTGCTCGTCTGCAGCAGTCGCCTCTTGGCGATGCAACAGCCCGCGACCGGTCAGGAGCAAGGCCCCCCTGAGGATGTGCTCATCATCACCCCCAGCGGCACCCCCACGCCGGCCCTGGACCTGCCCTGGAGCCTGGAAGTCGTGCCCCAGGAGGTTTTCAGTGAGCGCAATCATCGTACCGTTCCCAGTGCGCTCAGGGATCTGCCCGGAGTCATGGTCCAAAAGACCAGCCATGGCCAGGCCTCGCCGTACATCCGCGGCTTTACGGGCTTTCAGAACCTGGCCCTGATCGATGGTGTACGACTCAACAACTCGGTCTTTCGCTCGGGCCCCAATCAATACTGGGGCACCATCGATCCTTTCACAGTGGAACAATTGGAGCTGATCAAAGGGCCCGCTTCCGTGCGCTGGGGATCGGATTCCATTGGTGGCACCCTGAATGTGATCACGCGCTCGCCCTATGCCTGGGAAGAAGGTGTGGGTGGCGCACTTGAATATCGCTGGGCCGATGCAGAGAACACCAACCAAGGCCGCTTTGAGGTCAGCGCCAGCAATGGCAGCACCACGGGCGTGCTGGTTGGTTTCAGCGCCAAGGATTTCGGGGACTTGCGCGGCGGGAGCGAAGTCGGCCTGCAGCCAGGGACCGGCTACGACGAACAGGACGCAGACTTCAAGCTCGAACATTATCTGGAGGATGGAAGCCGCTGGTCTGTAGTCCACCAAAGGGTTCGCCAAAACGATGTACCTCGCACCCACAAGACAATCTGGGGCACCAACTGGGAGGGGTTGAGCAACGGCAGCGATCTCAAACGTACCCTCGACCAGGAACGCGACCTGACCTATGTGCAATTCCAGACTGACGCTGCGTTTGGTTTCTTTGACACCAGCACCACCAGCGTCTCGCTTCATCGTCAGGCAGAGGAGCGCGACCGCATCAAGTCCAACGGCAGCCAGCAGTTCCAAGGATTCGAGGTCAATACACTGGGTCTCTTCCAGCACTTTGCCAAGGATTCGAGGCTGGGGAAGCTGACCTTGGGGGCTGATGTCTATCTGGATGATGTTAGCTCGTTCCTCGACAAGGGCAGCAGCCAGACCGCCGCGGATGACATTCAGGGACCGGTGGCGGACGACGCAAGCTACCTCACCAGTGGGCTGTTTGTGGAAGACCGCATCACCCTCAGCGAGCGTATGGACCTGACCCTCGGAGTGCGCCTGGCCCATGCCCGCGTGGACGCCAACGAGGTGCGCGATCCTGTGACCGATACCCAGATTTCCATCAAAGACGATTGGACTGCGCTCCTGGGCTCGGCCCGCATGAGCTACGCCTTGCCAGAACAATCCGCGAAGCTCTTTGGGGGCATCAGCCAGGGCTTCCGCGCCCCGAACCTGTCTGACCTGACGCGTTTTGATTCCAGTCGCTCCAACGAGTTCGAGATTCCAAGCCCAGGCCTCAATCCAGAGAACAGCACATCCTTCGAAGTGGGTATCAAACATTCATCCGAACGCGCCAAGACCCAAGCCGCATTGTTCTACACCGACATCCAAGACGGCATCGTGCGAGTGCCCACGGGCAACACCAACATCGATGGTGATGCAGAGATCACCAAGGCGAATGTGGGTGACGGTCACATCTTCGGCCTGGAGTTCTCGGGGTCATTGGCCCTGACCGACGACTTTACTGCCTTCGGCAACCTGACCTGGATGGAAGGCAAGCAAGACACCTACCCCACCTCCGCTCCAGTGGCCGTTGAAGAAAATATCGATCGTCTGATGCCCCTCACCCTGATGACCGGTGCACGGTGGGACGCATCGGAGTCCTCCCTCTGGATCGAGTTCCTGATCCGCGCTGCGGCCAAGGCCGACCGCCTCAATACCCGGGACGAAGCAGACGACACCCGCATCCCCGAGGGGGGTACACCGGCCTATGTCACGGCCCACCTGGCTCTGGGGTACCAACTCTCCCGGGATGTGACCCTGCGGATGGGGCTCAACAATATCACCAACGAGGATTACCGTATCCATGGCTCGGGGGTGAACCAGGCGGGGCGAAACCTCTACCTGGGTCTGCGCTGGTCCTTCTGATACCAAGGAACCCAGCAACCTAGACTCCTTGCACGCAACACGACAATTAGAACTACACCAAGTGCAATAATCCTGAGTTCGAGGCCGACCAATTTGCTGCCACAAGCGGCGGTGTTTCGAAGTTCTTCAACCTGCAGAACAAGAAGTTCAGCGTGATGACCTGCACCCGCTGGCAATACATCGAGATCAGTCAATCAAGCACCAGCGGCCTGGAGAATGTGTTTGATTTCCTGAGCGGCTAAGGGCTCCTGGGATCAAGAAATGGCCGCTGAGAACCCTCCAGACGTGCCCTACGGGGTCTTTCGGTCCCGAGAATCCGAACCTCTTTGCCCACTTCCGGCCAAAAACCAACGTATACTCAAGAGGACTCGCGCAAGAACTCCTGTCTGGACCTCTGCCCATGAACCCCCTTCAATTGATCCCCAAGACCTGGCTCGCCTGGCTGCTTGTGCCCCTAATGGCATTGGGTGGAGTGCGTGCGCACATCTGTGGATGCGGTCAGAGTGCGGCGGCGCAAGTGTTGGGAATTGAAGGAACCTTGGAGCTGCGCTCCTGCTGTGACGAGAGTGGCGTGCTCGAGACCACGAGCGCAACCCAGCCTTCCTGCTGTAAGACCGAGCACCAATATCCCCTGGATGGCTCAACCGGTGAGCAGCCCGATGATTGCCAGTGCTTGATCGTTGGTTGTGACTCCAGCGCAATGCCCGAGACCACTGCGCCCGCTTCGCCTGAATTTGTGGACCTGCTGCCGCTGGCAGTGAACTCGTGGTGCATGCTCGCCCCGTGTCAGGCCGAATTCACCACGACTGCAACACGCCATGGACCAAAACGGTCCTTGGGACGGCCACTATTCCTGGCCTTCTGCTCGTTCCGCTGTTGAGGAGAGCGCTCCCTGTGAGGAGCTGCGTCTGGCTGACCTCTGATTGAGGTCATACCACTGTTCCCGTTCCGCGGGAGATCTGTAGGTCCAGCACCTACGCCCGCGTCCGAAACGGTCCCAGGCGTTGTATCAGCGATTCACAGACATCTCTACCACGAATTCTCCATCTCGAGCCGTCTGCATTCCACCCACTATGAACCTTCAACTCATCGTTCCCATCCTGTACCTGACCCTGTGCAGTTGCGCCAGTCCTCCAAGGGATCTTGGCAGCCGCTTGGACAACTGGGACGAACGTCAGGCGGCTTTTGCCCAGGCACACGAGCGCAGCAACACGCCCTGGGCTTCAGACGCGAGTCTGCAGACGCTTCTGAATCACGCTCGGCGTCACAATCCGGGTTTGCGCGCAGCTTTTGAGCGTTGGAAGGGTTCCCTGGAAAAAGTCACCAACGCCACAACGCTGCCCCGCCCGCGCCTGACCTTGGGCGCGTATCTGGCCAGTGTGGAGACCCGGACAGGTCCCATGCAGGGGCGCATCGGTTTCGCCCAGCCCCTACCGTGGCCCGGAAAACTCGCCGCAGCCGGAAAACTGGCCTTTGAACAGGCTGAAGCCATGCGCATGCAAGTCGAAGTGGAGCGCTTGATGCCTGGAACGGCGCAAGTTGTTACGGGTCAGTTGGCCCTACCTCTTGAATGGCCTGACGATTCTGCTGGTAGCGTCCATCCTGGCGACCCACTGGGAACCCCTGGGACCTGAGCGGGGTGCCGTCCGGAACCTGGCTTTTGTACTTCTCGCCATCATTGGCTTGCTCTTGTTCTTCAATCTGTTCCTGCGGGTCTATGAACCAATCCTGCGCTGGTGCTTGCGGCGCAAGGTTCTGTTCCTGTCCATGCCCGCGGTCCTGATGGTCATGGGTCTGATGGTGTGGCTGGGGACGGATCGTGTCTTGGGATTCATCCCGACTTCCCTGGTCAAGATGGGAGCAAACAAGGACGCGGTCTACTCAACGACCCTTTGGAGCAAGGCAAGGGATTCATTCCCAGGACTAGGCAAGGAGTTCATGCCGCCTCTGGACGAGGGGTCATACCTCTTCATGCCCACCACCATGGCCCACGCCTCCATTGGCGAAGCGCTGGATGTATTGCAGAAACTGGACCAGGCAATTGAAAGCGTGCCCGAGGTGGAACTGGCCGTTGGCAAAATCGGACGGGTAGAAAGCGCCCTCGACCCCGCACCTGTTTCCATGGTCGAGACCATCGTCAACTACAAGCCGGAGTTCATCCGCGATGGAAAAGGCAAGCGTATGAACTTCCGCTTCAATGAAGCAGAGGACGCCTATGTGCGCGATGATCATGGAAACCTGATCCCCGATGCCGGCGGTCGCCCCTTCCGCAACTGGCGCCCGCAGATCAGGGATGCTGACGACATTTGGGACGAGATCGTCAGTGCAGCCCGCCTGACCGGCACCGTAACCGCGCCCCGTCTGCAACCCATCGCCGCGCGGCTAGTGATGCTGGCCAGCGGCATGCGCGCCCCCATGGGCATCAAAGTCCAGGGACCTTCCCTGGAAATCATCGAAGATGTAGGTTTTGAACTCGAAAGGTACCTCAAGGAGATCCCGGCGGTGAAAGCCGAGGCGACTTTCGCCGATCGCGTAGTGGGCAAGCCCTACCTGCTGATTGATGTGGACCGCAAAGCGGCGGGTCGTTATGGGGTGTCGATTGCCCAGGTGCAGTCGGTGATCGAGATCGCCCTGGGGGGACGGCGGGTAACCACCACGGTAGAAGGGCGTGAGCGTTACCCCGTACGGGTGCGTTACCAGCGCGAGCTACGAGACACCATCGAGAACATGGAGCGCATCCTGGTTCCCACCCAGAGTGAGGCCCAGATTCCCTTGAGCCAACTGGCGGAGATCAGGTACCTGCGGGGTCCGCAGATGATCAAGACCGAGGACACCTTCCTGACTTCCTATGTAATCTTTGATCGGCAGCCTGGCCTGGCGGAGGTCGATGTGGTCGAGCTATGCCAGGACTACCTGCAAGGAAAAATCGACACTGGCGAATTCGTGCTCCCAGCAGGGGTTTCCTACACCTTCGCGGGTTCCTACCAGAACCAGGTCCGGGCTACAAAAACCCTCGCCGTGGTGCTTCCGCTGGCCCTGCTGCTGATCTTCTTGATCCTCTATTTCCAGTTCAGAGCGGTCTCCACGACCCTCATGGTCTTCAGCGGCGTGTTCGTCGCCTGGTCCGGCGGCTTCATCATGATCTGGCTCTATGGCACGCCCTGGTTCCTGGACTTTGAGCTGTTTGGAGTTCACATGCGCGAACTCTTCAGCGTGGGACCTTTGAATTTGAGCGTCGCAGTCTGGGTCGGATTCCTGGCCCTGTTTGGCATCGCCACGGACGACGGGGTGGTGATCGCCACCTACCTGGGCCAGTCTATTGAGAAACGAAAACCCAAGACCGTAAACGAGATTCGCGAAGCGGTCGTGGTTGCGGGCAAACGGCGCTGTCGTCCTTGCCTGATGACCTCAGCTACCACAATTCTGGCTCTGCTCCCAGTGTTGACCTCCAGTGGTCGAGGTGCGGATGTGATGATACCCATGGCGATTCCCTCTTTTGGAGGCATGTGCGTGGTGTTGATCAGCATGTTCCTGGTGCCGACCCTGTTCTGCTGGGTACAGGAACGACGATTGAAGACTGCGACTATCAAATAGATCCTTTCCAAACGGGGCACCCGCAGCGTTATTCTGTGTTCTCTTGCGGGACACCCCGCACACAGTGCCCCTGCGCGGAGTAACCCGCACACTGTTTCCCGCGCGGATTGTCCCGCGCTCACCAACCCGATCACTCCCATGAAATTCCTGGCCCTTCTCCTGATTGCCCTGCCCTTGACCGCCTGCAGCGGAGAGGAGCCCATCGAGACCCCTGTCGATCCTGTTCCGGCCAAGACCACCTCCATCAGCACTCATGTGCAGTGCGGCTGCACCATCGAATCGATCGGCCACTGCGGCAACTTCGTCGAAATCGACTCAAAGTACATTCCGATTGCAAATGACAAGGAACTCGGCTTGGGCCACATGGAGTGGTGCAAGCAAGGCCCGGTGGCAGCCGATGTCGCTGGTGAAGTAGTGGACGGTAAGTTCGTCGCCAGCAAGCTTGACACCAAGTGAGTGAAACAGACACTTGAGCCCTAACGCTCTCTAGGCACAGAACTCTGGGAACTCAGCCCAGGACACCACTCGTGCGGTGTCCTGGGCTTATATCATTGTGCAAGCCACATTCACACCCATGAACTTCTCCCGCCGCCACGACCGCTGGCTCCGCAAGCTGCCTGCCTCTCCCAAGGACGAGGGGCTCGTTTGCCTGCTGGTGATCCGCCCTGGAGCCGAAGAAAGCGGAGAACGAGAGCTTCGAGAATCCATCGAACTGACCGTCGAAGGGGGAATCGCTGGAGATCGCTGGATCAAGAACTCCGAACGGAACTTGGGCAGTCAGGTCAGCTTGATCAACACACACATGATCGGGCAACTCGCCGGCAAGACCCCGGTGGAACTCTGCGGGGACAACCTGCATGTGGACCTGGACCTCTCCGAGTCCAACCTGCCGATCGGCGCGCGCCTTTTGATCGGCAGCGCAATACTCGAAATCAGCGCTGTTCCTCACAAACCCTGCGGAGCATTCTGCCACCGATTCGGCACCCGAGCCGCCAAGCGCGTGGCCCGCGGCAACGCCACGGGCCTGCGCGGTCGTGGGGTTCTCTGCCAAGTGGTCCAGGCAGGAACAATCCAGGTCGCTGACCGGATCGAGGTACGGCGGGATTAGACGAAGCGAGAGCAGTTCGACTGCCCTCAACGCCCGCAGCCGAGATCGGAGAACACACCGCGAGCATGCTCCCGGGCCCGAGGTCGCATTTGTTCTTGCGCAGATTGGGCACTGCTGGCCCCGACTCGACCCCAATAGCGGCGTAGCCCAGGCTCAACGGGTACCCTGGACCCATGGACAAGTCCCCCACCTCCTCCTGGCAGCTTGCTTGCTGGGTTGGTTTGCTCTTGCTGGTCGTCGCAGGTCCCTCTCTTGCCGTGCAAGGAGAGGCTGAACCCTTGCGGGTCTACTTACGAGCGGGGCCCAAGACCCATGGTCCGGGGGAGCATGACCATCCGCGGTTCCTGGCGGATTGGTCGCAGTTGCTGGAGAAACGCGGAGCGGTCGTGGATGGATCCCTGGATTTTCCGAGTAGCGCGGCCTTGGCGAAAACCGATGTCCTGGTCTTCTATGCGGCAGAGGGAGGCACCCTCAACCCACAACAACGCCAAGATCTGGATCGCTACCTGGCCCGAGGCGGGGGCATTGTGGCTCTGCACGATGCGGTCTGCGGAAACGATGCTCAATGGTTCAAGACCATTATTGGAGGCGCCTGGGAACACGGTCACTCCAAGTGGAAGATGGGCAAGCTCGGGTTGTACATGGACTCCATGGAACATCCCATCACAAAAGGCATCCCGCACTTTGATTTGGAGGACGAGATCTATTTCGATCTGCACCTCGATCCCAAGACCCATGTATTGGCCAACAGTTTTCACACTGTGTTCGATGTGACGCCCCAGCTTTGGACCTATGAACCCGGGAGCTACCGGGCCTTTGTCAGCATCCAAGGGCACTTTACCAAGACCTTCGACCATCCAGCCTGGCAGGCAATTGTCCTGCGCGGGATTGCCTGGGCGGGCAATCGTGATGCGGACTTGTTCTTGCAGGCAGGCGAATTAGCAGGCCTGCGATATCCCCCCGGCGGCCCCACCCCCCCCGCGCAAGCCAAAGAGAGCTTTGAATTGCATCCTGATTTTGAGATGCAGTGCGTTGCCTGGGAACCCATGGTGATCAACCCGATCTCCGTGGACTGGGATCGAGATGGTCGCATGTGGGTGGCCTGCACACCAGGGTATCCCTACAAGGAGAAGTTCACTGGAGTTGCCGCACATGACCAGATCCTGATCTTGGAAGATTCCAACGGGGATGGAGTCATGGATCAGCGCACGGTGTTCTATGAAGGCCTCGATCTGGTGACAAGTTTGGTGCGCCATGAGAATGGCGTAATCGTGACCGCCGCGCCTGACATCCTCTACCTCGAAGACACCAACGGGGACGATCGTGCTGACACGACAACCGTGCTCTACACGGGCTTCGGTTACGGAGACACCCACGCAGTGATCAGCAACATGCGCTGGGGTCCCGACGGTTGGATCTACTGCACACAGGGTTACAGCGGTGGAGCTTCGAGGGATATTCGTGGCGCGGCGGATCCAAGCAAGAGCCTCGGTTCCATTCGCAATGGCCTGCTGCGCTTCCGAGCTGATGGGTCTGCCATCGAACTGGTCTCGTCCTACGGCAGCAACACCTGGGGCCTCGATTTTACGCCGGATGGAGAGCTGTTCTTCACCATGGCCAACGGTTCCCACGCGCGACATGTGGTCCTTCCCGAGCGAATGCTGGCAGGACACAGGGTTGGCGGCGTCAACTCCTGGAAGGACATTGTCGATCACCGCAAGGCTTTCCCCGCATTTCATGACGGCCGTATCAGTTACCTGCAGATCGACTTTGTGGGCGGCTTCACTGCTGCGGCGGGTTGTCTGGTTCAAAGCGGGGGAGCCTGGCCCTCGGAATTCGACCTGGATCACTTTGTCTGCGAGCCCACGATCAATCTCGTACACCGAGATAAACTAACCACGCGCGGGGTGACCTTCGCCGCCAGCAAACCCAGGCAGGCTGAGTTCCTTGCCTCACGGGATCTCTGGTTCCGACCAGTGCACCTGCGCACAGGACCGGACGGAGCCATGTATGTTCTGGATTTCTACAATCAGGCTGCAGTGCACAACGACACACGCGGACCCAAGCACGGCCCCACCAACGCAGCAGTACGCCCAGACCGAGACAAATTACATGGACGCATCTGGCGGGTACAGCACACCGATGCCAGGGATATGTCTGCGAGTTTGCCCCCTGATACTGCAGGCCTGATTGCAACCCTTGGATCCAGAGGATCTTGGCAACGACGCACAGCGGAGCGCCTCCTTCGTGAGGGGCCTGGAACAGCAGCGGTGCCAGCCCTGCTTGAATCCTTGAGCAAGTCTGATTCGGTTCACATGCGTTTACATTCCCTGGC
>NYYZ01000034.1 GCA_002686945.1 Planctomycetota bacterium
CCGCGTCTCTGTTAGGAGACGCGGCCGGCGCGCGTTTGAGTCCGGACTCTACGGATGAAAGGTCCGGCCCAGATCTGAAACGGATCAGCTCTTGACTTCGAAGTCGGCGTCCACCGGCTCGTCGTCTCCGTTGCCACTATCTGCGTTCGAAGCGTCTTCAGCGCCTGCAGCTGAAGCAGCCTCAGCCTGTTGAGCCTCTTGCACAGCCTGACCAAGCTTCATGGCCTTTTGTTGGAAAGCCTCAAGGGATGCATCCAAGGCAGCCTTGTCATCGCCAGCGGCGTGCTTCTCCAGATCCGCAATAGCAGCCTCGACCTCTGCCTTGTCCTCTTCCGAGAGCTTGTCGCCGTGCTCCGTCATCTGCTTCTTGGCCTCGTGCACGATCTGGTCAGCCTGGTTCTTCTGGTCGATCAGCTCACGACGGACCTGATCGACCTCTTTGTTGGCCTCAGCTTCCTTGTGCATGCGCTCCACTTCCTCATCGGTCAAGCCAGAGTTAGCTTCAATCTTGATCGACTGCTCCTTGCCGGTGCCCTTGTCCACAGCCTTGACATTCAGAATGCCGTTGGCGTCCAGGTCGAAGGAGACCTCGATCTGGGGTGTGCCGCGCTGGGCAGGGGGCAGGTCGGAGAGCACGAAGTTCCCCAGCAGGCGGTTGTCGTTGGCGAACTCCCGCTCACCCTGGTAGACCTTGATGTCCACCGAGGGCTGATTGTCCTGGGCAGTGGAGAAGACCTGGGACTTGCTGGTGGGAATCGTCGTATTGCGCTCCACCAGAGCGGTCATCACGCCCCCCAGGGTCTCGATGCCCAGTGAAAGAGGCGTCACGTCCAAGAGCTGCACGCCCTTGACCTCGCCTGCGAGCACTCCACCTTGGATGGCGGCACCCAAGGCCACAACCTCGTCGGGGTTCACACCACGGTTGGGTTCCTTGCCAAAGTACTCCGTAACCACCTTCTGCACCATGGGGATGCGGGTAGATCCACCGACCAGCAGAACATCGTCAATGGCGCCGGGTTGCAGATCCGCGTCCTTGAGTGCTTGCTTGACAGGCAGCATGGACCGCTCAACCAGGTCCCCTACCAAAGACTCGAACTTGGCCCGGGTGATGTTCTGGGTCAGGTGCTTGGGTCCGCTGGCATCTGCGCTGATGAAGGGCAGGTTGATGTCGCTGGCCTGAGCCGTGGACAACTCGCACTTGGTCTTCTCGCATGCCTCCTTGAGACGCTGCAGAGCCATGGGGTCCTCGCGCAGATCAACTCCCTGCTCTCGCTTGAAGCCATCAGCCACAAAGTTCACCAGGATATCGTCAAAATCATCTCCGCCCAGGTGGGTATCCCCGTTGGTGGCCAAGACCTCAAAAACCCCATCGCCAATGTCGAGTACCGAAATGTCGAAGGTACCACCACCCAGGTCATAGACTGCGACTTTGCCCTCTTTCTTCTTGTCGAGGCCAAAAGCAAGAGTGGCCGCAGTGGGCTCGTTGATGATGCGTTCCACGACCAGGCCGGCGATGGTGCCTGCGTCCTTGGTTGCCTGGCGTTGACTGTCATTGAAATAGGCGGGTACCGTGATTACTGCACGCTCAACCTTCTCACCCAGATGTGCTTCGGCGGCCTCCTTGAGGGAAGAGAGCACCAGGGCGCTGATCTCAGGGGGTGTGTACTCCTTGTCCCCCATGTCTACTTTGACCAGATCTTCGGGACCGCCCACCAACTTGAAGGGAACGGTCTTCTCTTCCTGAGCGACCTCATGGTGCCGACGGCCCATGAAGCGCTTGATGGAAGCGATGGTGCGAGTGGGGTTGGTAACCGCCTGACGCTTGGCGGCGGCACCCACAAGGCGCTGGCCGTCAGCGGTGAATGCCACCACACTGGGGGTGGTGCGGTTGCCTTCGAGGTTGGTGATGACGACAGGCTCGCCGCCTTCCAGGACTGAAACCACCGAGTTGGTGGTGCCCAGGTCAATGCCGATAATCTTGGAGTTGCTCATGGTTGTCTTGCCCCGGCACGATCCGGGGATTGTGCTGCTGGTAGTTCAAACCCCGTGCCAGGGCCCAAGAAACGCTCTAACCCTATGTTCAGTCATAGGTTACGAAGACCAACCGGGTTGGGTCATGGCCCAGATCGCGCCAGATTGGCAGGCCCCAAGGGGCCGAGATCAGGTACCTGCCAGGGTGGCAGACGGCCCGATGGCTACTGCAGCCCGTACTCTTTGATCTTGCGGTAGAGGGTCCGCTCCCCGATCCCCAGCACCTTGGCGGTGCGCTCACGGTTGTCCTCCATGAGTTCCAGATTGGCCTTGATCAGAGCCTGCTCCATTTCTGCCAGGGAGCGTCCAGCCAGATCCAACTGTCCTCCGCGGGATTTTCCATCCCCGGCCAGAACAGTCTCGGGCAGATCCTCGATCTGCAGGGTCTCTCCTTGGGCCAGGAGCACCATGTTCTCCACAGCGTTGCGTAACTCGCGCACATTGCCAGGCCAATCATGACGAGCCAGGACCGCGCGAGCCTCGGCGGAGATGCCGGTCACAGGTCGGCCATGCTCCGCCGCCAGGGTGCGCACGAAGTACTCCAATAGAAGCGGAAGATCTCCAACTCGATCCCGAAGCGGCGGCAGGTCGATGCTCACCACCTGCAAGCGGAACAACAAGTCCTCGCGAAAAGTCCCCTCGGCCACCATGCTGCGTAGATCCCTATTGGTGGCGGCCACCAGACGGATATCGACCTTTTTGGGCTCGTGCCCGCCCACCTGCACAACCTCGCGGCTCTCCAACACGCGAAGGAGCTTGGCCTGGGTCTCAAGTGGCATGTCCCCCACCTCATCAAGGAACAAGGTGCCCCCGTCAGCATAGGCGATCCGTCCCTGCTTCTCTGCCACTGCACCGGTGAAGGCACCGCGCTTGTGGCCGAAGAGCTCCGACTCGATCAATCCTTCGCTCATGGCCGCACAATTGACCGCCACAAAGTTATTCTTTGAACGCAGACTGCCCCGGTGCAGCGCACGAGCCACCAATTCCTTGCCCGTGCCGCTCTCACCTAGAATCAGCACTGTCGCGTGGGTCGCAGACACCTGTGAAACCACCTGAAAAACGCGCTGCATCTGGGGGGAATGACCCAAGATCCCCTCCAGACCAAAGCGTTCGTCCAACTGACGGCGCAGGTCCTCGTTCTGCCGCTTGAGTTCCTCATGATCCGCCAGGAGCCGCGCCCGATCCACCGCCCGGCTCAGCTTGGCGCGCAATTCCGGCAGGCTCACCGGTTTTGCAATGTAGTCCTCTGCCCCGTGTCGCATAGCGTCAACGGCGGTTTCGATGGTGGCATGGCCGGTGATCAGAAGCACTGGTGTGGTGGGGTGCAGACTCCGCGATTCACGCAGGAGATCGAGTCCAGAGACATCTGCCATGACCAGATCGGTCAGCACCACATCAAAAGAATCTGCCCGCAGCAACTCCAACGCCTCGGCTCCGCCGTGGACCACCTTGCATTCGTAGCCATCCATCTCCAGAGCATCCTGCAACGACTCCGCGTGAGCCACGTCGTCATCAACAATCAGCAGGGAGGGAATTGCGGATTCACTCATGGTCGTCTTCCTGTTCAGCCCTGGAGTCATCCTCGGGAGATTCAACATCCCTCGTACCAGTCACTTCCTGCACCAGGGGCAATGTAATTGTGAAGCTCGTTCCGCGCCCCTTCTCACTGATCACCCCGATTGTGCCCTCATGCTGAAGGACAATGCGGCGCACAGTGGAAAGGCCAAGTCCCGTACCATCGCGTTTGGTTGACCAATACATGTCAAAGCAATGTTCCAACTCTTCTGGGTCCATGCCGATGCCTGTATCCGTGATCACCAACTGCGCACGGGAACCCACCCGCTGCACCTGCAAAATCAACTCGCCTCCGCCCGGCATTGCTTGACGTGCGTTGACCATGAGATTGATAACCATCTGACGCATGACACCTTCGTCAAGAAGCACCAGGGGCAGGCCACTCTCCAAGTCGGAGAGAACGCGGATGTCGTGGGTGCTGTGCTCGGGCTCCATGAACTCCAGTACCTCGTGCACCAGGGCGACCAGATCTCCCGGCTGCCGATTGACCAGGCCACCGCGGGCGTAGTGCAGGAAATCATCCAGGATCCCCTCCAGCCGACTGACTTCTCGCTGCAACGTATTCACACGCTTGGTCACCCTGCGGGAGCGCGGATCGTCTGCCCCCGCCCGGGTAAACTCCTCCTCCAGGAGCGTCAGGTTGATCGCCATGGTGGAGAGCGGGTTCTTGATCTCGTGTGCCAGACCTCGGGCCAGACGCGTCAGCAGATCTTCGTCGGAGACGGTCTGCATGGAAGGCTGGCTGTTGGGATCAGACACGATGGGGATTGCGGGGGAAGGGGCCAGAAGTCTTCGTTTAGCCCATGGAAGGCGATAGGCTAGCCCACGGCCCTCCCCCCGGCAGCCGTGATTCAGACCCTCGAGTTCCCCGACAGCGCCTCCCTGGAGGCAAAGACCCTCCAGGACGCCCTGCGTGTGCTTGGCGAGGGCGGGATCCTGGTGCTGCCTACCGAGACGGTCTACGGCCTCGCCGCACGCGCCGACTTGCCCGCGGCCCTCAGGCGCCTGAGGGAAATCAAGGGCCGGGCCCAGGATCAACCCTTCACCTGGCACCTGGCCAACGCTTCAAAAGCGCTCTTGAACAGCCCCTGGCCCAAGCTCATGGGGCGCATGGCCGAGCGCTACTGGCCCGGGCCCCTGACCCTTGTCCGAGAGTCCTCGGTCCAAACAGAAGAGCAAGACCTATCAGAGGTGATCCAGGACGGTTGGCTCGGCGTGCGTGTGCCCGCCCACAAGGGCACCCTGGCTCTGCTCGAAAGCGCCCCCTTTCCAATCGTCGCCACCAGCGCCAATCCTTCCGGCTCCCCCGCGGCATTGGATGCCAGCACAGCCCAGGAGAATCTGGCTGCGCCCCCAGATCTCATTCTCGACGGAGGACCGATCAAACGGGGGCAGGACTCAACGGTCCTGCGAGTGGGGCCCGGACAATTCAGACTCCTGCGCGAGGGACTTATCTCCCTGGAAGACCTCAAGCGAACGGCTGGCCTCAAGATCGCCATGATCTGCACCGGCAACACATGCCGCTCGCCCATGGCCGAGGGTTTGACGCATGCACTCTTGACCGAGGCCCTGGGCACGGACCCCAGCACTTTCGGCTTCGAAATCCAATCCATGGGAACCAGCGCCATGGATGGCATGGCACCAAGCGAACACTCCTGCGTGGCTCTCGCGGAACAGGGACTCAGCTTGGTGGATCATCGAGCCCAGGCCGCCAGCCCCGAGCGGGTACTGAAAATGGACCGGGTCTACTGCATGACCGGCTCGCACATGCAACGTCTGCTGACCAGTCTGCCACCCGGTCGTGGCCCAACGGTGGAGTTGCTTTCGCCTGAAGGTCTCGATGTGCCCGATCCTTTCGGAGGGTCCTTGGACCAATACCGTCGAACCCGCGACTTGATCAACGCATCCTTGAAGCAGCGCCTCACGGATTGGATTTAGCTTGATCCAACACACGCCGCAAGAGACTGGCGGTTTCCCCAGGAGCGAGCGCGGTGATTTTTCTTGCGGCACGGCTCTCCAACAGACCCGGGCACTGTTCAAGCGCCTTGCGTATCGCAGCAAGAGCAACGCCCTGAGATCCCTGGCCCTCGGCGGCCAGAGCAAACGCCAGATGGGCATCCGAGCGCCGGGGCTTTGCTTCCGCTGCACTCAGAAGCGGGGCCAGAGCTCGAGTTGATTGACCCGCTGCTAGGAGGCCAAGGCCGGAGGAGAAGTTCTCCTGGAAGCTTGCCTCACGCAGCAAGCCCAGCACCTCGTGATTGTTGGGCGCAAGTTCGTTGGCCTCGGCAAGAAGCAATTCCAGGCCCTCACCGTTCACTGTTTCCTGGGCAACCGCTCCCGAGAGTCTGGCGCCAGCTTTCAGCGCCCGCCGAGCGCTGAGCAGTTCCCGGGCCAGACGCACCTTCGACAAGGCTTCCAACCCGCGCCGATCGCGGGCGGAGAGGTCCGCTGCCCAGGCTCCAGGCAGGAGCGCTTGCTTTGACCGCAACCAGGCCATGTTCTCAGGCAGCCAGGTCAGGACCTCGAGACCCGTTGGCCGTGGACGATGGAGAATCCACGGGTCCCGATCCCGAAGAGCGCGCTCGTCCGCCCCGAACTCGGGGCACAGCACCCAGAAATGAGCTGCAATACCAGCCCGGTCCTGCAGACCCAGTCCCGTGAGGGCTTCGGCGAGCGGGCCCTCTGTTGGAAAGCGACCAGAATCGAGCGGGGGCAACTCCTCGGCCCCGATCATGATCCACTGACTTCCGTACTGAAACACGGCGGCCCAGGGAAACGAACGTCCAAAGGCCCCCACCACGGCTCGGCAGGTCTCGGGACGCAGTGCATGGGGTGGCACCCATTGACAGAGGATTCCACCGGGAGCCAGAGCTTCCCTGGCCTCGGCGTAGAAGTCTTCGGTGTACAGATAGACTGCCCCGGGTGCGTCTGGCAGAAGCGGCTCCATGGTCAACAGATCAAGCTCTCCACTCAGATCTTTGAGGGAGCGACGACCATCTCCGATGCTCAAGCGCACCCGAGGATCGCGCAACACGTTGCGGTTCACAGCCGCAAAGTGGGGTGCCTTCTCGATTACCGCCCGGGAGAGTTCCAGAATATGCAACTCCTGCACCTCTTTGTGCATTGCAAGCGCACCCGCAGTCGTGCCCGTGCCAAAGGCCAGGACCGCCACCTTCATGGGTGCGGGATGCAGCAGGGCCGGCAGATGCCCGAGAGCATGCATGTAGTGGTAGTCGGGTCCCGTAGCCGTGGCTCGAAAGTCATTGGTCATGAGTGTGCGCTCCCCGCGCAATTGATCGTCCACCACTGCAACACTGAAGTGGGGTCCCTGGACTTGGGCCAGCAAGTGAAACTCGCTACGACGCAAGGCGGGAGTCTGCATGGCGGGGGCGGGCAGCCACGCGAGCACCAGGGCAGTCGTGGCTGCGGACGCAGCCAACCCCCGGCTCCCCAACATCAGGGCCAAGAAGCAGAGCAGGCCCGCGGACAGAGCCAACAAGCCTTCTGCACCGAAGAAGGCCGTGCCAAACCAGAGCAGGGGAAGAACCAGCAAGGCGCCCAAGGCCTCTGGCAGCAGCAAGTCCCCCAGACGTCGACCACTCTCGCCCCCCATGGCCCGGTGCACCGTGGGCACCACCGCTCCCAGTGGCAAGAGTGGTAGGGCCAACAGCACTCCCGCCAGGAGCCCGGCGGCTCCCCCGCTCGCTGCCGCGCCCCAGCCATAGAGTTGGCTCGTGCCCAGATGAAATTCCGGCCAGAACCAGACCCCGTGCGCCACAGCCGCCAACAAGAGACACCACAGGGGCCCACGCCCGTCCTTGGGCAACCATCGCGGAAGGAGCCAGGCACCCAGGGCCAGCGCCCCGAGCGCGCCACCCAGCGCATGCCCCATGGCCGCATGCATGGAGCCCAGGTCCAGGGCAGCCAGGCGCAACAGGACACTCTCGGAGAGCCCGGTGAACAATGTGGCGCTGACCACGATGGCACAGGCTGCCCTGGGGGACAGCAGAGCCTGTTGCTGAGCCGGATCGGTGCTCTGGGGAGCATTGCCACTACCAGACCTCGGAGGCCGCAACCTGCTGGGCAGGGCACCCGCCAGGAGCGCAGCCAAGACCGCGCAAAGTGCAGCGCCGACAACACCGTAGTTCGCAGCCGCCCACTCCCCCAGAAGCACAACCCCGACTAGCGCGCCCGCCAGATTCAAAGCCCAAAGCTGGGGAATTCCTTCCGCGCCCCTGCGCCTCGCCAGAAGCGGCAGGAACAAGCCCTGACAGAATCCCGCCAGACACAAGCAGACCAGACTCCACCAGACGCCGCGCCCCACACTCCAACCCAAGAGTCCCGCGCTGCAGCCCGCGGCCCCCCCCGCCAGGAGCGTGTTGGCTCCCGTAATCCAGAACCCCGCACGCCAGGCTCCAAGAGCCCAGCTGGCCAGATAGAGCGATAATCCAGTGGCCGCTCCCAAGCCCGCGCCAAGCGACAAGTCCAGAGCCGACAACCCAAGCCGCTGGGTAATCATGCCCGAAGCCCCCGCCAGAAAAGCAGAACTTCCCAAGGTGCAGGATGCGCCCCAGCGGCCCAACCCGAAGCCCATCAGGTGCTGTGCGTTGCGGAGGTCAAGAGCGTATAGGCTTCGTCCTGATCCCCACAGGCCACCAGGCGCGCGAGCAGCTCCTGATCTCCAAGGACTCTGGCGACCTCGGCCATTGTGCGAATGTGCAACATTTTCTGTTCCCGCGGAATGACAAGCAGAACCACCACCTGAGTAGGCAGACCATCCACCGCATCGAAGTCCAGTTGGGCGTCAGCATCCACGAATCCCACGGTCGCCAACACCTCTTCGATGCCTTCTACCGCAGCGTGGGGAATCGCGATGCCGTCCTCCATTCCAGTGGACATGGAGTGTTCGCGCTCCAAGACATCCTCTAGCACATCAGCCTGGCGCTCGGATGACAAACGCCCGGCGGCAACAAGGTTCTCGACGAGAATACGAATTCCATTCCACTTGTCACCCGGGTTGAAACCAAGGTGCAGGTCTTTCGGGGTCAAGATTTCTGAAAGATGCATGGAAAGTCGTGCAGGGCACGCTCGCGGGAAATTGACCCTGAAAGGCGTCCATGAGGAAGCCCCAGCCCTGGGCGCCTATTCTAGCCAAGGACGCCGGACCCGTGCCATTGCGTCCCCAGAGGCCCCAGGGCCCCTGCCCCCAGGAACCAGAACAACAGCCATCGGCTATCCTCCCTCAGGAGTCTCCCTCCGCGGGTCGCCTGGCCTTCAACAGCCTGCCAGCAACAATTGCCAGGAAGGCTATGCCACCAGACAGCAGGGCCCCCATCTTGGCCTGACCAGCTAAATCGACCCCCGCGATCTGTGTCTTGCCATAGGCAGCGCCAGCAACGAAGAGCGCCACAGTCAATCCCAAGCCAGCAATCAGGCCAGTCAGAAAGAGGTCCTTGAAGGCCATTCCCGTGGGCAGGGGAAAACCGAGAGTCTTACCAAGCTGCCCGAAGGCCACGATCCCCACGATCTTGCCCACCAGCAGGCTGGCGAAGATAACCCAGGTCATCAACCCCACGGAACTGAACTCCACCCCCGCATTGCCCAAGGCAAAAAAGAACAGGCCAAAGTCCACGAAAAGCTTGGTCTGATGTTCATAGTTCTCCAGGGTCGAGTGATGCAATCCCAAGTCCTCGGCAGTCTTCTCGCCCATCTTGTCCACTTCGTCCTCTGAGGAGAACAGACCAATGTCACGACTCGGTGCTGGCAGGAAGGGCACGATGGGCACCAAAGCCAACGCCGCGTGCAGATGAGCCATCATCAAACCGCACCAACTGAGACCGCCTGCCAAGAATATGTAGGGCCACCAGGCACGCACTGAACGGCGCCGCAGCACATAGGCAAGAGCCATGCCTGCAGCAACCAGACCAAGGAACTCTGGACGGGCGGGAACTTCAGGGTCTCCATAGAAGACCGCAATGATCCCAAGGCCAATAGCATCATCCGCAATAGCGAGCAACAGCAAGAAATTGATCGCAGGATGCCCTGAGCCAAACACTGCGCGCGCCACCAACCAGGCCAATGCAATGTCCGTTGCCGTAGGAATACCCCAGCCACGCAGATACTCATTCCACTCGGATGGTTTGGCATTGAACCCTTCAGGGCCAATGAGTGTCATCGCCAAGAAGAAAACCCCCACGGGACCAACGACTCCGCCCAGAGTTGCGATCAGCGGGTTGACTGCCTTCCGGGGAGGGTTGAGCGAACCGCCGGGCAGACAGGCCTCGGTGATCTCTTTGGTAGCGATACCAAAGAAGAAAACCATGAACACACTGTTGATGAAAAAGTGCAGGTTCAGGTGATGGCCGAAGACCATCAGATGGCCGGGCAGTTCCCAGACCTCAGGCCCGTCCCCGTGTCCCGCGCCGAACCAATACTGGTACCAGTCCGGAGCCAGATTGGCGGCCAGGAGGGCAGCGATGACCCCCGCAATCAGGGGAATCGAGAATTCTTGAAGGTAATTGACGAAGCCACGCTTGGGAGAATTCATAAAATGGGTCGGGGGAGCCAAGTGGGAGAGGAATTCGAGCGGCCCAGGATCGTGGGCGCCTCTTGGGCGCAGAGAATGCACCCCATCGGGGGGTCCTGCAAGCCTCAGGAGGAGGGCTGCGCAAACATTACCTTCAGGTCAGCGCCATAGGCAGCGGAATTTGTCCAACCAGTACCCCACTCCCCTCCAACCCTGGTGACCCCAAGGGCAGCCTCTTCCGAGGATCAGGGGAAGACCGAGGCCCCTGGTGCGTCTCAAGGCTCTGGAAGGGATCCCGACCAGGCGTTGACTCGCCCCCATTGGCCCCTCAGAATGCCGCCCAGGGCCTTTCAGGCCCCGGGACCAGACTCCAGTTCACGATTCAAACCAGAAAGCCCAAGCGCCAATCGACGCGATGCTCGACGCCTTCCTACCCATCATCTTGGCCCTGGCACCTTCAGCCAGCCCCGCTATTTCCGTTCCGGGGCCACTGCTCCAGGACCAGGTGCCCCCCATCCAAGCCGATGGGGACAACTTCATCATCAACTTTCCCGAAGGTGAACGTCCCCAGGACGGCATGAATCTCGGGCAATTTGTACGGGCCTGTCAGTTGGTGACCGAGATCAACTTCACCTATGACGACCAGACTAAACAGTTGCTCAGCGCCAAACCGATCACCTTGCTGGGCACCAAGGTCGTCCCCAAGAAAGACTTCTATTCATTCTTCCAGATCATTCTGTTCATCAATGACTTTGTGACCACCAAAGTTGGCGAAGGACCGCTCGCGGTGATCCAGATCGAGGCTCTGGCCGGCGCTGGAGGTCGCGCGGGCACGCCCCGCGCAGACGGCATCTTGGTAGAAGAGGAAGACCTCTCCGACTATGCCGCCCAGCCCGCAACACGCATAACAACGGTGATCAGCTTGCCCAACACCGATGTTCGAAACTTGACCAACACCCTGCGCACGCTCTTTGCTGGAGACGCCAATGGCTCCATGCTGCCCGCGGGCAACAGCAACTCGGTGGTGATCATTGGCTTTGGGTCCACAGTTGTGGCGATGGCGCGGATGTTGCGGATTGTTGACGAAGCAGCAGCAATCGAAGAAGAGCTGCCAGTCTTTGAAGTCATCCAATTGGAGTACGCCGCAGCAGACGAGATCGCCTCTCTGGTGGAAGAACTCCTGGAAGCCAGTCAACGTGCCGCTGGAGCACCTCGAGCCCAGCAGGGTGCCACAACCCGCGTTGCCGGATCCCAGGGAGAAGCCAAGATCCTGGTAGATCCCCGCACCAACCGATTGATGGTGATGGCCATGCCCGACGAAATGCCGCAGATAAAAGAGCTGGTAGCCAAGCTCGATGTGGACATCGTAGAGCGCGCAGCGGCCTACCACATCTACCCCCTGGAGAATGTCAAGGCTGAAGAGTTGTCCGAAACCCTCAATGAGTTCCTGCAGGATGCGGGAAGGGTAGAGCAGGGCCAGAGCCAGAATGTGCAGACTCAGCGGGGCGGAGCGAGCCGCGGTCAAAGCACCGAGTTCGTGGTGGTTCCCGACGAAGAGACCAACTCACTACTGATCGCTGCAAGCCGAACGCGCTATGAGGAACTCCTTTCCTTGATTCGGCGCCTGGATCGGCGCCAACCCCAGGTGTTGATCGAAACTGCCCTGATCGAGCTCACGGGCCGGGACTTCCTCGACATCGGGGTAGAACTTGGCCTGGCTGACATCCCCGGGGGCACCGGCGTTGGCGGATTCGGCGTGACCAATTTTGGACTCTCATCCTTCGAAGACCTGGATGGAGACGGCATTGCAGACAGCCGCGTCCCCAACAACGGCTCCGGCATCACCGCAGGCATTCTCGACGGGGACCAGTTCAGCTTGCCCTTCCTGTTGGCCCTGATCGAAGAACAGGACAACTCCAATGTGCTCTCGGTTCCGAGCGTCCTGGTGAACAACAACGGCAGCGCTCGGGTTGAAGCACTCGAACGCCAGCCCACAACCACCGTCACAGCAACCGGTACCGTAGGATCCACTTCTGAGGCCTTCGCTGGCTACCAAGACGCGGGCATCACTATGGAGATTTCCCCCTCCATCAGCGCAAGCCGCTACTTGCGCCTGGAGCTGTACCTCTCGGTCTCCACCTTCCAGGGCTCGTTCTCGGGCCCCATCCCTCCGCCACAGGTCGAACGCAAGATCAACACCACCGTCAACATCCCCGATGGGGACACAATGGTGATCGGCGGAATCGTGATCGACAACCGCTCGGACAACCGCGATCAGATCCCATTCCTGGGGGACCTGCCCTTTGTCGGCCGCCTGTTCAGCCGTGACACCACCACCGAGAACCGCACGGCGCTCTACTTCTTCGTTACACCCCACATTCTGCAAGATGCAGACTTCGCCGATCTGGCTGAAATCAGCTTCGGAAAGAAGCTGGAGGCAGCGGACACGATCGGACTGGACCGCATGCGAATGATTCAGCCGGACTTCGGAACCCAAGAGGACACCAATGGCGTGGACCTTGAGGGATTTGACCTGCCCCTCTACCAACGGCCCACCTCAGGCGAGGAAGTCGACGCGGCTGAAATCGGCATGAACCCCGGCGAAGTACTGGATGCCATTGAGTCTTCTAGGGACACGAGCGATACAAACTCAAACGAAGCAGGCACGAGCCACACTGGCGCCTGAGCGCCTTACCCGACATGGCCAGCATTTCCGACATGCTCATTGACGCGGGGCTCACCCGCGACCGCCTCGAAGAGTGCCGCCAACTATCGGCGCGCAGCGGGGATTCCCTGGACCGCAGCATTCTGCAGCGCGAGTACCTCGACGAGGTCACTCTGCTACAGATCTACGCCAAGCTACTGGGCTTTGAGTTCCGCAAGAGCCTGGAGGGCACGAAAGTCCCCACCCGCTTCGTGGACAACGTGCCCGTACACTTCGCCCGCAACTACAACCTGATAGCCCTGGAAGGCCCCAAGGACGGAACCATCAAGGTGGCCACCTGCCAGCCCCTGACCCCCAACCCCATGGACGACCTGGCGGCTCTGCTGGGCCAGGAAGTGGATGCAGTCATCGCACCACGGCTTGAGATAACAAATCTCATCGCCCGGGCCTACCGGCACAAGGCTGACGGAGTGGACGAAGCCCTCGACGCAGTCTCGGAGGACGCCGACATTGGCAGCATGGCGGCGGAGATCGACGAGGCGGAGGATGTGCTCGATGTCTCCAACAAGGCACCGATCATCAAGCTGGTCAACACGATCTTGTTTCAAGCACTCAAACTGCGTGCCTCAGATGTGCACTTCCAGCCCTATGCGGATCGCATGCAGGTGCGCTTCCGCATCGACGGCATCCTCTACGACATGGATTCAATTCCCCGTCGGGTACAGGATGCGATCATCAGTCGCGTCAAGGTCATGGGCAAGATGGATATCGCCGAACGGCGCCTGCCCCAGGATGGCCGAGCCACGATTCGCCTGGGCGACGGCGAGGTCGATGTGCGTCTAAGCTCGATCCCTACGACCGATGGTGAACGCATTGTGATGCGTCTGCTGGACAAGACCGCGAAACTCTACCGGCTGCATGAGATCGGCCTCTCGGAGCACAACATCGAGCTGCTGGAACAGTACCTGACGTACAACCACGGGATCATCCTGGTGACCGGCCCTACCGGCTCGGGCAAGACCACCACGCTCTATGCGTCCATGTCCGAGATCGACACGACGAAGAAGAACGTGCTGACCATCGAAGATCCGGTCGAGTATGCCCTGGCAGGGGTTTCACAAGTTCAGGTCAATACCAAGAAAGGACTGACCTTCGCCACGGGGCTGCGCTCCTTCTTGCGCCAGGATCCAGACGTGATGATGGTCGGTGAGATTCGGGACCTGGAGACCGCCGAGGTAGCGATTCGTGCTGCCCTGACCGGTCACCTGGTGTTCTCCACCGTGCACACCAACGATGCGCCATCCACCATCACACGCATGATCGATCAGGGCGTCGAGCCCTATCTGGTGGCGTCATCAGTCGTCTTGATCATAGCCCAGCGCCTGGTTCGGACGGTCTGCCCGCACTGTCTGGTGACCAGACCCTGCAGCGATGAATGGGCCGCGAAACTACGGGAGGTCGGTCTTGAGCCCGCTGAAGTGGACAACCAGATGACCTACGGGGAGGGCTGCGATGAGTGCTTCCAGTCGGGCTACGCAGGCCGCACCGCGATCTATGAATTCATGCCGGTCTCAGAAGAGCTGCGAACCAAGGTCATGGAGGGAGGCAACGCCACGGAGATCAAGCGTACTGCGGTCCAACATGGCCTGATCACCTTGCGAGAGGACGGACGCATGAAGATCCGCGATAGCCTGACCACCCCGGACGAGGTCCTGCGCGTAACCCAACTCGACCTGGACTGAATCCAGCGAACTGAAACGACAGACTGGCCCAGCAACCTCCATCTCCTCAATGCCCATTTACGAATACGTCGCATTTGCCGCTGGAGGAGTCACGTCCAAGGGAATTGTGGATGCGGACTCCGAACGGGATGCGCGCCAGAAACTTCGTAAGAAAGAACTGCTGGTCACCAAACTGACCGAGACGCGCGGGGGCAAGCGACGCAAACGGGGATCGGGGGATCAACCGGGGCTTCTCATCCGCATCCTGGAAGCCCGCTCCGCGGCCCAGGGCCCCAGCACCAGGGAAACCGAACTGGTCCTGGGAATGACCCGCCAGTTGGCAACCCTTTTGGGATCTGGCATCCCTTTGACCGAGTCACTTTCAGCCCTTGTGGATCAAGCCGAGCACAAGCGCATGGAGACCATGCTGCGCCAGATCCGCGAAAGCATCCAGCAAGGAACCAGCATGGCCGACGCCCTTGGGCAGCACCCCGGCTGGTTTACGGAGATGTACATCAACATGGTTTCGGCTGGTCAAGCCGCAGGCAACCTGGACATCGTTCTATCTCGCCTGGCGGACTACATGCAGGCGCAAAGGGCCATGCGTCGCAAAATTGTAGGCGCCCTGACCTACCCCGCCATGATGATCGTAATCGGCATGATTGTGGTCACGATCCTGATGGCAAAGGTCGTGCCCGAAATCACCGCCATGCTAGTAGAGCAAGGCAAGGCCCTTCCACCCGCCACAAGAGTGCTGATCTCAGTCAGCAATGTGGTGCAGAATTGGTGGTGGGCGATCATTGGCGGCTTCGGCCTGATCTCCTTCGCAGTGGAACGAACCTACCGCACCAGCGATGCGGGACAGCTTTGGATTGACCGCAGCCTGTTGCGGGTGCCGGTACTAGGAGAATTGCTGCGCAAGGCGGCGGTGGGACGCTTCACACGCACCCTCTCGACCCTGCTGCAGTCCGGCGTACCGGTAATCCAATCCCTCGGAATCACAGAGAAGGTCGTGGGCAACCGAGTGATCAGCGACGCCACTGCCACCATTTCCCAACGGGTCGTGGAGGGCGCGGACATCTCAGGCCCACTCAAGCAATCCGGCGCCTTCCCTTCCGTGGTGGGCTACATGGTCGCTGTTGGCGAACAGTCCGGCGACCTTGAACAAATGCTTGACCGCATCGCCGTCGCTTACGACGAAGAGATCAATGTGGTCACTGAACGCCTGACAGCCCTGCTGGAGCCGATTATGATCGTTCTCCTGGCGGGAGTTGTAGGCTACATCGTCTATGCCATTGTCCAACCGATCCTTGAGATCGGTCAAATCTAACCAGCGGGAACAAACCCGCCCTACCAGCCATGAAGACCCGAACCCCCAGCACTGTTGCCAACAAGAACGCAGGCTTTTCCATCGCCGAGCTGATGGTGGTCATCCTGATCATCGGCTTGCTCTCGACTGTAGTCGTGCCCAAGGTCCTCGACCGCCTTTCCGACGCCAAGACTGGTAAGGCGAAAGCAGACCTGCCGGCCATTGCACAGGCTCTTGATCAATACATGATCAGCAACGGACGCTTCCCGGACTCCCTTGAAGACCTTGTCAATCCAGACGAGAACGGTCGCCAGTTCCTCAATCAAAGGACAGTTCCGAAGGATCCTTGGGGCGCCGAGTACGAGTACCTGCCCCCCTCCGGAGGCAGCAACGAGTACGAGATAAGAACCCTCGGGCGTGACCAGCAACCCGGTGGCGAAGGCGAGGACCGAGACATCACTTACTCTATGGTCCGCGACCAGCAGATATAGCCAGTGGCGCAAACGCTTGAAAGTCCGGCCCTATAGATCAAACCAGCAATCCGGCTTCACCATCTTGGAGCTGGGGATCGTGCTGTTGATCATGGGCATGGTGTCATTCGCCGTATCGGTGTCCTTCGATGCCCTGGTGCCCCGGGAACGACTCAACACCAGCGTACGCGAGTTGGCAGATGTGTTGCGGCGGGCTCGCTCCGAATCAGTCTCGCGCAATGCCGAGTACTTCGTCGAGTACGACATGGTGGAGCATCGCTACCGCATGATCACGCCCCTCTCAGTGGATGGCCTGCCATGGATTGAAGGGGTAGACCACGAAGATCTGCGCTACGCCACAAGCTGGGAACCCCTGCGCCCCGGGGTGGAATTTGACAGCGTAACCCTGGCGGGCACGATCTACAGCGAGGAGTTGGTGCGAGTTCGCTTTGACCCACTGGGCTCTGCTTCGGACCACATCATCCAGCTCTCTCAGCCGCTCTACGAAGTCGCCTTTACTCTTGAAGTGCTGCCCTTGACTGGCTTGATTCGCTTCCACGAGGGCATCTATGCCCGAGACTATCCCACGGACCTGGATTTCAATTGAAGTGCCTCAGACCCAGAACTCCAGCGTGCCGTCGTGAAGGATTCACCCTGGCCGAAGCCGCCATTACGATCGCCATCGTGGGCATCAGCCTGGCCTTTTCCGTACAGGCCCTGAACGGCGCCAGCCAGACCGCGGCCCATACCCAGCGCCTCAAGATCGCCCGTGAGCTGAGCATGGAAATGCTCGGGGAAATCGCTTCGGGCCTCTGGGCGGAAGACCTGGAGACCCTGCGCTACGGAACCTTTGCCAGCAAGGAGCGCCCCTCGTATTCCTATGAGTTGGCCCTGGGCGACGAACTGTTGGAACCGGTGCGCTATGAGGACGAAACAGACGACTGGCGTCCCGAGCGCTTCGATAACTGGGCCTTCAATCGCGAGCGCGAGTTGGACGAGGATCCGGACCTTATCGATGAAGAGAGTGAAGAGCCCTTCGAGAAAATCCGCATCCGGGTTTCCTTCCCCCCACTGCCGGGACTCGAACACCTGGACAACTTCGTGGAGTTCGAGCGTTGGTTCGCCTGGAGTCAGGTCTACATGACCGAAGACGAGGAAGGGGTGGAAGATCTGGAGAACACCGCCCTGCCCGGCGAAGATCTGGGCAACGGTTCTGGCGCTGGCGCAGGCGGCGGAAATGACCCATCATCAGGAGGTCGCAAGTGATGGGCCGCCACCAGAATCGCCGGGGTTTCACCATGGTGGAAGTACTGGTCGCCCTCTTGATCATGGCCCTCATGCTGACCAGCATCACGCGCATGTTGACCACCGTACGCACCACCCGGGACCACATCCATAACACCCAGGAGACCATGCTCGCGGGCCCGGCAATAGTCGATTTGATCGAGCGCGACCTGATGGGCTTGAGCATCCTCGATCGCCCTCATCATCAACTGATCAGCATTCGCAATCGGGTCGAACTGGGCCTCGACGCCGACCGCATTGACTTTGTGACCACCACAGACGGCAAGGAGTGGGAGGTTTTTGACCAGCGGGCTGTGCGCGCAGACATGAACGAGGTGGGATACGTGGCCCGACCCAACCCCGAATACGACGAGTTCCTGGAACTCTTCCGCCGGGAGGATCTGGGTATCGATGAGGATCCCTTCGAAGGTGGTCGTTACACGTTCCTGCACGATCGGGTCTTGGGCATCGAAATCGAAGCCTATGACGAAGAGGGAATCGACGCAGAACCCATCGAAGATTGGGGCAACCAAGAAGGGGATGAGGAGACCTCTGGCTTGCCGATCTGGATCAAGATATCAGTCACCCTGGAACTTGCACCACGCCTCCTACGTGAGCAATTGGTGCGCACCAACCCCGGTGATAGAGTTGTGACCTACACCCGCATCGTGCGATTCCCCGAGACCATGCGCATCGCCCAGGAGAACACCCCGCGGGTTGCGATCCCCGCACCCTCTGAGGCAGCAGGGGGCGCGAACGACCCAGTCCAGGGAGGCTTGCCAGGCGGCGCTGCCGGGGGCGGCCGAGGGGGCCTCGGCGGCCTCGACGGCCCCCTCCCCGGAGAGGGAGATGCACGCAGCGGCGGCCAAGGGAGCGGTCGCAAGGACGAATAGTCGTGGCCCAGCCACGCCTCACCTAGCCCCGCCCGAGTTCACCAATGACAGACCGGTTACCCATGTAGGGGCGTAGGGGCTCAGGCACATTCACCGATCCATCCTCGTTCTGGTGATTCTCCATGAGCGCAATCAACATGCGCGTGGAGGCGGCCACAGTGTTGTTCAGGGTGTGACAATGCTCAACCTTGCCGTCTTCGCCCCGGTAGCGCAGGTCCAAACGACGAGACTGAAAATCGTGGAAGCGTGAGGCGGAATGGGTTTCACCAAAACCGTCCCTGGAGGGCATCCAGGTCTCGATGTCAAACTTTTGCACCTGCCCCTGACCCAGGTCCCCGCCGCACACATTGACCACGCGATAAGGCAGATCCAGGGACTGCATCAAGGCCTCGGCGTTGCCCAGGATCGCTGCGTGATGCTCTAGAGAACGTTTCTCATCGGCCACATCAATGATCACCTGCTCGACCTTCTGAAACTGGTGAACTCTGTAGAGACCGCGAGTGTCCTTGCCATAGGTGCCCGCCTCACGGCGATAACAACTGGAATGGGCCACAAACTTTAGAGGCAGCTGGGCCCCATCGAGGATCTCTCCCGCGTGCATGGCGGTCAAGGGCACCTCGGCGGTGCCCACCAACCAGAGATCATCACGCTCGTCACAGCGATAGGCCTGATCCTCGCCTCCAGGGAAATAGCCGGTACCGCGCATTGCTTCCGTACGCACCAGGGTCGGCACGGTCACTGGCATGAATCCGCGCTCCACCATCTGGTCCAAGGCAAGGCGCATCACCGCCGATTCAAGCAACACCAGGTCACCCTTGAGCAGGTAGTTGCGGCTGCCCGCCAGTCGCGCGCCCCGCTCCACATCAATCCAGCCGTGCATTTCCCCCAGGTCCTGATGGGAACGGGCCTCGAACTCAAAACTCGTAGGTTGACCCCAGCGCCGGACCTCGGTGTTTTCCTCGTCGTCCTTGCCCTCAGGAACATCCGCCGCGGGAGGCATGGGCACACGCAACAAGAGTTCCTGCAGTTCTCCGGTAAGACCCTGCTGGCGCTCTTCCAGGGCCTTGAGTTCGGCCTTGTGCTCCTTCTGCTCGGCCACCAGTTGGCCGCGCTCCTCTTGAGAGGCCTGGGCGATCTTGCCCCCCGCCTGTTTCTGGCGTTGACGCAGCTGATCCACATTGACCCCCAGTTCGCGATGGGCGGCGTCGAGTTCGAGGATGCGGTCGATCTCGCAGGAGATGTGTTTCTTGGTCGCGCCCGCCCGGACCAGGTCCGGGTTCTGGCGGATGAACTTGAGGTCCAGCACGGGTGGTTGGGTCGGTCGAGGGGTCTAAGAGAGACTGAGTGAGAACCGTGCTCCGGAAGCCAGGCTCAAGATGTCAGGATCCTTGTCAAAGGTCCAGCTTGGGTCAATCACGCCAAGAAGAGGTGATCTTGCCAAACAGCTTGTTCTTCTTCACTAATAATTGCACCTCGTAGTCCTCAGTCCCCTTGCGCAGGTCCAGTTCAAGATCCTTGGGAAACCAGGTCGCCGAGTAGCCGAACTTGCTCATGGCCTCACGATCCATGTGGACCCCCATGGCATCCCCCTTGCTGCCACGTTTGGATCCAGCCTTACGCCAGGATACGGCAGGATTCAGCACACAGTTCCAGAGGCGCTCATAGCGCTCGCCTGCCCTACCTGCCACTACAACGCTGCCCCCGGGAATCGTGAACTTGCCGTCCCCCTTTTCAATCTCGAACTCCAAGTCGAAGGGACCGCCTGCCTCAACCTTGACGGTCTCGCCAGCGGACACATCAAATGCCTTGGTGTTGTTGTCTCCGAGGATCAAGGCCTTCATGGACTGCAAGCGTTTGCCTTTGGACAACCGTCCATAGCTGATGCTGTAACGCCCCACTGGGACCTCAACCTTCTTGGCGGAAGTCAGATCAAAGTAACAGTTCGCGAAACGGTCTCGCCCCTTGACCACCAGAAAGTCGGGCTTGAGGCCCTTGCCCCAACTGAGGGTCAGCGCACCAGTGGGAAACTGAACTCGCGTGGCCTGCAGCTGGGCACCGCCGTTGAGAGGCTCCAACTGATACCACGCCTCCCCCACCTTGACGTACTCGCTGTAGGGCACGGCTCGTTTGCCCTCACCGATGACCATCGAATCCACCTCTGGCTCAAAGTGATCAGTGGAGATACCCATGCTTCCCCAGGAAAGAGGAACGTCCCCGTAGACCCCGTTGAGATTCTCGTCGATGATGCGCAGAGGCGTACCGTCCAAGTCGTAGCGCGCAGAACCAGCCGGAGCCAGGTAGATGCCTGCAAACTTGTCTTGGATAGCTGCATTCATTTCGAGGCCTTGGTACTGCAGTTTTTCGTGACCCACGACAGCCAGAAAACCCCAACCCCGCTTGGCCTCCCCATCCCCTAGCTGCAACTCAACTGCCTGTGGCTTGCCACGCAGGGGAATCTCAAGGTCCCCGACCCCATCCCCATCCGTATCCAGCATGACTTCGGCGGCCTTTGTGCGAATCGCAGTGGGGCCTCCCTCCATGCGCGCGAATTTCGAAGTGGAATCCACGCCTTTGAGGGCCAGCATGGGCCAGATCACATAATGCGAATCGAGCCGGTAGTTGGGCCTCTGCAGGGATTCGATCTCGGCAAGCATCTCAAAGCTCGAGCTGAGCACAACCGGCTTGGAAAACTCTGCAGCAGCGAGCGCTTCCGGCGACCCCTCTTCTGGAGGCTTGCCATAACCGAGTTTTTCAAGGGCCTTCAGCCGCACAGCAAAGCTCTTGAAAACTGTGTCTTTCAGTCCAATCTCATCGCGTGTCTCTATGCACCTGGAATAGGCCTTGGCCGCTGCCTTGTAGTCTGGCCCGTTCTTCTCGTAGGCACTGTCGTAGGAGAGCGCCACATACTGCCATGAATTGGACTCGAAGTAGCGATCCCGAATTTTTCCGAATGCATCCGCCAGAACCGTGAACTCCCCCCCGATGCGGTTGAATTCACCACGATCCCTGCTGCCGGCAACGTTGGCCTGCCACTCCTCGGCAAGCTTGTCATAGCTCACACGCAAGCGCCGTCGATCGCGCTTGAGGGGCCCCGGCAGGCTTGAGAAGAAGGTCTCCATCTTGTCACAAAAATCCGTACGCACCTCCGCCTTCCAGGTCTCGCGCAAAGCCTCCATGCGCTCGAAGACCAATTCGTTGGGGTTGTTCACGATGCCCTCTGCAACCTCAAGGATAAAAGCCACCGCTCCATCCATGTCCCCCTTGACCAACTGGCGCATGCGCGACTTGTCCCCCACCTTACGCGCCAATTCAAAACTGGACTTGAAAGTCTCCTGAGCCCCAGGAGGAGCCAGAACGGGACGCGCCCCCAGCATGGAAGTGCAGAAAACGATCAACAACAAACTGAAATGACGCGGGTTCGGTTTCATGGGAAATCTGCCCCGGGGCACCAAGAAGGGACGCTACTGGGGCTTAACCCGATTCTAGCGCCTGCCGGGGGTACTATGAACGCCCCCAGGCTCAAGATCCCAGGAGTACCACTCCTACCGCGCCTGGCCCGGCGACGCAAGCGTCCTCAGCCCTTGCGGCGCGCGGAGGCCCGCTTGAGCATGGAGCGTTCGCTGCGCGAGAGCGAGCTTATCCCTTCCCGCTGGATTTTCTGCAACAGCCGATCGAGTTCAGCTTCCTCCACCATCTGCACTTCTACCTTGCGTGCGGCCCAACGCGCCTGCAATCGATTCAGGGGGTCGAAGGACAGCCAGCCGCGCCAAGCCGCCAGCGCTCCCCAGGCCGCTCCTCCCAAATGCACCCAATGAGCCACACCATCGGAACCCCCGTCACGCAATTGCACCAGCACCCCCAGCAGATCTCCGGCAATCACGATGGTCGCCAGGACCCACAACTGCACGGGGATGAAGAGCACCAACACCATGCGCTTGGGGTGCATCACCGCACAGCTGACCACAATTCCAAGTACCGCGCCGGATGCCCCCACCACCGGACGACTGCCAGCCGAAACCCAAACCGCAAACAGATGCACCAAGGCTCCGATCACTCCGGCCAAAAAGAACTGGGTGTACAACCTGCGGGCACCGATCGACCCTTCAAGCATGGTGCCAAAAAAGTACAGCCCGAGCATGTTGAACAGTATGTGGCTCAACCCCATGTCGGAATGCAGGAACATGTAGGTGCCCAACTGCCAGAAGGGAAAGAAGGGGGCCATGGAACCCCAACGGTTGGCATCAAGTCCAAGCCAGGTAGGGACACCTTCGCGCAGGACAGGTGCAAAAGTCGCGATCAGGTAGAGCACATAGACTGCCACCATCACGATCAACAGCCGGCGCACCCCAGGGGTCAGAGGGGGAAATCCGATCTGAGGGCCCCCGTGGCCTCCGGCTCCTTCAAAGGACATGCGCTAGGCCTCCGCGCCCTCGGTACATGCCGCCGCTTCCGCCAACAGGACCTCCGGGTCCAATCCAACACTCCGGGCTGCGCCACAGAAGGTATTCCTGATCAACATGGCTATGGTCATGGGCCCGATACCGCCGGGCACCGGAGTGAGGGCGCTTGCGCGCCCCATCATTCCATCCTGATCAGCATCCCCGACAAGCTTGCCGTCCTCACCACGATTGATCCCCACATCCAACACAATCGCTCCGGACCGCACCCAGTCACCTTGAATCAGCTTGGCCCGACCCACAGCGGCCACCAGCACATCGGCCTGACGGCAATGCACCGCAAGATCCTGAGTTCGAGAGTGACAGACCGTGACGGTGGCGTTGCGCCCCATGGCCAGGGCCGCAAGGGGCTTGCCCACAAGCATGGAACGCCCGACAATCACCATGTGCTGGCCGCTGATGTCGATGGAATGACGATCTAGCAACTCAATACAACCGGCGGGAGTACAAGGCTTGTGGCCAGGACGGCCCAGGGTCCAGGCCGCAACCGAACGGGGAGACAACCCATCCACATCCTTGGCAGGATCGAGACAATCCACTACTGCCCCGGCGTCCAGCGTTCCGGGGAGAGGCAACTGCACCAAGATCCCGTGCACATTGGGATCCTGATTGAGTCTCTCTACTTCAGCTTCAAGGGCTTGCTGAGAGACCGTCTCTGGCAGGCGAATCGTATTCACCTCGAAGCCTGCCCCGCTGGCAGCCCGGTCCTTGTTCCGCACATAGACCTGACTGGCAGGATCTTCTCCCACCAGGATCACCACCAGGCCGGGCTTCACATTGTGAGGCTTGAGCTTCGCGGTAGCCTTGGCCAGCTCCGCTCGAATCGCGAGTGCAGTGGCTTTTCCATCAAGGATTTGGGTCTCCATCATTTTCCTGACTCAAGTTCTAATCTTAAAACATCGCTCTCAAGCCGCACCCTTCCCGCTCGAAGATCCCTTCATGTAGGCCACAAACCACCAAGCCAGTCCCCACAGAATCAGCGCCAAGTTCAAGCTGTGCCAGATCGTCATGGCCGTTGCAGCCCCCGTTGTGAATCCATAGGAGTGCAGCCCGACACCCAGCTGATTGACGCCGAACCAGGAGAAAACCACTACGCTACCAAGGGCCACAGTGGTCAAGGCCAGGCCCAGGTCCTTGATCAGGCCTCCTTGGCGCGCATGCAAGATGACCAACTGCCAGAGCACGATCACCAGAGCGCCATTCTCCTTCGGATCCCAACCCCAGAACCGACCCCAGGAGTAGTTTGCCCAGATGCCCCCCAGAATCGTCCCCACCAATGAGAACATGAGACCGAAGGCCACGACTCCGTAGATTGAACGGGTCAGGGCGCGATGCCAGCCCGCAGCGCTTGCACCGTGCCGTGTCCGGCGGGCTCGGACCAGGGGCAATGCGAGCACCCAGGTGGCCGCCAATGCCCAGGCAAAGAGGCCCGCGCAATAACCGAAGGTGATCGTTGTCACATGGGTGGACAACCAGAAGTTGGTGTCCAACACAGCGGCCAGGTTCTTGATGGAGTCCCCCGTTGAAACCGCATCCAACTGTTCCAGGCGCAGCGCAAGGAACATGATCGCCACACCGAACACGGCTCCCAAGGGCAAGAGTGCCCGCTGACGTTGAATCCGCGCCACGCCCATAGACAAGAGTACGCCACAAACACCGATGAATGGGGCGGTTTCATAAAGGGTGGTGATTGGTGGTCGCTCGTTGATCCAACAACGCCAGCTGATCCCAATCAGCAAGGCTCCGGCGCCCCCTGCCAACGACCCCCAAGTAGACCACCCCAGCCAACGGGTACCAGGCAGGAGAGCCAGAACCCCACTCAGGAAAGCCACGATGAACAAGACGAGGGCCCAAGTGAAAAGCCCAGCATTCCGGAAAGAGACCTCCGAGGCCACGCTCCGCAATTCCCCGCGCGCCTCCGCTCGCCGTGAAGTCACTTCAACCAGGCGTACCAGAGCGACTTGCAAGTCGTCCACGTGGCCAGCGGTGGCCGCATCCTGAGCAGTTCTCAACGCCACCAGGACCTCACGGCTGGTGGTGTGGTCTTCAGTCAGAATAGCAGCCAGGGCCTCGCCCAGATCCAACCATTCCTCGTCGTCTGTGCGCGTTCCGGCCGGGGGCACCAGGGACAATTCAGAGGATCCAGACAAAGATGCTGCTTCCAATGCCTCTCCAAGATCTGACGCCACACGCTGACCGTCTTCTCCTGCGGACTGCAGGGCCTCCCGGACCCCCTCAAGATTCGCCAGCACAGTCACCAGGTTCAGCTTGCCTGCAACAGCCCACTCCTCCACGGCTGATCCCGGTGGTGCGGAGATTTCCGCACGCACAGGTGCCAGAAGTCTGTGCAGGCCCTGCAATGTGCGCAGGCGCAGCGCAAAGTCAAGAGTCTGCGTCTCCTCACGTGCACGCTCACCCTCGTCCATGGCCTGAATACGCTGGGCACTCTGCATGAGTCTCACAGTCACCCCTTGCAATTCCTGCAAGCTGAAACGGTCGCGGCGGCCATGATCCTCAAGGTCCATGCCAACCGCGCGCAGCACACTGGTGTCATCGCAGATCAAGACCGGGTAGGTCATGGCCAACTCGGGGAAGAACATGCAATCCAAGACCCAGGCCACAGCGTCGATCTTGACTGTCTCGCCCTCCTGCTCGATCTTGACCTTACGCCCGGAAGAGAGTGCCAGGAGCTTGAAGTCGGCCCAAGTCCGCAAGGGCTTGACACGCCCCCCATGCTGAATAGGCAAGCCCTCCGCGATCGCGATCAACTCTGGTGACCAATCGAACGAACGCGATGGAATGGAATCCTGTTGCGTAACCTGAGCTTGCAGGGGCACACACCAACCCACGCAGAGCCCGAGCAAGACAAGCTTCAAGGTCTGAAACATGATAATTCTGATCACGGTTTTTGCTCCCGCAAGCGACGGCTCGCTTGCTGACGCATGTACGCCATAAGACGCAACCCAAGGGCCAAGGACAAGGAGAGCCCGATGATAATCACCGCCACTGTGGGCCAGTGATCGGAGGGATTGCGGGCAACTTCCAGTTGGCTGTAGAAACGCTGGGCATTGGGGTCATTCTGTGGACCCCAATTGGCCTGAAAGAGCGCATGCCCATCTCGGCGCAGGGGCTCATTCATTTCAATTCGAATATTCTCAGGAGGGGCGCCGGAACCAGCCGCCGTCCACTCCACATCTGACCGAAACACCCGCGGCATTCCTGTGCCGGGGTGCAGTTCCCGGTGAAAGTCGAGCAACTTGATCTCCCCTGGCAGGGAGAAACGCCTGTGGCGCAGACCGACGGCCCAGTCCTTGCCCCCCGCATTGAAGGTGAAAGGGTAACGCTCGAACCCTGAGAGGATCGCGGGAATGGTGAGCGCGGAATCAGTGGGCCTGATCTTGGCCAGCAGGCCCGCCACGTTGCGCTCGTTCTCGGGTTCGCGCTCCTTGGGCGCCAACACCCAGCCATCATTGGTGGGGCTGTCCGCAGCGATCGGGACCCTGCCCCCCGCGACCTCGGGCCTGGCATTGACCGCATAATGCTCAAGCACCAATTCGAAGGGCAGTCCCGGCGCACTGAATGTACGCGAGTCGGCTTCCAAGTCTGCAAAATCGGATTCCGGGATGATCCACTCCTCCACCTCGGTCTCACTCGCTGCATCATGAATCACCACCTCCCACTCGTGGAAGCTGACAAACTCCGTGGCGGATTCGCCCTCATAGAGAGTCACATGCCCCGTCTCCGAGAAGTGCAACTTGACGAGGCCAGCTGCCAGAAGCACGATCACTCCCACATGGGTCACCATGAGCGCACCCAAGAGAACCTTGCGCCGCTTGTTCTGAGCTGACAGCAGGCTCCTGCCCACCCGCACCAAACCTCCCGCCATGAGATTGAGAGCCAGGAGACTCATCAAGAGCTGGCCTCCAGGCAGTGGCACGGCGATCACAAACTCAAAGGGCGTCCCAAACCGTTCAGTCAGCAGCCAAGATTCAAAGTACTTCTGCGTGGCCGCGAAGAGACCCATTTCAACCTGAGCCTCCGTGCCGAAATAGGAAATCAAGAAGAGCCCAAAGAGACACGCAACGGCAAGGTGGAAAGATCCGAGAATCTCCATCAAGGACTTGCCCAACCCTCGGTTGGCGAGCCCCGCGATGAGGAGCAGCCCCATGCAACCCCAAAACGGAATGGTTCCATCCAAGGAGTGAAGGTCGATCAGAGCAAACATTACTTGCCCCCCATACGCAGACTACGGGTCAGTTGTTCGAAGGCTTCTTCAGCCGCGGCAACCTCATCCTTGGGCCCCCAGAGCTTGACGAAGACATTGGTGCGCGGCAGAGGCAGAATCGCACCGACAAGGCGCGCGCCCTCAATGGTCTCTCCACTCATGCCACGCCAATCGCCATCCGCCTGCACCAGCACCGCCTCGCCCAGACCCGTTGACATGCGCGCCAGATTCCCAAAGCCCTCTGCCCCCAGAGGACTTGCACCCATCTGGCCCAGCCAGCGATCCGCATTGGCCTCTGGCGAGCCACCCGCTGTACTGATCGAGCACTCACAATGTTCACCCACTGCAAAGCTCGCCAGTCGCATGCTGCGAGGACCTAGGTCACGCCAGCCCTCGGGCGCGTCCCAGGTGAATCCAGGGCCGCCCCCGGCACCGCCATTCGGGGGGCTGGGCAGAGAGGCCACGGGCTTGGGCTGTAGCTCCGGACTCAGGCCCAAGGATGCGCACCAGGCCTCAAAGGCCTCGGTTTCGGACTCCACCAAGGCCCGGGGCCCAGTCATCTTGGCAAAAAGAGTGAATTCGGGTGCCGGCAAGATCGCACCCACCATGCGTGCGTCAGCAAGATCCGCTTCCCCCATGCCGCGGTAGTGCCCATCGATCACAACCAGGGTCGCCTGCCCCCCCAGCAACAAGACCTGGCGCCGCTCCACCACCTCGGCGGCGGGTTCAGCCTCGCTACCCATCTGCTCCTGCCAGCGCTCAATGTTGGCCTCCAAGCCCCCACCGGCTCCGGGCAACATCACCAAGTAGGCGTTGCAGTTCTGAGCACCGGCGACTTCAAGATTGAAGAGCCGTGGCTCCTTCGCGGGCAGTGCCTTCCAGCCCGGCGGCAGGTCATAAACCAAGCTGTCGCTCGCTTTCTGAGCAGCAGACCCAGACCGCTGGGACGGGCCGAAGCGCTGGTCCGAGGTGGCCCCTACGATCACGGGCAAGGAAGCCGCGGGAGCCACTCGACGAGCTTCAATCGTGGCCGTGGAATCACGACCACAACCAGCCAGGAAACACGACAACAGACACACAACTAAGGCTGTACGCAACATGGAGAAATTCAAGAATTACGATCAAGCGTGAATTGGAGCAGACGCTCAAGAGAGTGCCGTACTTCGCCAGAGGGCAGCTGCAGCAAGCGATCCTGGGCCCGAGCGATCAACTCATCGGCCCGGGCGCGTGCACGCCGACAACCCTGGTTGAGATCACATGCTACGAACAGAGCAGCGCGACGGTCACTGCAATCGGGGTCGAGGTAGGCTGCTTCGATCGCCCTTCGACCATCAGAATCTGCGGCCTGCCAGGCGTAAAGCACCGGCAGAGTGACCTTGCCATCATCAATATCAGTACCCACGCTTTTGCCCACCATCGCTTGCTCACCCTCTAAATCGAGCAGATCGTCGGCAATCTGAAAGGCCAGCCCCAAGTCCTGACCCATCAAGCGCATCTTGCCACCCAACTCCTCTTGGCCCTCACGCCCGTAGCGCACGCCAAGCTCCGCTGCGGCCCCATAGAGCACCCCGGTCTTGGCCAAGGCGATGCGCTCATATTCCTCGGGCGTGGCATCAAAACGATGCCGCCCCATGGCCTGACGGATTTCACCCACGCAGATCGCCTGGGTGGTGTGCGCCAGAATCTGGCTGGCGAGGGGAAAAGTCAGGCCTGTGGAACGGGCAAAGGCACGGGAGTAGAGCCAATCCCCCAGCAGCACCGCGACTTGATTGTCCCAGGCGGTATTGATGCTTGGCAGTTGACGCCGAATCTCCGCCCCGTCGAGCACATCGTCATGCACCAGGGTCGCCAGGTGAATCAACTCAACCACGGCCGCCACCACGGGCAGCTCCTGCGACTGATTGCCACTGGCCCGGGCCACCAGCAAGAGCAGACTGGCTCGCAGTTGCTTGCCCTGGAAACGGCTCAGGTGAGCCACCATTTCCTCTACCGCCGGATCGTCCGTGACCAACTCCGCAGCCAGGGCTTCTCTCATGGCGTGCAGGTCCTGCTCGATAGGCGCGACCATTTCCAGCAGGCTGGGGGAAGGACTCATGTACGCTCCCCCCGAGGGGCTGAATCCCGAAGCGCCACTCCCAAGTCCAGATCTTCGGGTCTGTTCCAATTCACAGCCATTTCCGGATCCACCCTCAGGCGCACGATCGTCTTTCCCTTCGTGAGGTCAATGATCCGTCGCGCTCCAGCGGCATAGTCCCGCTCGAAAGCTGCACGCACACGCCGATGTACGCAGAGCACCAAGGGCGGTCGCTCGCGCCCATCGTCCAACAAGGCGACATCAGCGTCCTGATCCACAGCCAATTGCACCAACTCGCGCAGGGGACAATCCTTCAGGTGAGGCAAATCCACCGCCACGAACAACACGCGCTCTTCTGCGGCCGCGGCCAGGCCCGCCAGAATCCCCGCAGCGGGACCCTGACCAGGCTCCGAATCCAACGCCTCCGGCAGTCCCCGATCCCCATAACGGGAGCGACTCCCAGGAGCGATCAAGACCTCACCGGCCAGAGAAGCAAGGGCTGCGATGCCCCGATCAAGCAGAGCCTCGCCCTCCAGGCGCAAGAGAGCCTTGTCACTGCCCATGCGTTGGCTCGCACCGCCGCACAACAGCACGCCACTGATTGCATGGAAGGGAGCAGTCATGGGTTCAATGCAGGGTGACCTTTCCGTGCCCGTGGACCGAAACGCACGAGTAGTCAAGGTTCGGGACCTAGAGCCCCGGACCCTCACGCGTCCTCGTCCTTGGACTCCTCGATCTCCCCGGGCTCGTCTTTCACCTCTTCTTTGAGGCCTTTCTTGAACTGGGTGATACTACTGCCCATGGAGCGCGCCAGCTGGGGCAGCTTGCGGCCGCCAAAGAGCAGCAGGACCACGAGCAAAATGATCGTCCACTCGGGGACTCCACCAAGGGCAAAGGGAAGGGTCAACATTCTGGGTATCTCTTGACTTGGGCCTGGGGCCCGTTTCAGGGGTCTCAAGGATAGAGAATCCGCACCATGATCTTGGTGCATGGAATACAAAATCCACCCGTGGGAGTTCCCCGCAGGGTCATTGCGAGTCGTCCGGTATACATTCGGACACAGGATCCGCCGCCCGCTGGCGCAAGCGCCTCAGGGCACGGGGCGGCAGGGGGGGCAGGTCGGCAGGATGGGGCGCCGCCACGGTGCCCTCAGCCTTGCGTCCCACCCGTCCCAAACGGCCCACGAGCAGCCCAGCCCGCAGCAAATCCGCACGCATGGCGCTGGCAGCACAATAGGTCACCAGCCGCGAGCCGGGATCCATGCGTTCTGCGATGGCCTGCAGAAAGTCCCCCTGCCAGAGGTCCGATTGATCAGCGGGTGCGAAGGGATCCATGAAAACCGCGTCGAAGCGGCGCTCGGGGGCCAGGGCCCGAATGGTCTTGCGGGCATCCCCAAGCCGTAGCCAGAGACGACTGCGCTGCCCCAGAGACACGCCCTCCTGATCCGCTCGTTCTGGATCCTGCTGGACCAGATCCAGGGCGGCCTTGAGTGCCTCGCCCACCGCCCGATGCCAAGGACCTGCCAAGGGCTCCGACTCGGCGATCGCCAATTGAAGGGGCTCCAGGTGGAGTTCTAGCCCGGTCACCTCAAGGCAGCGCTCGCTACCCTCCACTGCCGCCAGTGCCGCAGCCATGTTCAAGCCAAGGCCCACGCCCACATCGAGCAGACGCACCACGGCATCCCCGCGCTCGCTGAATTCAACGCCACCTGCATAGCGATCCACCGCCTGCTGCCAGGCCCCTTCCCAGGAATGGCAGGCGAGCCCCTCGGGATCCAAGAGGGTCCGGGAACCGTCCTTGGTCAAAGCTCGCTGCCAGGTCTTGATGCTATCACTCACAACCCCAACCTAGAACCCGGGCCAGGGCCTGCGCAAGGAGCGGGGACCTGGGCGACCGGGCCTGGCTCGCACCGGAATCCCAAGCAAGGTTGCAATCACCGCCCCCTAGCCCAGATCATGCTGCCCATGGATCCCATGTGCCTGGTCGATGAGCTAGCCGCCGCGGTGGATGCGCTCTCCTTCGAGCCCCCGGTGACCTGCGTCTACAACCCTCTTGTTTACGCACGCGCTCCCCTGGCCCGATACTTCGAGCGCATGTGGTCACCCCAGCCCCCAGCGTTGTTGCTGGGCATGAACCCGGGACCCTGGGGCATGGCCCAAACAGGCGTGCCCTTCGGAGAAGTCTCGAGCGCACGGGATTGGCTCGGCGTAGAAGCGCCTGTGGAGCCCCCCAAAGAACAACACCCCAAGCGCCCGATCCAGGGTTTTGACTGCCAGCGCCGCGAGGTCAGCGGCGCGCGACTCTGGTCTTGGGCCCAAGATCGCTTCGCCACACCGGAGGACTTCGCCCAGCGTTTTTTTGTCTGGAACTGGTGCCCCCTGGCCTTCCTGGAAGAGTCAGGGCGCAACCGTACCCCGGACAAATTACCAGCCGACGAGAGAGCCGCCCTGGAGGAGGTCTGCGACGCCAGCTTGGTGCGCATGGTGGAAGCGCTTGACCCGTCCAGGGTGATTGGCATCGGCCGGGTTGCGGAGTCCGCCGCCCGACGTGCCCTGGGGAATGACGGTCCTCCCGTCGGCACCCTTCTGCACCCCTCCCCCGCCAGCCCCATCGCCAACCGGGGCTGGGCACCCCAGGCTGAGAAGCAACTGCAAGCCCTGGGCCTCCTGGACTGATCGCCCTCAAGAAGTCAGCACCGGATTCCCCCAGGGAAGGTCAACCCAGGGCCCAAACCTGCCGTAGAGAAGAGTCCCAGCCCCCATGCACTCCCAAAACGAGAATCGAGCCGAGCCCAGCCCCGGCAGCCCAGCAGGGCAATCCAGCTGCCTGCTCTGGCAACTGCTGGCCCTGGGGATTTTCGTGCCCCTGGTGGCGCGCTTCTGGTTCCTGTGCGATGACGCCTATATCTCGTTCCGCTATGGTCGCAACCTGGCGCAGGGCCTGGGTCTTGCCTGGAATCCGGGCGAGCCCTCTCCTGTGGAAGGCTACAGCGAATTCGGCTGGGTGCTGATCAGCGCCCTGATCCAGGCACTGGGTGCGCCAGTGGAAACCATCGCACCTTGGATCAGCGCCCTCTGCGGCGCAGCACTGGTGATGAGCGTTACGCACCTGATCAGCCGTCATCTGGTCAGCCATCCGGTGGCGCGCCTGGGGGGCGTGCTCTTCGTGGCCGCCGCGGTTCCCTTGGCGGTCTGGTCCACGGGGGGCATGGGCAGCATGGCCGCCCTGCTCTGCCTTTGGCTCATGTACAGCCGCTTGCTCACAAATGTAGACATCCATGATGGCTGGGGCGCGGGCCTGGCAGGTGTGGGACTGGTACTGCTGCGGGCGGACGGACACCTGTGGGTTTTTCTCTTGGCGGGCAGCGCGATTGTGCTAGCGCGTCTGCGCAAGGATCCCTGCTTGATGAAGGCCGCGCGGCTCGCGGCCGGCTTGCCGCTGCTGGCATTCTTGGCCCTGACCGCTTTTCGGCTGGGCTACCACGGAGACTGGCTGCCCAACACAGCGCGGGCCAAGATCGGATTGAGCCCCTTTGTCATTGAACGAGGTGCGCGCTATGTGGGTCACGCTTTCCTCACCTATCCGGGGCTTCTACTGGCTCTCGCGCTGCCCCTGATCATGGGCAGGCGCACCCTGGAACGCCCGAGCTTTGTGGCGCTCCTGGTCTTCGCAGCGGCGCCAGCCTATGCCCTGCTGGTGGGCGGAGACTTCATGTGTTTCCACCGATTCCTGCTGCCCCTCTGGCCCTTTGGTGCAGTGTTGCTTGCCAAGGGCCTGCAAGCCCTGGCCGAGGACAGCCCCAAGCGCGCACATGTGGCCCTGATCCTGGCCCTGCTGATCCCAGCCAGCAATCTGATCCCCGCCTGGGACCTGCACGTGCTGCCCCAGTCCCTGCGCGAGAAATGCTTCTTTCGCTTCAACGCCACCAGCGCCAAGGGCGTGATCCTGTTTCGCACAGAACGTGAACAGTGGCTGGACATGACCGCACGGGCGCGCCAATGGAAACGCCTGGGTGAAGCGGTGGCGGACAACACCGCGGCTGACGCCAGCCTCGTCGCGGGGGCCATCGGCGCCCTTGGTTGGGCGTCCAAGCGCACCGTTTTTGATCAGTTCGGACTTACCAGACGCGATGTCGGCGACTTTCCCCAGGTACCTGGCCGGCGCTCCCCTGGTCATGACCGTTATGCCCCGGCGAGCTACTTTGCACCAGAGTCTCCCACCTACGGGCGTGTCTCGATCATCGATGAGCTCAGCTTGCGTCAGCGCGGCACACCTCCCTCTCATGTGACCGTGCTGAATCTCGATCAGGAGCGCTATGGCCCCGGACAATTCCTGATTTTGGAACGCTATCCTCGCCCCTGAGAACACACCATATTGAACCTCATGATTCCCCGACCTCCGCTCCAGTCCACGGCCCTGTTATCTCTGCTGCTCGGCCTCGCCAGTTGCAGCCAGGAGCCTACGCAGCCCAGCCTGCTCGTAATCACCCTCGACACCACACGAGCCGACTACCTCTCATGCTACGGGTCCAAACGCAGCCGCCCCCCGGCCCTTGACGGCCTGGCCCAGTCCGGAGTCCTGTTCGAACACGCACTGGCCTCATCGGCGGTGACCCCTGTTGCCCATGCATCGATCTTCACGGGCTTGTACGGCCCCGGCCACGGCCTGCGCGTCCTGGCTGGCAAGGGCGGCGACCGGCTGCCCTCCGCTGCCACGACTCTGGCGGAAATGTGCGACCAAGGGGGTTGGGACACAGCGGCGGTTCATTCGGCCTTTCCTGTATCCAGGCGCTTCGGCCTCGATCAGGGCTTCCAACATTTTGATTCCTTCGAGGGCGAAGCCCGCATCGATGAGACCGGCAAGACCACCTGGGATGTCAAGAACCTCCAGCGACGAAGCGATGAGACAGTCGACAGGACCCTGGCCTGGGCTGCTGAAGCCGACCGACCCTTCATGCTTTGGGTGCACCTCTGGGATCCCCATGACCCGACCCTGACGCCCCCGGCCAGCTTCATGGAAGGCATTCCACAGGACGGGCAGGGGGCCTACCATCCGATCCGTCTGTACGCGCGAGAGGTCGAGTACCTGGACCTGCAGATCGCACGCCTTCTGGAAGAACTGCGTCCCCTGGCCGGGGAAGCAGGGCTGATCGTGGCCCTCACCAGTGACCACGGCGAAGGCCTCGAAGACGGCATGGCACGACACGGCTGGGGCGCTCACCGCATGCTCTATGGGGAACAGATCAATGTGCCCCTGATCCTGGCCGGACCCGGGGTACCCCAACTCAAACGTGTAACTCAATTGGTGCGTACAGTGGACCTGCTGCCCACCCTGACCCAGTTGCTTGGCTTGCCAGTACCAGAAGGCATCGACGGCCTTGATCTCGCTCCCCTCTGGGAAGGCAGCGACGCCTACCGCAATACGGTCGGCAACTTTTCACCGCGTGCGGCTTACGCGGACCAGATCAACGGTTACGACGGCAACGCATCCATGGTGCGCCGGCGACCTGATGCGGCCTTCCAATTCGTCTGGGTCGAGTATCCCTGGAAGCTGTACTGGCGTCCCCACCAGCCAGAGTCTTCAGAGTTGTTCAATCTGGCCCAGGACAGCGCAGAGGAAATCAACCTGCTCGCCACACGCCCCAGAATCGCCCACCGTTTACTGTCGGCACTGGCGGAGCGCAAGCCCTGGGTGACCGAGCCCTATGGCGCGCCGGACGATGTCGATGTAGAGGGGGCCTTGAATGCCCTGGGCTACGGAGGGGCTGGCGCGGCGGATGACACGGCTGGGCCGCAGCCCTATCCATGGAAATGGGTCAGCGTCTCGGAAGCACTTGGACTGCCCGCTGCTGCGGGGGACGCAACCCTGCCAATCGTTACGAAAGACTAGAGCTGGATCCTATTCAAGAATGAACTGAACTCAGGCCTTGCAGCCTTCCAGTAAGCCCGCGTCCGCCAGGCTCTTCTCCATCAGCTCGCCCAGCTTGGCGGGGCTCTCGCTGACTACGGCACCGGCCGCTTCCAGAGCGCGCACCTTTTCCTGGGCCGTGCCCTTGCCGCCGGCGATGATCGCACCCGCGTGTCCCATGCGTTTGCCAGGAGGCGCTGTACGCCCCGCAATGAAGCTCACCACGGGCTTGGTCACATGGGCTTTGATGTACTCCGCAGCAGCTTCCTCGGCGGAACCACCGATCTCACCAATCATGATCATTGCGTCCGTATCAGGGTCCGCTTGAAAGGCTTCCAGACAGTCGATGAAGTTCGTGCCGTTGATCGGATCGCCACCGATACCAATGCAAGTGGACTGTCCAATACCTCGGGTGGTCAGTTGCCACACCGCTTCATAGGTCAGAGTGCCCGAGCGACTGATGACCCCCACGCGCCCGGGCAGGTGGATGTAACCAGGCATGATGCCGATCTTGCACTCTCCTGGCGTGATCACACCAGGACAATTGGGACCGATCAGACGCGTCGTGGAGCCCACCAGAGCCTCGCGCACTCGCACCATGTCAAGCACTGGTACGCCCTCGGTTATGGCGCAGATCAGGGGCATCTCCGCCTCAATGGCCTCGATGATTGCGCCGGCTGCAAAAGGCGGCGGCACATAGATCACGCTGGCATTGGCCCCCGTGGCCTCGCGAGCATCGAGCACGGAACCGAAAACCGGCAGACCCAAGTGCTCCTGGCCTGCTTTCCTGGGGTTCACACCCCCCACCATGCGGGTCCCGTATTCGATGGCCTGTTCGGAATGGAAAGTACCGGTCTTGCCAGTGAAACCCTGGCAGATGACTCTTGTGTCCTGGTTGACGAAAATGCTCATGAGTTGTCTCCTGCTACAGTCTTGACCGCTTGGCAGATCTTCTTCGCCGCATCATCCAGATCGCTGGCGGTAATGATCGGCAGCCCGGACCCCTCGAGGATGTCGCGTCCTTGCTTCACATTGGTGCCCTCCAGACGCACGACCAGAGGCACGCTGAGCTGCACCTGCTTGACCGCTTCGACGACCCCATTGGCAATCACGTCGCAGCGCATGATGCCCCCGAAGATATTGACCAGGACACCCGCGACCTTGTGATCGGCAAGAATGATCTTGAAGGCCTCGCTGACCTTGTCTTTTGTGGCTCCGCCACCCACATCCAGAAAGTTGGCGGGCTCGCTGCCGTACAGTTGAATCACATCCATGGTGGACATGGCCAGGCCGGCACCATTGACCATGCAGCCAATTGTTCCGTCCAAAGTGATGTAGGAGAGATCAAACTTGCTGGCTTGGACTTCCGCCGGGTCCTCCTCGTTCAGATCCCGCAGAGCTTCAACTTCCGGATGCCGGAAGAGAGCGTTGGGATCAAAGTTGATCTTGGCGTCAAGGGCAAGAACCTGTCCATCAGTTGTACTCACCAGCGGATTGATCTCCGCCAGTGAACAATCGAGCTCGCAGAAGACTCTTGCCAGACCCACAAGGTAATCAGTCGCCTGACCCAGGAGATCCAGAGGAATACCTATGCCCTTTGCCAGACGTTCCGCTTCCCTGCGGCCCAAGCCCTCACTGGGAGAAAAGGGCGCCTTGAGAATTTTTTCGGGCGACTCAGCGGCCACCTGCTCGATCTCCATGCCACCTTCACTGGAAGCCATCATCACAGGCGTACACAGCTCACGATCGATCGCGATACCGATGTAGTACTCCTTGGCTATGTCAGATCCTGCTTCGACCCAGATCGTGCGCACGAGTTGGCCTTCCGGACCGGTCTGATGGGTCTTGAGATTCATACCCAAGATGTTCTCGGCTGCCTCCCTTGCCTCAGCTGCATTGCGCACCAGCTTGACCCCTCCCCCCTTGCCACGGCCTCCCGCATGGATCTGGGCTTTGACCACGCAAAGGCTCGTGGGCAAGGACTCGTAGGCCTTGACTGCCTCGTCTGGGGTGGTGCAGACATGCCCTGTGGGCACACTCAAGCCGTGCTTGGCGAGCAGCCGCTTCGCCTGATATTCGTGGATTTTCATGCTGAGATGTCCCTTCTGATTCCGAATCCGGTTTGGGGCAGAGATTCTACCCGCACTCTCCCCACCCGAAAAGTACAGCCAAGGAGAATTGTCTCGACTACGGAAAGACGCGGGAGCGTCGGCCCTTGGCCGACGCTCCCGCGTCTGTTGCATGGGTGCTGAATCCAGGCCCTAGAGCCCGAATCCAACAACTAGGTTCCG
>NYYZ01000035.1 GCA_002686945.1 Planctomycetota bacterium
CCGACACCCAACTGGCATTCCTTGATCACCCCGGCAAGGGTGCAGACAAGCGCATTGTTGTGTATATGGGCGGCTTTCAGAATCTGACCGGCGAGCACATTGATCTAGGTGGATTGCGCGACAAGATGACCGCTCAATTGGTGGGCACCAGGAAATTCAAGATCGTGGCCGAGCACCAGGGTCAAGGGGAAATTGAACAGCAGGTTCGCTTCCAGCAAGGGTCAGGCAGAGTCGACCCTGCTCAGGCCAAGGCCTTTGGGAAGCAACTCGGCGCGGATGTGGTGGTCTTCGGATCTTTGCGCGACATCACTAAGACTAAGCGCCGCTCCCTCGAGACCGCCGGCATCAAGACCAAGGACGTCTACTTCCAGCTGGTCCTGCAGTGTGTCAACATTGAGTCTGGCGAGATCATCTGGGCCAACGAGTCCGAGATCCGTAAGACTCAGCGCTCTGGAATCTTCAGTTGAGACACTCTTCAAGAAAGTGATGTTCGGTTCTTGGCGGGATGCCGCTAAGAGGGGTGTCGCACAAGTGGCGACGATCATCACGACGAATCCATCCTGGCGGCGGGCCTTCCCTTGGGGAGGCCCGCTTCCGTTGGAGAGAGCCTTTGCCCCAAGAACCCCTCCTGGAGGTTCAGGGGGCCGATCGAGGTTTCTTCTTGTTTCCCCGTTCGGGATTTTGGCCTCTCCGGCTGAGTCCCCCGTAGCCGCAAGGCTGCGCTGGGGATCCTGACTCCGAATGGAGTCGATCGGGGCCCGCTGGTGGGGACCGGCGGGCCCATCCTCATTTCAGGGGGCTTCTGCTGTGCTTGCCCGTCAGAATCCTCCTATTCAAGGGGTGTGTGTCTCATTCTTGGCCCTGGAACCCCTGCGCAAGGCCCCTGGGAGAGGGAGTTCTTCATTCTCGCAGAAACTCAGTTCGGGACAGGCTCTCCTCTGGCTCTTGTTCGTGTCATCCAGTTCGTATGGCTGGATGACAAAGCCGAGTATCGAAGGAGAGACCTGAGTCGGACCGGGGAGTGAGACCCCCAGGGATACCGGGAAGAGAAGAAGTCAGAAGAAGGAGACGGCGGGGACCTGGGCAATCAGGTCCTCGCCTTCCTTTTGTCCAGGAACCCGCTCCTGGGGCCCTGGCTGGGGGGTGTCGCAGATCTTGCTAGTATGAAGTGCATGCTGAACCTCATCTGGGCCTTTCTCGCTGCATTGCCTTTGTCACCTCTTCCACAGGATGAGCCGGCAGACACTTCGTCCAGGTTGGCTCCTCCTGTACGGATTCTCGGCGGGGATACAGCGATCGATGTGACCGTTGGGCACGCGGCGCCCCTGGTGATGGACTTTGATGGGGACGGCCGACGAGATCTGTTGGTGGGGGAGTTTGGCAGGGGCAAGTTTTCCCCTGAGAGATTGCCCGTAGGCGTGCGCAAGAAGTGGACCTCCGGTTTTTCCGAGGGCAAGCTGCGTATCTATCGCAACCTGGGGACGAACAGCGCCCCCGAGTACAGCGATTTCGAATACCTGCGCGCGGGAAAGGAGTTTGCCAGCATCCCAACCACCTGATGCATCTCCTTTGTTCCACAGTTTGTGGACTACGATGGTGATGGCGACCTGGACATCCTTTCCGGTTCCTACACCGGTGAGATCTATCTGTTTGAGGGAGCCGGAGGGATGACCTTTGCCCAGGGGCGCTTCTTGCTGAATCGCGAGGGAGACCCCCTGGAAGTGGGCATGTCTGTGACCCCCGAGGCAGTGGACTATGACGGTGACGGTGACCTGGATCTGGTCATTGGCACGCGCATGAGCGGAGTTCAGTTGGTGGTCAATGAGGGCACCAGGCAAGCGCCCCTCTGGGCCGTGAAGACCACTCCCTTGCGCACAGCGTCGGGGAAGAAGGTCAAGGGCTCAAACGCTCATCACGCGGACTGGAACGGGGACGGAGTGCAGGACTTGCTCGTGGGCTCGGAGTATGGCGGTGCCTACTGGTACCGCAACTTGGGTCAGAACGACCACCCAATCTATGGGGAACAACAGGTCTTGGTGCCTGAGTCTCCCTTTGAAGAGCGTTCTGAGGAGGACGGGCCCGTGGCGCCGGGATCGCGTACCAAGGTCAGCGTCACGGATTGGAATAATGATGGCCAACTGGACCTTCTGATTGGTGATGTGCAGTGGCTCTACAGGAAACTACCTCCATTGACGGAGAAACAGGAGGCTGAGAAGCGTGCACTCAAGCCAACTTACGATCGTTTGAATGACGACTATTCCGCTGCGGTCAAGGAGCGCAACAAGTATGTGGGGAAGCCCGGCGGCATTCCACAAGAGGTGATCGATGCCATGGGTGCCGCGCGCAAGGCTCTCAGTCCCGTTGCCAAGACCTGGTCGAGCTTTGATCGCAAGAAGTCGGTCACACACGGTTGGGTTTGGCTCTACTTGGGGGTTGCTCCAGGTAAGAAGGCAGACGCCTCCACGCTAGAAGCTGGCAGTCAACGTCAAGGTACGCAGGAGTTCGGTCCCACGATCCTCAAAGTGGTTTCGACTCCCATTGAGAGTGACCCCAAGCGCCTTTCAATTGAGGCCAATCTGACCATCGATGCGGGGTGGCACGTCTACGCTGAATTGCCCAAGGAAAGCGAGTATACGGTGGTTCATCCCGCCTTGACCTTGCCTGCGGGGGTCGAGCAAGTGAGTGCCTGGAAGTGCAGTTCCGTACCGGTTCCCGACTTCAACAATCCGCGGGTCAGTTGGTATGTAGATCAAGCGAAGTTCACCTGCGAAGTGCGTTTGCTGGAGGCATCGACGGCAGGTCTAAAGGTTTCTATGCACTTTCAGGCCTGCGACGAGGAGAAGTGTCTGCCTTTGCATTCTTTAGAGGTGTCGTTGGACTAGGGGTTTGATGCGTTAGCATTGCTCCATGTCCGTAGCAGTCGAAGTCCAAGGCGTTTACAAGTTCCATGGTCAAGGGAGCGAGCGCGTTCCCATCTTGCGCGAGATATCCTTTAGCGTTCAGTCCGGGGAGTTTGTCTGTGTCATGGGGCCCAGCGGCTCAGGCAAGTCCACCTTGTTGCACTTGCTTAGTGGGCTGGACAAGCCATCCGCGGGGACAGTGCAGTTGGCGGGGCAGGACCTCGCCCAGTTGTCAGAAAGGCGGCGCACCTTGCAAAGACGCGAGCAGGTGGGCTATGTGTTTCAGTTCTTCAACCTGATGCCCAACCTGAGCGTGCAGGAGAACATCGCTCTGCCTCTGGCCATCGCTGGTCAGGGCATGGCCGACACAGGCCGCACACGGGTGACAACTTTGGCTAAACGCCTGGGACTCGCCGCTCGCCTTGAAGCTCTGCCCCACCAACTCTCCGGGGGCGAAATGCAGCGTACCTCTATTGCTCGCGCGCTGATGGGCGAGCAACCTCTGCTTCTGTGCGATGAGCCCACGGGCAACTTGTCCCAGAAGGCAGGGGCCCAGGTGATGGAGATCCTGCGCAGTTGTTGCGACGATGATGGGCGCAGCGTCCTGCTTGTGACCCACAATCCGCGGGATGCATCCTTTGCAGATCGCGTGTTGTTCCTGGTGGATGGAGAGTTGGCTCAGGATGCGGAACTCCGAGGGCCTGGCCTTACCGTTGATGAGATCCACGAGGCGCTCAAGGCTCTGAGTATCTGATGAGGTTAGCTCGGACTCTTGCCTGGCGTGGTCTGTCTTCTCGGCCCGGGCGGACCCTGTTCTCGACCCTGGGTATTGCTTTGGGCGTGGCCACGGTAGTGGGTGTGATTGTGTTGGACTTCAACACGATCATTGGGCTCAGCGGACCCGCGGCGGATCGCGCGGTCCCGGACATTCAGCTGCGTTTGCCTAGAGGCCAGACGGATCGCGAGGAGTTGTATGACGTGGAAGGAGTGTCCTTGATGGCGCGCTACTTTCAGAACGATGCGGCTGTGCGCGCTGAACCACTCAGTAGCGAGTCTCCCGACATCCCAGAGAACCGCGAATGGGCTCGCCTGATTGCTCTTGAGGCCAAGCACGCGCCGGACCTTGGGGTCTACTCACTGGGTGAGGGCCGGAATCTGGCCACCGATGGCAGCCGCGAGGTGCTGGTTGGCGAGGGGGTTGCCGAGCGTTTTGAACTCTCTCTCGGCGACGAGATCTGGTTGGCTCGGCCTCGGCGCCCCAGCAAGTTTGTCTGTGAAGACGGCAAGCTGGTCAAGAAACGCACCCATGCGGATGTGCCTGTGCAGTGGGACTACAAGGTGGTGGGTATCCTGGCCCGCGAGCAGATCGGGCGGCGCTCCGGAGGCATGGTGGTCCTGGTGGACTATCAGAACGGCCGCGAAATCTATGCCGGGGTACATGTGCAGCCACTGATCTGGGCCAACCGGGATCAATCAGTCGACACGGAACGACTCAAGGCCAACATCGCTTCGTCCTATGCATTCGTGGTCAGTAAGGCGGCGATCTTGGGCCAGGCGGCGGACGAACGCGCTTTTCGCACGGGCGTCCGCATGGCGGGTCTGCTGGCGTTGGTGTTGGGCATGTACGTGATCTTCCACACTTTGTCTCTGTCCCTGACTGAACGCATGAAAGAGGTAGGGACCCTGCACGCGCTGGGCACAACGCGAGGACAGATCGGGCGCGTGTTCTTGTTGGAGGCGGTGCTACTCGCCGGGGCAGGAGCCGGACTGGGGGTACTCGGTGGAATCGGCCTCGCCAAGGGGCTCTTGAGTCTGGGTATTACCACTCTTGGAACCGGCAAGCATGTAAGTGTGTTCTTGATTCCCTGGGAGATGGTCCTTCCACTGGCCGGCATCGGAGTCCTGATTGCCCTGTTGGGTTCGATATATCCGCTTCTTGCTCTACGGGGCGCGAATACGATGGCGGCGCTACGAGGGGACCAATTGTCCCTCAAGAATCGCTCGACCATTGGGTTCCATCTGCTTTACGCCCTCCTGCTGGCTCTGGTTCTGCCCAGCCTCTACTTCGTGGCGGTGCCGGTTGTAGGGGAATTGACCGCCGAGCTGCTCTTCACCCTGTTGGGGGCGGTGGGAACCCTCTCATTGATCGTGATCCTGTCCCTGGTGGTGCCGAAGCTGCTAGCAGGGGTCTGCACTACGATTACCGTGCCTTTTACCCAGCTCTGGCCCCTGGCCGGGCGTCTGACCGCCAAGGCCATGCATGAGGCCCCAGCGAGGATTGGGGTCTCTGTCTCTGCTCTGGCCTTGGTCACTGCGGGTCTGGTGGGCCTCAAGGGCATGACCGCCAGTCTTGAGGGCGAGGTTGATCAGTGGGCGTCGGAGGCTGTGTTGGAAAAAGTCTGGGTCAGCGGCATGCCGCCTACGGTGTTTGCTGATTTCGCACAGCACTTGCATCAGTACCCCGGAGTGATCGGACTTGAGAAAGGAGGCACGGGGGTTCACACGCCGTTCCTGGTGCAGGGCGTCGCTGTGGCAGAACTTGCAGGTTATGGACCTTGTTCTGATGACCCGTCACTGTTGAAGAAACTTGATCAACAAAAGGGCATGGTGGTATCGCGGCGCCTGGCGATGGACCTTGCCTATGAATTGGGAACCACTGTGCCCCTCGAACGCGCGGACGGACAGATTGAAGAATTCACAGTCATTGCCATCAGCGATGCCTACGGACACTACCCCTTCCCTGACGAGCGAATGTACGGGCTGATTGCTGATCACTACCTTGAGCGCTACTACTGCCATTCAACCGACACGGTGGAGCAAGTTGCTGTGCGCTTGGAAGCAGGTGTGGATCATGGGATATTGGAAGCCGCAGTGTTTGACTTTCATGGTGGACCCCAGGACATCGAATTCAGGTCTGGCAAGCAGGTTCTTCAGAGTCACCGAGAGGATATTGGGCGGGATTTTGTGCTCTTTGATGTGTTGTTGGCCTTGACCGCATGTCTAGCCGGGCTTGGGGTCTTGAATGGTCAATTGCTGGCAGCCCTGGAGAGATCCAAGGAATTGGGAGTGCTCAAGGCTCTCGGCACCAGCAGCGGGCAGCTATCAGGGATGGTGTTGCTTGAGGCCTTGATTGTGGGTCTGGTGGGCGGCGTGCTGGGGGTGGTCCTGGGCTGGGGCATGACGCCTGTGGTGGTGGAATCCCTGCAGAGGTTGGTGGGTTTGGATCTGCCCCATGTGGGCCCCGGGATCTGGCTCTGGCTCGGGTTTTGTGGTTGCGTGTGCGTGGCCCTTGTTTCTGCTCTCTACCCGGTTTGGCGCACCTTGCGCGTGGATCCGGTGCGGGCAGTGCGTACCGGCTGAGGCTGCGTGCGGCACTCTCTCCTCAAGAGGTGAATTCCCAGGCTTGGGGGAAGAACAAGCCCCCCGAAGCGGTATTGTGAGCCACCGTTGCTGAGGAACACCGTCGGATTTTCAGCAGGCCCATTTCAGCAGACTCTTTCCAGTATGTCCCTTGTCCTAGTTACCGGCGGTGCCGGCTTTATTGGCTCCCATCTTGTTGAGCGATTGGTTTCAAAGGGCCATACCGTGCGTGTGATTGATGACTTTTCTTCTGGAAAGCTCGAGAATCTGGAGGGCCTTGATTGTGGGGACCTTGGATCAGGGAAGCAGGTCGAGATAATCGAGTCCTGTATTACCGATCCCGTAAGGGTGCCCACTTCCATGCAGGGGGTTGATTGGGTCGTGCACCTTGCTGCCCAAGTTTCTGTGCCGCGCAGCATCGAAGATCCGCGCATGAGCTATCGCATCAATGTGGACGGCACCCAGAACATTCTTGATAGCGCGCGTCTTGCTGGTGCAAAGCGGGTCGTCTTCGCCGCTTCCTCGGCGGCTTATGGGGATCACACAGAGCTGCCCTTGAGCGAGGACCTCATGCCAAGGCCCCTCTCTCCCTACGCTTCTGGAAAACTCGCTGGTGAACACCTGATGCGCGTTTGGGCTGAATGCTATGGGATGCACACAACCAGTCTGCGCTTCTTCAATGTCTTTGGTCCTCGTCAAGCAGACGACTCGCCCTATACCGGGGTGATCGCGATTTTTGCCAAGGCTCTGATCGAGGGCAGTCAGCCAACGATCTATGGGGACGGTTCCCAGACTCGGGATTTTACTTTTGTGTCCAATGTGATCGATGCGATCTGCGCGGCCCTGGAGGGAGATTCTCCTGCGGGCTCGGTGATCAACGTGGGGGGCGGCGACCGCATCAGCTTGATTGAGCTCTACCAGGCCGTGGGAGAGTTGCTGGGTTGCGCAATCGACCCCGCTTTTGGGCCTGCCAGGGCTGGTGACGTGCTCCACAGCCAGGCGGACCCGACTCGGGCCCATGAACTCTTGGGCTGGACCTCCCGGGTTCCCTGGGTCCAGGGCCTCGAAACCACTCTTGATTGGTACCGTCAGCACCTCGGTGCGAGCCACTCCTGATCCCTGTATTGTGTTCTGGGTTGCCCCCTGGGTAGGGGGCGTTTACCCTGTTGCGCCTGTTGCTTCAGCGGGGCCTGCTTTGAACCCCGATCTGTCTGTTTGATGATGAAACCATGGGCTACCAAGAGGATCTCAAGAGTCTGTTTGGGTTACACGCAGTAACCTACAAGTATGGTCTCGACAAGGACACACTGTTCGACGACGCCATTGCCAATGATCGTGGTCGCGTGACCCCTGATGGTCCCGATGATCAGCAGAAGGCGTTTTCCACCAAACTCGGCAAGGATGGGCCGTTGGTGTTCTATACCGACCCCTCATGTACGGGGCGTCCAGTCAAGGACACTTTTGCCGTGGCACACCCTGAACTCGAGGAGCGTATCTGGTGGAAGAATGACTTCCAGAAGTTCGATCCCACAAAGTTCGAGGCTCTGGTAGCGCGCGTTGGTGAGCACCTCAATCGGAATAACGCGGTCCTGCATGTGCAAGATTTGTACTGCGGTTCTGATCCGGAATACGCCGTGCCCTACCGCTGGGTTGGTGAATATGCCAGTCACGCCATGTTTGTGCACAACATGTTCCCCAAAGGGATCGATGGCGTGGCTGATGAGGATGGGAAGCGCTGGACTCTTCTGAACGCACCCAGTTTTCACGCGGACCCCGAGCGCGACGGCACTCTCAGTGCGCGGGGTGCGATCATGGACATCAAGAACCAGATCTGCCTGGTTTTTGGTCGAGCGGATTATTGCGGGGTCAACAAGAAGGCCATGTTCACTGTGATGAACTGGCTCCTGCCTGAACAGGGTCACATGTCCATGCACTGTTCCGCCAATGTGGGCCCGCGTGGCGATGCGGCGATCCTCTTTGGCTTGTCAGGCACCGGCAAGACCCCTCTCTCCGCCGACCCCGATCGTGAGTTGATCGGGGATGATGAGACTGCCTGGACGGATAGTGGCATTTCGAATCTCGAAGACGGCTGTTACGCCAAATTGGTCGATCTGAACAAGGAAGCTGAGCCTGTGATTGCTGCTGCCCTTTCCATGGGCGGTACGGTGGTCGAAAATGTGCCCTGCCTGCCTGGCAAACCAATGCAGGACACTGATCCTCAGGATCTGGATCTGAGTGACGACTCGATCACCGAGAACACACGCTTCAGCTACCCCCTCTCTTGCAATCCGAACGTAGCCGAAGGCGCCAGGGGCTCCCATCCCGAGACCATTGTGTTGCTCACCGCTGACGCTTTTGGCGTATTGCCACCAGTGTCGGTTCTGGACCCCAAGGAGGTCATGTACCACTTCATCATGGGCTTTACGGCCAAGCTGGCTGGTACCGAGGTGGGCGTGACTGAGCCCAAGGCGGCCTTCTCCTCTTGCTTTGGCGCGCCCTTCATGCCTCATCAGCCCAGCGTGTATGCGCGGAAGCTGGCTGAGAAAATGGACAAGCACCATGCGCGTTGCATTCTGCTCAACACCGGTTGGGGCGGAGGCGCCTATGGAGTGGGCAAGAGGATCTCCATCAAGGATACTCGTGCCCTGTTGAATGCCGCCTTGCGTGGGGACTTGCATCAGGAAGGCGCTGAGTACGATCTGCATCCGGTGTTCAACCTCAAGATGCCCAGGTCCTGCCCAGAGGTAGACACCTCGATCCTGAATCCCAGAAACTCATGGGCAGACAAGGAGGCTTATGACACGGCAGCGGACAAGTTGCGCGACTTGTTTCGCACCACCTTTGAGTCCAAGGGCTTCGCGGCTCTGGGCATCGAACCGGTGATGTAGTCTTGAGCCTCTGGATGAGTCCATGAGCGATACAGCAAATGAGCACTACATGAGGGGCATGACCCTCTTTGGTGAGGGGGATCACCCTGCGGCCGAGAAGGCCTATCGACAAGCCCTTGAGGTTCAGCCCAAGTGGACCGAGGCCATGCACGGTCTGGCCATGACCTTGATGCACCAAGGGCGGCTAGAAGATGCAATCACGGTGGGCAAGGAGATTACCGAGATAGATGGAGAAGACCCCTTCGCCCATACCAGCCTCTCGATTTTCTATCAGCGTCAGTCCGCGCTTGCAGAAGAAAAGGGCGACAAACAGGCTGCCATGGACTTGATCGCTGAGGCGGAAAAGTCTGGGGCACAGGCACGCCTGCTCTCCTGGAAACAGGAGTTGCGTACCAACCCTGATGCGCCCAAGCCGGATCTGCCAGAAGGCATGGACGTGATCCAGTAGGCGTAGCAGCGTCAACTGCTACTCTTCTTCAGATTCCTCGTCAATTCCGAGGGTCTTGCGGCCTTCCTCAGAGATCAGGTGCGGACCCCAGACCGGCTCCCAAACGATTTCGACCTCGGTTCCTGTGACCTTTGCCATGCCGTTCACCCGGCGCTTCATGACCTCCGGGATCGTGCGCGCCTCGGGGCAGGACTGGGAAGTCAGAGTCATGGTGATCAGCACATCCTGGGTGTCTGACACCTTGACATCGTAAATCAGGCCAAGGTCGACAATGTTGACCGGGATCTCAGGGTCGAAGACCTGACGGAGTTCGGTGTAGACTTCTTCGGGTGTGGGCATGGTTGTTCCTCTGTGCTTGATTGAAGCCTATAGATCCTATCCTCCAGGGGGAGTCCTGCAGGCGAGTCTCCAGGGCTGTATCATGGGACATCTGTGATTGCTTACGAAGGAACTCTCTTCAGGCCCCCGTCTGAGGCCAACAGTCTGATCTTGCAGGCCACCATCGGCTGCTCCTACAACCAGTGCACTTTCTGCGCCATGTATCGGGAGAAGCGGTTTCGGGTGCGTCCCATGGACGAACTGCTGGCGGAGATCGAGTGGGCGCGTCAGTCCCTGGGACCCGTGCACAAGGTGTTTCTGGCAGATGGAGATGCTCTGGTGGCCAAGGCGCGTTTTCTCGCGGAACTCTGTGATGTCCTGCGTGGGGCCTTTCCGGATCTGCGGCGGATCTCCTGTTATGCCTCTCCTCAATCAATGGCGATTCGTAGCGTGGAAGAGATGAGCATGTTGCGGGAAAAGGGCCTGACCCAGTACTACCTTGGTATCGAGTCGGGTCACGATCAGGTCCTTAGTGATCTTGCAAAAGGGGTGGATGCAGAAGAGATGATTCGCGTGGCCAACAAGGCCCACGAAGCGGGCGTTGTGTTGTCAACCATGATCCTCCTGGGCGCGGGCGGGCGTCAGCTCTCTCAGGACCATGCGCGGGAATCCGCGCGGGTGGTCAACGCCATCCAGCCGCGTTTCCTCTCGACTTTGGTGATGACCCCAGTGGAGGGTACGCCGCTTGGTGATCAGGACGCCCAGGGCGAGGTGGATGAACTCAATCCGGTGGAGCTTGCCGCCGAATTGCGAGAGTTGATTGTAGGCCTGGAATGTGAGGCGACGATCTTTCGCTCCAACCACGCCAGTAACACCTTGACCCTGGCTGGAGTGCTGCCCAAGGACAAACCGGCCCTCCTTGGGATTCTCGATGAGACCCTGGCTCATCCCAGTAGCGCCCGTTTTGTGCCCCGCTGGCGGCGGGGTCTGTGAGCTCACGCGGCAGTTCATGCAAAACCCTTGCGTGATAGACGGCCTCAGGGACTGTGGAAACCTTGGCTTGAGGGCACAATGGGCGCTCCCCGAGAGCCTCTTTCCTCAGCATGACCTACTCTTCTCCCCAGCGGTCTCTTCTTGACTGCACGCTTCCTTGGGCTGCCCTGGGCGCCCTGTTTCTGACAGCCTCCACCGCTGCCCAGTCCCCGGCCCGCAATCCGACGCCTCTTGCCATCAAAGATGTCACCGTGGAAGGTCGGCAAGGGAACTTCACACTGTTGTTGCGCGGTGGGCAGATCTTGAAAATTCAGGCCGCAAGTGAGGACCTGCCAGCAGGCTACATATCTTTGGAAGGCGAGGGCTTGCACGCGGCGGCGTCATTCCTGGACGCCAGCGCGGAGGCGGGGCTGGGTGAGCACTCGATCATCACTGATCAGGATCAACCCCTGGACACGGGCGCGGGCGTGCGCATCGAAATGCGGCGCGCCAACCGCAAGGGGATCGACCCCGCCTGGTTGGCGGCTTCGGCCGTGAGCCTCGATGAAGACAAGGCCAAGCTCTGGTCTCAATCAGGATTCAGTTCTCTTGTGGCTGCGCCCGCGGGTGAGTTGTTGGCGGGTCAGAGCTGTCTGTTGCTGGCGCGTGGGGTCGCGGCTCGGGATCAGGTCTTGACCACGCCGGTCTTTCAGCATGCTGCCTTTCGTGCCACCGGAAGCGGCTATCCCTCGACCTTGATGGGCTATCACGCCCAGTTGCGTCAGTTCTTCTATGACGCTGAGCGGCATCGTGACTTGTTGCAGGCTCATGGAGTGAACAACTCGAGCCCCCGACCGCCACATGACCCGAACCTGGAGGCAGCTTGGCCCCTGCTTGACGGACGGCAGACTATGGCTTGTGCGGCGGAGAGTGCGCGGGATGTGCACCGTTGGTTGAAACTGGCGGATGAGTTTGGCCTGAAGATCGTGATCGTGGGTGGACGGGAGGCCTGGAAGATGGCTGAGCAGCTCAAGGCCAGCGGGACGGCGGTGATCTTGACCCTCGATTGGCCGGAAGAGGTGGATGATCCCCGCGAGGCGAAGGATGAGGACGAGGACGAGGACGAGGAACCCAAGAAGGAGGGGGCCCAGGAGCCCGAGCCCGAGACACCCTCCCCCAACTGGGAATATGAAGAGCCCGTCGGGTATCAGCTCGACAAGCGCCTGCGCTGGGAAGAGATGCGTGACAGCGCTATTCGTCTGAGTGAAGCGGGAGTTGTCATTGCTTTTGGCAGTGGTGGTGATGGCGCCAAGCAACTGCTCAAGCGTGTGACCGAATTGGTAGAGAACGGTCTCTCCCGGGATGTGGCCCTGGCCGGACTCGGGCCGACCGCCGCGACCTTGGTGGGGGGCGAGCAGCACCTCGGCAGACTGTCCGCGGGCTCCCCAGCAAATCTCTGCCTTTGGAGTGCAGCACCCCTGACCGAAGACGCCGCAGTCCGCTATGCAATCATTGATGGGCATCTATTGGAGTTCGATGTCAAAGTTTCCAGTGGGGAGCCACCTGCCGAAGGCGTAGACCTGAATGGTCGTTGGGCTATCACCGATGCCGACGATGAGGAAGATGAACCCATGGAGTTGAATCTGGTCATGGACGAAGACGGTTCGATCAAGGGCAGCGCCGACGCCATCAACCCCATGGACGGCGGTGAGTTGAAAGGGGCGGTGACAGGCTCGGTTCATGGCGATCAAGTTGAGATCGAAATTGAATTTCAAGTGGGCCCACTCACTGTGATTGTGCAGATGGAAGGTGAATGGGACGACGGGACCTTCGCCGGCAGCTCTACTTTGGACCTGGGTGGGCAGCAACAAGAGAGCTCTTTTCAAGCTGCTCGCATTCCCGATCGGAGGATTCACTGATGTTCACCTGCTTACTGCTTTCTCTTGCCCCTCTGACTTGCGCCCTGCCACAGGCTGAGCATCCGTTTGAAACCGACGAGCAGCGCAAGCCCAGCTTCGAGGCGGGTTCGGTCTGCCTGATCCAAGGTGCGACGATCCACACCGCCACCGGCCCAGCGTTCGTGGGTGATGTACTTGTGCGTGACGGCGTGATTGCTGAAGTGGACTCTTTCATCTCTGCTCCCGAGGGGTCTACGGTGATCAACGCCAAGGGCATGCACCTTGCACCCGGCGTTGTGGACTGCCACTCCCACATGGCCATTGAGCGCGGTATCAACGAGGGCTCTCTCTCGATTACTGCCGAGGTCACCATTCGCGATTCGGTGGACTGTGACGACATCACCATTTATCGGGCCCTCGCCGGAGGTGTGACTACTGCGCGCTTGCTGCATGGGTCCGCCAACGCTATCGGTGGGCGCGACGCGGTGATCAAGCTGCGCTGGCACGCCAACAATGCCGATGAGTTGCTATTCAACGGCGCACGTCAGGGCATCAAGTTCGCCCTTGGGGAAAATCCCAAGCGCTCCAATTGGGGTGGAGGCGGACGCTTTCCCGCCACGCGGTTGGGCGTGGAATCGATCTACTACCGGGCTTTTTCTCGGGCCAAGCTCTATGCCCAGGAGTGGGCTGACCATGAAGCGGCATTGGCCGCGGGCAGGGGATCCCTCGCGCCTCGTCGGGACCTGCGTCTGGAAACCCTGGCGGGTATTCTCGCTGGAGATGTGGATGTGCACAGCCACTGCTACCGTGCGGATGAGATCTTGATGCTTGTGCGCGCCTGCGAAGCCTATGGCATCACAATCAAGACCCTGCAGCACGTGCTGGAGGGCTACAAGGTGGCGGTGGAGTTGGCCGAGGCCAATGTGGGCGCCAGCGCCTTTTCGGATTGGTGGTCCTATAAGGTCGAAGCCTATGACGCGATTCCTCAGGCTGCATCGATCATGCACGACGCTGGGGTATTGACCTCGATCAACTCTGACTCTGGAGAAATGGTTCGTCGTTTGTATGCCGAGGCCGCCAAGAGCGTGCGCTATGGAAACATGGATCGAGTTGCTGCTCTGCAGTTGGTGACTCTGAGTCCCGCTCGTCAGTTGGGCCTGGGCGATCGCATCGGGTCAATCGAAGTTGGCAAGGATGCGGACCTGACTCTGCTGAATGGCGACCCACTTTCCAGTTTGAGTCGCGTGCAGTGGACCATGGTGGATGGGGTTGTGGAGTTCACGCGCCTGGATGGTTTTGGACTGGATGCGAGTCCTCTCAAAGTCAGTGCCAATGTGGCAGCCTATCCCGAGGGCTCGGACGAAGAGGTCTTTGCCAGGGTTGCTCATGCTACTAGGGGAGACGCGCGGCCCCAGGCGTTGGTGGGCGGTACGGTGCATCCGATTTCTGCTCCCGCTATCGAGGGCGCTACGCTCTTGATGCAGGGCGGAGTCATTCTGGGGGTGGGCACGGATCTGGACTTGCCAGAGGGCACCGAAGTGATCGATGTGAGCGGAAAGCATCTCTGGCCAGGAATGATCTCCATGGGCAGCTTGCTGGGATTGCACGAGATCGGCGCGGTGCAGGCTACCAACGATGCCGCAGAGATCGGAGGCAATCAGCCCGACCTGCGCGTGGCTGCATCCCTCAACGCGGATTCCGCCCACTTGGGTATCAGTCGCTGGAATGGCATCACCCGTGCCCAGCCCACGCCCTCGGGCAGCGGTCCCATCAGTGGTCAAAGTGCTGTGATCGACCTGGATGGGGATACCTGGGAGGAACTCTTGACCATGGATCGTGACATGCTGCATCTGCGCTTCCCGCGTCGCAGCAGTGGGCGCCGGGGCCCCCACGAGGATCACGATCATGGGGCCTCCGGCCCTTTTACCCAGGACGATGGTCATGTGCATACGGACCTCTGCGAGCACATGCGCGGGGGTCATGACTGCCACACTTCTGGTCGTCTTATTCTGGCTCCGCCCGTGGAGAAGTCGAAGGCCAAGGGCTACGACGAAAGCGTGCAAATCAAGAAGCTCAAGGAACTGGTCGAAAGTGCTCGCGAGTACGGCCGACTGGCAGATCTTGCCAGCAGCAGCGGAACCCCCGCTCCCGAGATTGATCCGCGTCTAGCCGCCATGGTGCCATTTGTTCGAAGTGAGAAGACGATCGCTTTGCATGCTGAAGATGCCCAGACGATTCTTGATGCCTTGCACTTTGCCGCTGATATGGACCTCAAGGTCGTGCTCTATGGAGTGCGCGAGGGCTGGAAGGTCGCGGATCGAATTGCCGCCAGTGGAACCTCGGTCGTGATTGGCGGAGTCTGGAACATTCCTCGCGCCCGCCGCGATCCCTATGACGCTGTGTTTGCCAATGCTGCGGTAATGACCCGTGCGGGAATTACCGTGGCGATCTGCACGGCGGATTCCGACAACGAACGAAACCTGCCTTTCCATGCGGCCACCGCCGCCTCATTTGGTTTGCCCTCAATCGAAGCCGTGCGAGCCGTGACTCTCTATCCGGCGCGCATGCTGGGGCTCGATGCTCAACTTGGTTCTTTGGATACGGGTAAGCGAGCTGATGTGATTGTGACTGAGGGACACCTACTGGAGATCACATCACGGGTGACGGACCTCTACATTGATGGTAGGCGTGTGGATCACGATGACAATCGGCACACCCGTCTTGGACGCCGTTACAGGGCGCGCATGGAGCGTTTGCGAGACTAGTTTGGCGGCCAGGAACGTCTGGTAGCCCTCAGATCGCGAACAGCAGTACCAGTGCCAGGCCCAGCCAAAGTATTCTCCCCAGGGCTCGGTCGTACCGTGCGCCCGGTCGGTGGTACCAATTGGGCGGCAGGATTGCAGGAATCTGTTCTTCTCTCATGGTTTTGGCTCTCTCCTCTCACCCTCTTCATAGGGAATGAACGACCGGTTTTTCTAGTATTTGTCTGCATTTCGCGTGCTTATCTGGTTTCGTATCATTCAACGCTGAAATAGCAATTTCCATGGATACAAAACAAATAGAGGTCTCCTGTCCCTGTTGCGAGGCCCAACTCCTGGTAGACGTGCGAACTCAGAAGGTTTTGCGTCACGCTCCCCCTGCCCAGCTTGACGAAACCGGTAAGCCCATTGTTGACGAAGGGCGATGGGACTCGGCTGTGGGGCGGGTCTCAGACCGCAAGGGCCGTAGTGGGGACAGTTTTGATGAGGCCCTGGGTCGAGAGCAGAGCCGTGAGAAGGATCTGGACGATCTGTTCAGCAAGGCCAAAGACAAGATTCAACGTCGAAAGGACTCTGACGCATTCTAGATCCGCCCTACTTGGGCAGCCAACTCAGGTCGGCTTCGGGCGATTTCCCGGAAATGGGAAACAGGTCGAAGATCGCTGCGATCCAGCGGTCCCCTTTTCCTGCCCGTTCGGGGTTTGCGAATTCCCAGACCCTGTTTCCATCGGGATCCAATTCAAAGGCCAGGCCGCGGTTGCTCTCGACGATCAGCGTGTTTCCATTGCTGAGCCGATGTGCGGCTCCGCAGAAACGGCTGAAGAACTGATCCGGGGGTTGGCCCTTGTGGCTCCAGATCTGTTTGAACCCGGGCAGCTTGAACTCACGCACCGCAGAAGCTCCTTGGTGGCCGTGGTTGTCGAATAGCAGCAGGGTTCCCTCTTCAGTGGTTTCCGGTTCGTGTGGTGCCACACCAGCTTCGGCCTTGTACCAGACCACGCGCTCGGCTTCCAGGTCCACAACTGCCAGGGCGTCGAGTTCCCGCAGGCATATCAGGGCCTGGCCCGGTTTCCAGTTGGGGTGCAGCGCTGCCTTCTTGGAGCTCAAGATCTCAAGAGTGTTGGTGTGCAGAAAGTCGCCCTGATTGACTCTGGCCTCGCGTACCAGTCTTGCTGCTGGTGACTGCAGCAACGCTTCCAGCACCGAAACACGACGCAGTTCCTGGCCACTTTCCAGATCTAGTTGCACGATGCAGTCATCAACAATGGGTGATGAGTGTCCGAGGCGGGGTTCGATGGCCTCCTTGCGGATGAGGGTCCAAAGCTGTCCCTGTTCGTCCAGGGTCAGGTCGTGATGTGCACGCTCTGTGTAGATCCAGCGAGGTCTTGCCTCGAGATCCATGCGCACCAGGCCACGGCCTCCGAAGATCGCCAGCAGGTCTCCCTGGGGCAAGAGCAGCGCCCGCCGAAAGGTGTTTTGCGTGGGACCGTCCAGGGCAGGTACATCTTGAAGGGAACGCCAGTCGCAGTGCCAGCGATGAAGCACTCTACCGCTGAAAGAAATCAGAATCGCTTCGGGTCCATGTCCCGAGGTGTAGAGTCGAGGGGCCGCCAGCGCCTGGTCTGCCACCAGAATCCGGACCCCGCTCGCTCCTTTCATCTCTTCATCGCCACCCCCATATCCAATGCTTTCGATGGCGACCGAACTTGCGGCGCCGGGATGAGGGCTTGACCAGGCTCCTTCCAGGCCTGGTACCCAGCCTTCCTGACGATCTTCGTTGGTATTCTTGTCAGGCCCGCAGGCAAGCAAGCCCAA
>NYYZ01000036.1 GCA_002686945.1 Planctomycetota bacterium
AAACGATGGCTACCTGTTACGCAACTTCGTGAAGGCAGGCGTCCCCTGCCTTGGGATCGAGCCTTCGGGCAATGTGGCCGAAGCAGCCAAAAAGGTCGGAGTCGAATCCCTGGTCAGGTTCTTCGGCATCGAAACGGCGAGTCAGGTTCACAAGGACCGGGGGCCTGCGGACCTTATCACCGCCAACAACGTGCTTGCCCATGTGCCCGACATCAACGACTTTGTGGCTGGTGCCGCCCATTTGCTGTCCCCCAACGGAGTGATCACCTACGAGTTTCCCCACCTCTCGCGCCTGATCGAAGAATGTCAATACGACACGATCTACCACGAGCACTTTTCCTATCTCTCCCTGCTTACGGTCCAGACCATCGCGGCAGCTCACAACCTGACTGTCTTTGATGTGGAGGAATTGCCCTCCCACGGGGGCTCCCTGCGAGTCTTCCTGAAACACAAGGACGCAAACCACGAACGCATGCCCAGCGTGGATGAAGTGCTTGCGGCAGAAGAATCCATGGGTCTGCACCACATCGATGGCTACCTCGGCTTTCAGCCCAGAGTCGAAGCGTCCAAGCGCTCAACTCTCAAATTTCTGATCGAAGCCAGGGAAAAGGGCGAGAGGATCGTCGCCTACGGAGCCCCTGGCAAGGGCAACACCCTGCTCAACTACTGCGGCATCCGAAGCGACCTGATCGAGTTTGCCGTGGACCGCAATCCCTACAAACACGGGCGCTACACCCCCGGAACCCACATTCCAATCCGCCCGGTGGAGGCCCTGGACGACTCCAAGCCCGACTGGATAATGATTCTTCCCTGGAATCTGCAACGGGAGATCACCGCCCAGCTAGCCCCTATGATGGCTCAGGGCACGCGCTTCGTCGTGCCCATCCCAACTATGACCGAGGTCAAACCAACAACATGAAAGTTGTCCTCTTCTGCGGCGGACTGGGTATGCGCCTGCGCGACTACTCTGACTCCATCCCCAAGCCCATGGTCGAGATCGGCTACCGGCCGATCCTCTGGCACGTCATGAAGTACTACGCCTCCTTCGGGCACACGGACTTCATCCTCTGCCTTGGTTACAAGGCGGATGTGATCAAGCGATACTTCGTCAACTACCAGGAGTTCATCTCCAATGACTTCGTACTAAAGGGCGACGACCAGCCCAAGATGCTGGCCTCGGATCTTGAAGACTGGAAGATCACTTTTGTGGACACGGGCCATGACTCCTGCATCGGAGAACGCTTGCGCCGTGTACGCAAGCACCTGGACGGAGAGGAGATGTTCCTGGCGAACTACAGCGACAACCTGACAGACTTCCAGCTGCCCAAACTGGTCTCGGCGGTAGAAGACTCAGATGCGGTTGCCGGCTTCATCACCGTGCCCCCGCCCATGAGCTTCCACATCACGGAGACAACCGAAGACGGCAAGGTAGCCAGGATTCTCGAAAGCAAGAAATCGGGCCTTTGGATCAACGGGGGCTGCTTCGCACTTCGCAACGAGATCTTCGAGTCAATGCGTGAGGGGGAAGAACTGGTGATCGAACCCTTTGCTCGACTGATCGAGGAGCAACGGTTGATTTCCGTACAGCACACTGGCTTCTGGCAAAACATGGACACCTTCAAGGACCGTGTGATGCTCAACGAGATGCACGAGCGGGGCAATGCACCGTGGCAGGTCTGGAACAAGGCCTAGCGATCAGTCCAGCGCAATCCCTCGTCCAGACGCTCTTCGGCTCTGTGCCTCAAGATCGTCTTGATTCGCAAGTAGCGCTCTGAGAGAAGATCCTCTTTGGTCAATCCCTCTGCCAGATAGGTATCCCGTAGTTGCTCAATGCCCTCCGCCACGGTCCACTGGGGCTTGAAACCGGGTAGCTCGCGCTTGATCTTGTCAAAATTGACCCGGTAGTCGCGCTTGTCCGGACCTGCACCCTCCGCGAAACCAAGTTGACTGCCCTCGACAGCCTTGGCCACCATCTCGGCAACCTCACGGATGCGATAGTTCTCCTCGGTGATGCCCACATTGAAGGCCTGGTTGTGAATCGAATCGATGGGTGCCGCTAGAGCCGCCACCATGGCACGTCCTATGTCCTCTACATGCACCAGAGGTCTCCAGGGAGTGCCATCGGACTGCAGTCGAACTTCGCCGGTGGTCAAGGCATATCCGGTCAGGTTGTTGACAACCAGGTCAATACGCAGACTTGGAGATACGCCATAGGCAGTGGCGTTGCGCATATAGGTGGGCGAGAACCCATCCCCTGCAAGCTCCATCAAGGCACGCTCAACCTTGATCTTGGACTCCCCATAAGGTGTCTGGGGATTCATGGCGGCATCTTCGGTCAGGATCGAGTCGCCACTCTTGCCGTAGAGGCTGCAGGAAGAACTGAACACGAAACGCTGCACGCCAGCTTTCTTCGCAGCCTGTGCGCAACGAACAGTTGCATCGCTGTTGATCTGATGGGTCAGGGCAGGATCCAAGTCCCCCAAGGCATCATTGGAGAGAGCCGCCAAGAACACAATCGCATCTATGCCCTCCAGGTCTTCAGGTTTGAGATCGCGGATGTCCAGGGCGTGTTGCTCAATCGAGGGTGCCTCCAGAAACTGACAACCATCAAAGAACCCCGTATCCAAGCCCTTGACCTGATGGCCAGCATCGAGCAGCAGGGGAACCAATACCTGACCCACATAGCCAGAGTGTCCGGTGACGAGTACGCGCATGGAGCTAGCGAGGATGTAGTGAAGGAGTGTCTATGAGAAATCGAGGGTCAACTTGCGCGCAGTGAAGGCCTCCGCATATCCACTCGCCGAGTTGCATTCCACGCCGCGCAGGCGCGCGAGAGCTCGAAATGCCTCGGGGTCAAACCATGGCCGACCCGCCTGGCTGGGAAAGTGTGCCTCGAGATGCTGCAGCTTGCGGTCCATCTGAGCCACATCGAGAGGCACGAACAGGTTGGGCTGACCAAGGTCTCCTTCGAACTTGGCAATCTCAAACTCCAGAACCGCTTGATCGCGAAATGTCTGCCAGATCACCTCAGCGCAGGTGCGATGGTCCTGGTGGCGATCCTCAAGCCTATGGCTGAATACAAGGTCGGGCGAAAAGGTCTGCTGTAACTCCCAGAGTCTCGACTTGAGGTCCCCCAGCTGGGACGGAAAGAGGTTCTCGGTCAAATCCCAGACATGAACCTCACAACTGGCAGCTCCGCGAGCCAGGCCGGCAACGCTGGCGCGCGCCTCTTCCGCCCTTGAACCCGCAGCAGAAGCCACCACCCAGCAAAGGTCCACCGCACGATCTTCCAAGAGGCGCAACAGAGTGCCCCCGGCTCCGATCTCCAGATCATCCGCGTGGGCACCGAGACAAAGCACCTTGAGTGGCGCACTGGTGGATGTGGGCAGAAAGGAAAGCACTGGAATCAAGGACTGAAGGGCGAAGCGCTCAACGGGTCAAGCTGAGAGGCCATCATACTCCCAGCGCCTGCGCTGCGAAACTTGATTCATGTGAGAGCATCTCCGTACCCCTGCACGGGGCCGATGGGGGCACAACCCTTGTGGATTGAAACCCATGCAATTGCCAAAAGCACCCTTGTACGGACTCGCTTAGGTCCCTCCCCCCGCTACCCTGGAAGCGCCATGGAACCCAGCCCCAGCTTGCCTCCGGGCGTTGCCTTCATGAATGGTCCCCATGGCACCTGCCCCACCTGCTCGGTGCCTGGGCGCGCGCTCTATTCGGTGGCCCGGGTGCCAAGTACCTCGAACGTGCTGTTCCATACCCAAGCAGAAGCCCGGGCGGTTCCCATGGGAGCTCTCGAACTCGCCACTTGCGACACTTGCGGCTTGCTCTGGAACGCAGCATTCGACGAGAGCCTGGTAGACTACCGCGAGGGTTACGAGGAGACGCAGAGTTTCTCCCCCACCTTCCGCAGTTGGCTCGATGCAACCGCCGGTGAAATCGCCCAAGAGCACCAACTCGAGGGCAAGCTCGTTGTGGAGATTGGTTGCGGCAAAGGCGAGTTCCTGGCCAGCCTGTGTGCCGCTAGCGGTGCCCGTGGTCTGGGCATCGATCCATCCGCCAGTGCTGGCCGCGTGGACTTGAGCTCTGGCGCAGGGCTTGAGTTCCTCCTCGAACCCGTTGGGAACATCAAACCTATCAATGATGTAGAGCTCATCGTCTGCAGACACACCCTGGAACACATCTTGCGGATAGGCCCCTTTCTGCGGGAGATTGAACGAGCCTGCTCTCCGCACACGCCCCTGCTGATCGAAGTCCCCGACCTTACGCGGGTGCTCGCCGAAGGCGCCTTCTGGGATCTCTACCACGAACACGCCACCTACTTCACACCTGGCTCCCTGGCGCGTTGGATCCGGAGCATGGGCAGACCGGTGCAGACCCTTGGACGGGTCTATTCCGATCAGAACCTGATGCTGTTCTCGGATCCCGGGCGCCCGGATGACCTGCAATTACAAGGCGAGTCCCCCATCGAACAGCGCAGGGCCTTGGACCAATTCAATCAACAGGCCAAAGAATCCATGGCGCGCACCAGCAGCCTGTTGAACAAGATCCATGCAGGAGGGGGAACCAGTGTCCTGTGGGGAGCAGGCTCCAAAGCCACGGGTCTCCTTGTGACCCTGGCAGTGGAGGACCAGGTGGCCGCAGTCGTGGACATCAACCCGGACAAGACCGGCAGCCACATCGCGGGCACGGGCCACCGGGTCATTGGCCCCGGGGAGCTACAAGAGATCAAGCCAGATCTGGTGCTGGTGATGAACTCCCTCTATTGCGACGAAATCAGCGCAAGTTTGAAGGCCATGGGCTTGGCCCCGCGGATAGAAGCTCTTTCCTGAGTTCTAGCCGATTGAACGACTGAACTCCGGCCTGAAGCGATTGAGAACCGCCCCCAGAAAGTGAACCCCAGCGCCCTCTATGCGCATGCGCGCTTCCGCAGCATCCGCCTTCAAGCTGACTCGTGCACGAGCTACCAGGATGACCGCATCTACGCTGTCCAGCAGGGCGGTGATGGAAGCTTCGGTCAGGATAGGTGGACTATCGATCAGAATCACCCCGGCAGAGTTCGACAACTCAGCAAGCGTACTCTTGAAAGCATCGCCGGCGAACTCTCCAGCCAAGGGTGAGCGCTTGCCGCCTGGGGGCAGCACGCTGAGTTCTGGCAATCCAGGAGCAATGTGCAGCGCATCGGTCAGCTTCACGCTGTTACCCAATACATCCGACAACCCTGGTTCCGCAGGAACACCGCAATATGTAGAGAGGGATGGACGCAGGAAGTCCGTTCCCAAGAGCACCGTTGGATATCGCAAGTGACGTGCCAGATTGACCGCGATAGACGCGGCCAACACGCTGGTTCCGCAGCCGCGCTCAGTACCCGTGACAAGGATACGACTCGTCGGCCGCTCGCGCACATAGTCTGCGCACGCCTTCCAGAGACTCTGCTCCAGTCCGGCAAGGCCAGATTGGGCTTGTTCGATGGGTAGCGGTTGGATTTCGTTCTGCGCCATGACTCAGGTCACCTTGTTTGGGCGCAACTTGCGCAAGGACTTGTATTCGTCGATCACCGCCAGCACAGGAATATCCAGGGCTTTCTCCAGTGTCTCCCGATACCGCAGGCGACGATCGCGCAATTGGCGCAGAACAGCAATAGCCATTCCCAGGGCGAATCCGCCAAAGAGGCCGCCCGCCAGCAATTTCATCCGCTCGGGGCCAGTCTTGTCAGGCTGTAGATCAGCCGTGGCGAGGGTGCGCAGATTGCTCTCGCCCTCATCGCGGGAATCCTGAATACCCTGGTCCTTGACCATCGCCGAGCGCAGGCGTGAGACCTCGCCCTGTTGCGCTTCGATGTCTGACCGCCAGCGAGAGTGCTCGCCAACGCAACCATCCATTCGGCGGAGCCTCTCCAATTGCTTTTCCCGAGCATCCTGAGCCGTGACCAACTGGGCACCTACCCCCTCAAGATCCGCCTTGTAGACTGCGAGCTTCACCTGTAACTCAAGAAGTTCCGAGTTGGGCACTATCTGATCCACGGCAATGCCGTCATCCACCACTGGCTCATCTTGAATCAGACGCTCCATCTCGCGGGTCAGGTCATCGATGTCCCGATTGAGCTTCCCAAGCATCTCAGCCCGGCGCACTGGATCGTTTTCGCGGTCGAAGTACTCAATGTCCTCGCGCCGCTCCTTCATACGATCGATCTTCCCAAGCAGCCGAGGAATCTCCGGATTGGCCACCTGCCGTGGCAACTCCGTGACCGTAATGGTCTCGCCCATTCCCGCTGTTCGCGCCTCGAGCGATCGAATGGTGACCAGCAAAGAACTCCGCCGCGTGGTCGCATCCAAGACGCTATTGTCCAAGGCGCTCACAGCCTGCAACAAGCCATCACGTTCAGCTACCAGGTCGTAGAAACCACAAGTCCCCTTGTGCACACGAAAGTCCTCACCAGCCCTGCGTAGCTTCTCTTCCTGCTCGTCCAAGAGAGCGGTCAGACGATTCAACTCCGGACTGTAGTGTTCGTTGTGTTGATCGATGAATGCCTTGACGAGAGCCGTTGCTATGAGTTGAGCATCTTCGGGAGTCCAGGCATCGGCCTGCACCACGATCACCTGGGAGCGTCGACCGGTGAGCACGCGGGTGCGGTCCATCAGGAACTCAGCAGCAGCACGGATGGCCTTGGGCTCGTTGTCCCGAATCGCCCCACCATTGCTTCCCACATTGCCCTGCAGAAACGCTTGCAGGCCATGCATCAGGCGCGCGTGCAGCAGAGTCGAGGGCCCATCTTCGGCGGTGGGATCCGGGATCCGTAAGACCCATGATGGTGTCAGGTCCTGAGCCACGCGCTCGAACACCCGCGGATCGGTCAACAGCATGATTTCGTCCTCAATCCCTGGCACCGTACGGATGCCATCATCGATCCCGATGGCATCGTCCGCACTGCGTGTTTCAGCAATGCCAGGGGTGTACTGCAGACGAGCCTCTGAGGTGTAGACATTGGGCTGAGAAGCCGCCAGGAAGAGACCGGTCGATGCGCCCAAGATCGTGGTCAAGAGCAGCCAGCCGCGGGACCGCAGGGCCCCGTAGAGGATTAGAACCTTGAGGTCCAAGCCGCCTCCCTCACTCTCGTCTTCGAATTCGTCTCTCATAGGGGGCCCTACGCGCTAATTACCACGCGGAATGAACAAATCTGTGAAATACGGAAAAGGAATCATGCGCCGAATCCAGGAATCCAAAAACAGACCGGCGTCATCGACGCGCGTGTTAGGCACATAGAGTACATCGTGGGCCTGCAGCAGGACTGTGTCGCCCCTCCCCCAGTGTTCCTCGCGGATGTCCAGCACCCAGGAGCTTTGAACCTTTGACACTGGATCAAAGCGCACCAACAAGGTGTTCCCCAGCCAGGAGGTCCTGTTGTTGGGGCCTCCGGCTATGGCCAGGGCCTGGAGTAGGGTCAGATCAGCTGCGACGGGAAGGATGACTTCCCCCGGATCTGCCACCTCGCCCATCACAAAGACCCTATGGGGTGCTTGCTGAACGACAATCACCGAGAGGGTCGAGTCCCTGCCTTCCAGCATGACTCCGTAGAGTTCCTTCAACTTGTCCTGCAGTTCCTCTGGCAACAATCCCCCGACCAGCAGCGGGCCCAAGCCAACAAAGGAGCAACGCCCATCAGACTGCACCTTTATGCTCTGGTTGAATTCACTGGCGTAACTGAACTTGATTTCAAGGGAGTCTCCGGGGGAAAGCCTGTCGAGACCCTCGTAAAGAGTCGCGTTGATCTCCTGCGCAAGGACATGCATCGCAGGGCCCTGGGGAGTGGAACAGCCAACGAGGACATACAGAGCAGAGAGGACAAATAAGCGAGTGAACATGGGAATCCGTTTTGATGATTAGGCTGTATCAGCCAAGAAGTGATAGTAACCGATAGCCCTCGCCCAAGAGGGTCGCTGTCTCAATCCAGGACACGCTCAACCCCCTGTAGAATGCCTGACGCATCGATATGAAGGGTGCTGGGTACAGGCAGATCACCAACATCCATCAAGGCACCCAGACTCCCTTTCCGCAGCTCTGGTGAGAAAGGCGCAAAGAGCGCCTCGCTTGCGATGCCCCACTGGTCAAGCAGACGCACCGCCTCTGAACGGCGCACGCCCGGATCCACGCAAACCAGTTGCAGACGCGCCCTCGCGTCGGGATCCATGGCGGCCAGGCCGCGTACGCAGGGGCTGCAGGCGCAAGACCAGAAGTGCAGATCAACAGCGACTCCCGATGCCAGATGGCGGGCCTCACCCGCGGCGTTCTCCAAGACTATTGGTGGAACCTTGGCTCCAATTGGCAGACGCAGACCCTGGGGCCAAGGATCGCTGAGCTGGCCAGCCTCAACCTCTACAGCCCTGGGACTGCTCTCACCCTGCACGATCAGATATGCGCCACCAGCCTTGACAATTCCCTGAGAGCTCCAGGCTGCATCACCGGGCCAATGAACCTGCACCTCGGCACTGGCTCTTGATCCCAAGCCGAAGATCAAGTTGGGCGATCCTGAAGAGGCAAATCCACTGCCACGAGCAATCACCTGAGCAACCGGCCCCGCTGGACCCTCCAAAACCACCGTTGCGCCGATCGCCTCGGGATGGCCCTGGGTTGCCCGCAATTGGATCGTCACCGCTCGCGCTTGCAAACCCAAGTCATTGCGCCACAGTTGGTGACGCTCAGCTTGCAGGTTGTGACAGAAGAGATCCGCATCCCCGTCGCCGTCAAAATCAGCCGCCACAATTGAACGCCCATCCAGAGGAGAGTCGCTGCCCAACAGAACCGATAGGTCACTGAAGCCTCCTCCTTCACGAGCCATGAACAAGCGATTGCGCTGACGCCCATTGAATGAAGTCCCGCTTGGGTCCATGTGCAAGGCCCAGGGGTGAAAGGCATCCTCATCGACCTCCAGACTCTGACTGGCATCAATTGCGGAACCATGAACACCTGGCTCGTGAGAGGTGGAAGACGCCACCACGTGGCGCCAATAAGCAGCTCATGTGTCCGCGGGCAACTCGCCCGTGACAAACCCGTTGGCGCAGGCGAGATCGAGACGTCCGTCCAGGTCAAAGTCAGCTGCAACTGTGCCCCAGGCCCAACCGGCGGCACCGGCTCCAGCGGCATCCGGCATGATTTCGAAGCCCGACCGAGTTCCGCGTAGCAAGTGGTTGCCCTGGGCAAGACCGCGCAGGGAGCGGGAGAGATCCCCCTCCCCAGTGAACTCCAAGGCTGCAAACATCCGGCGCCCGGTCCCGGAACTTGCACCTGCAAGGTACAAGTCCAGCCATCCATCCCGGTCAAAATCCCCCAGGGTGCCGCCGAAGGTCAGACGTGCCTGAGATCCTCCGAGACCCTGCTCGTCGCGCTCAAAGCGCCCGCCGCCCTTGTTACGCCAATAACGGTTGACGCCAAAGTGATTGAGGGTCAATAGGTCCATGTCACCGTCCTGGTCCAAGTCTGCCGCCAAAGCGGAGGCGGTCCAATCCCGATCCTGCAAACCGGCTTGTATGGTCCCATCTCGAAAGACAAACCCCTCTTGCCCCAGCAGCAGCCTGTCCGGCGCCCCATTGGTGGCTTGAATCCAATTGTCGTTACGCATGGCCTCCATGCGGCCGTAGCCCGCAACAAAAAGATCCAGAAATCCGTCCCCGTTGAAGTCCGCTGCGACCATGCCAAGCGCAGGCATATTTGCACCCAAGCTCGCATGCTTGGTGACCTCGGTAAAGTGGCCCTCGCCATTGTTCTCAAAAGCCCGCAACGGATGGCCGCCACTTTCGCCCGGATTGCTCCAGCCGATTCCCCCCAAGACCAGATCCTGGTCACCGTCAACATCAAAATCGGCGAAGACCATGCCAGTACCCCCACCCGTGTCCAGCAAGCCACACTCTTGCGCCGCTTCACGGAAGGTGCCATCGACCTGGTTCAAGTAAAGATAGCCTCGCATGGCATTGGGCAGGAACACATCGAGACGCCCATCGCCATCCACATCCGCCACGGCCGCGCCATTCCAGCCCTCGCTGTCATTGCCCGGCTGCCCGAATGCGGGACCACTCAGATTTACAGCCGTGCTGTTGGTGACGTCAACGAATCCGGTCCCTGTGCGTTCCAAGTCGAAGCCCGCTTCAAGCAGCGCGCGGTCCAACGCCCAGCCTCCATCCACTCGTAGAAAAGCCCCACGCACACGCCGGGCCAGAGCCTCATGTGTTCCCCCGGGCGTAGTCCCAGCAAGCTGCACCCGAAAGGTCACAACCCCGAAGGACGATGGATTCCCACGCTCGAACTCAGCCTCAAGTACATGCAATTCCGCCTGGGTAACCTGATTCCAGTTCGAAACAAGGGCGCTCAAATCCGCCAACCAGGCCTTGCGATCCAAACCCGGGCCCTGCACTGCCTGTAGCTCTCGCTGCAGGGCCCCAAGGGGCAAAGACTGCTCCTTGCCACTGGCCATTCTGCCCAGGGCGTGCCCTAGGAATTCCGGCGTCAAATGTTGCTCGAGACCCTCAATATCGCGCACCTGCAAGCGGTCGGCAAGCTCAGTCAAGAGGTCTCCGACCTCCCCCGCGAGGCCTTCTGCGGTATAAGGACCGCGAATCACGCTCGTTGGCTCCTCGATGTTCAAAAAAGCCTGCTCTTCCGCCGTGATCCCAGAAACGGAGCTCTGTCCAGCCCCAGAAGGCTTGATGAGCGGGCCGGATTGATGCCCGGATAAATTCTCGTCAGTACAAGCTGCAAGAATCAGGATCGCGAGACACCACCCAGGTCGATTGACACCCTGGTAGAGCATTGCACGATCCTACCCAATCACTCAATTGGTGGGGGTGATTCACCCGAATATCATCCCCGATCCCCACCAGAGCCTCCCTGGAGACGACACAACCCCCCTCTGAGACGAATGAGGAGGAATCTAGGGCTTTGCCGTTTGACGGGCTACAATCAAGGCAGTCATGGGCACGCAGGGTCAGCACACAGTGCCCGTCAGCTTCGTTCTAGGAGCAAGCGGGACCACCGGCCAAGCCCTCGTCGAGGAACTTCGAATAGGCGCTGAGGCTCAAGGGGGTCGGGTGATCGCCCACCTGCGGGAGGGCAGCCCACGTACCCCGGATCTGGTACAGCAGTTTGAAGGCTGCGGCGCCGAGGTGTTGATCTCGCCCTTTGAAACCCCCGCCCTCAAGGCAGCCTTGCGGGACCTGCGCCCCAGTCACCTGTTCATCCTGCATGGCACGACCCGTCGGCGAGCCCGGGCCGAGGGCATTCAAGGAGACCCTTACAAACTGGTCGACCTCGCTCTGACCCAAGTAGCCCTGGCAGCCTGCGAAGGACTGACGAACCTACCACGAGTGCTGTATCTCTCGGCTCAGGGCACGAGACTGCGAGCCAGGAGCCCCTACTTCCGAGCCCGTTTCGAAGCAGAGGAATGCGTGCGCGCGAGTGGCCTGCCCTACACCATTGCGCGGGCACCGCTGATCCACAGCACCAACCGCAGCGACCCTCGCCCCGCAGAGAGCCTGGGCGGCAGTGCCCTTGGACTGCTGGCGGGTACCCTGCGAACAGTGGGCTGCAAGCAACGCGCCGCGCACATTGCCCCTATTCAACCAGCCGAGTTGGCCCGTGGCATGATCCACGCGGCCTTCAATTACACCACCCTGTCACGAGTGCTTGAAGCGGGAGAACTCCGCGACGAACGCCCGATTCACAGGGCTGACCCGATCCCGGCGACCCGTCGGGACGATGCCCGCCACTGACCCATGTACAGAGAGGACTCCCAATGCGCCATGCACAATCGCACGAGCAGGAAAAGGATCACGGCCAGCACACTCTTGAGGTGTTGCCCGGAGTGGTGGTTGGAGTCAACGGGCATGACGTGTTTGTGGACCTGGGACCGAGACGCCAGGGAGTGATCCAAGCGGATGCCTTCGACGGTCCCGCCACAATCGGCAGCCGCTACGACTTCGTTCTGCATGGCAGGGAAGAGAGCCTCTGGGTTCTGTCCCTGGCTGGCTCGAGGTCCATGAGTTCCTGGGTGGATGCGGAACCGGGTAACCTTGTTTCGGCACGAGTCCTACGCATGCACGAGGACGGGCTGCAACTCAAGATCGGCCGCCTGCACGCCTGGATGCCCAAGGGGCAAGCAGGGGTTCCAAAGGGTCACAACCCTTCAGAACTCATTGGCCGCACGGTACGTGTGGAAGTTCTGGAAGTAGATCCGCGCCACCAGCGCGTGATCGTCTCGCGCAAGGCAGCTTTGCGCCGGGAGCGCACAGGATTCAGCCTGCCTTCCCCTGGCGATCGGGTACAGGGACGCGTTGTGCGCCTGGAAGAATACGGTGCCTTCATCCAACTGGGTACTGGCCGCCAAGGACTGTTACACATATCCAATGTCTCCCATGAACCAGTCGAGGACATCGAAGACGTCCTACGCCTCGGAGAATCGATCCAGGCAGTGGTGCT
>NYYZ01000037.1 GCA_002686945.1 Planctomycetota bacterium
GCCGACCAGGCGGGGAGCGCGGCGAAGGGGCGCATCGTGATGGCCACCGTCAAGGGTGACGTGCACGACATCGGCAAGAACATCGTGGGCGTGATCCTCCAGTGCAATAACTACGAGGTGATCGACCTCGGCGTGATGGTGCCCGCCGAAAAAATCCTACGCACGGCTGTCGAACAGGGTGCCGATATGATCGGGCTTTCGGGCCTCATCACCCCTTCTCTTGACGAAATGGTGCATGTGGCCAAGGAAATGGAACGCGAGGGCTTTGAGATCCCTCTTCTGATCGGCGGCGCCACAACCAGCACCCAGCACACGGCGGTCAAAGTCGCTCCCTGCTTCTCCCTGCCAGTAGTGCACGTACATGACGCCTCGCGGGCAGTGGGCGTGGTCAGCGACCTTCTGGACAAGGAGAAACGGGACGTGCTCGCCGAGAAAAACCATGCATCCCAGGAGAAACTGCGCCGCAGTTTCGAGAGCCGCCAGACGAAGCCCCTACTTAGCCTCGCAGTGGCGCGGACAAAGCGCACTGTGATTGACTGGCAGGCCGCTGATCTCGCACGTCCTGAGTTCACCGGGCGACGCATCGTGCAGGGCATCGGACTAGAAGATCTTGCGCAGACCATCGATTGGACGTTCTTCTTCAGCGCATGGGAGCTAAAGGGCAAGTTCCCCAACATCCTCGACGATCCCAAGCAAGGAGCGGCCGCCAGGGAACTCTATGCCAACGGGCAAGAGATGCTGCAGCACATCATCAGAGAAGAACTACTTGAACCCCGCGGAGTCTATGGCTTCTGGCCCGCCTGTAGCGAAGGCGATGACATCGTGCTCTTCGAAGATGATCAGCTGGCCCACGCAATCGCACGCTTCCCCATGCTACGCCAGCAGACCATGCACCCTGACGATCGCCCGAACCGCTGCCTTGCGGATTTCGTAGCTCCCCGTGATGCTGGACGGGTCGACCATGTGGGGGCCTTCGCGGTCTCCTGCGGGCACGGAGTAGAGGAACTGGTCACCAAGTACGAAGCCGAACACGACGACTACTCCGCAATCCTCTGCAAGGCTTTGGCCGACCGACTGGTGGAGTCTTTCGCCGAACGCCTGCACCAGACCGCCCGCGCAGCATTCGGTCATCCGGATGCAGGTGACATCACCAACGAAGATCTGATCCACGAGAACTACCGCGGCATCCGCCCCGCCTTCGGCTACCCCGCCTGTCCGGATCATTTGCCCAAGACCACGCTCTTCGAATTGCTCGACGCTCCATCGATTGGCATCTCCCTCACAGAGAGCCTGGCAATGGCCCCGGCCGCTTCGGTCAGTGGAATCTACCTGCCCCATCCAGAGGCGCGCTACTTTGGTATTGGCCGGATCACCCTGGAGCAGGTGGAGGACTACGCTATTCGTATGGAACGGCCGACAGCGGAAATCGAACGCTGGCTCTCGCCTTCGTTGGCCTACGAACCAGATTCAAAATAATCCTCAAACCTGCGAGGATCCTCCGTAACTCATTAGGTGACGGAATTCTTCGCTCCAGACCTGCTCTTCTGTGCACGGTTTGGCCGATTGGACCGTTACGATCCACTGGGATGTAATCCAGCGGCATCCCCCACCATGCGTGACCCCCAACCCCTTCCCCTTCTCGCTGCCACGGCACTCTTGCTGGTCGGCTGCAGCGGCTCTGAAGACCCGGCCTCGGCTGGAGCGCAAGCGAAGCAGGACTTCACGCCCATCGCAGCACCCTCCAACCCCATGACCGACCTGGAGTTGGTGGAGGACCGCACGGAAGAGGTTGCCGATCGCTTGCTCTCATTCTCCGCAGTACTGGTCAAGCAGGACTTTGAAACCGCACAGGCTTGGTTCGCCGACGACTTCCAGGGAATGGGTTTCGCAGGCCTTCTGGTCTCCAGCGAAACAACACAACTACAGGGCGTTGTATCCCGGGACTTCGATGTGAGCAGAGCGCCGATCGTCAACAAGGCCGGCCTGATCGCATCCTGGGAAGAGACATTTGGCAAGTGGGGCCAGGTGAGCAGCGTCATCTGGAAGGTCAAGGGTGCTGAGTTCCAACAGGGCGGTCGCCCCTCGGGACGAATCAAACTCTACTTGCACGCGACGGGAATCCTGCCGGACGGCACCATGCAGTCATTTGCCGCCTGGGGTTGGGCAAGGGTCAAGCGCGTGGGTGATTGGGTCATCGACCGGCTTGAGTTCACCTCCTACAACTTCAAGACCCTCTCACAAGCTCCCTATGTAGAAGTCACCAGTGCCGCTGGCGTGGGTCACACCTTTGCCCGCTTCGGGTCTGACCAGAACCGCTCATTCCACTTCAATGGCGCTGCTGCCGGAGACGTGGATGGCGACGGGGATTGGGACCTGTTCGTGCCTAGTGACGAGCGTAATTTCCTTTATATCGCCCAGCCCGACGGGACCTACACAGAAGAAGCTGTACAGCGTGCCGTGGATCAACCGGACGATGGCACCGGCGCGGTGTTTCTGGACTATGACAACGACGGCGACCAGGATCTGTTCGTAGCCCAGGTGGGCTGGGCCTTCGAAGACGATCGAGGCGGACATCACTGCGCCCTCTACACCAATGATGGCACAGGCAAGTTCACCCACGCCTCGGAACTGGCGGGCCTCGGAAGCCCATTTGTGGCCTACTCTCCCACGGTCTTCGACTTTGATGGCGACGGCTGGCTGGACATTTTCCTCTCCTGCTACGGCATGGTCGAACGCGAGCACAACAACTCCTGGTTCCAAGCCACCAACGGATATCCCAACGCTCTGCTCCGCAACCTTGGCGAAGGAAAGGGCTTCGAGGATGTAGCCACCAAACTCGGAATGGCCGGCAGCAGATGGTCCTACGCCTCAGCGGCGGCGGATATCGATCTTGACGGCGATCCGGACCTGTATGTAGCCAACGATTACGGAGACAACGAGTTCTGGATCAACGCTGGAGATGGCACTTTCGAGCAACAGTCAGATGCCCGCGGGGTAACCGACCGTGGCAACGGAATGGGGGTGTCCTTCGGCGACCTGAACCAGGACGGTAGACTCGACCTCTATGTCTCGAACATGTCCTCTACTGCGGGCAACCGCATTTTGGACCGCCTCGAAGACTCCATCGACCAGGAGACTTATCTGGTTCTGCGTAAGCTAGCCGCAGGCAACTCGATCTTCTTTCAGGAACAAGACGGCAACTTGAAGCGCCTCCCCAAGAATGCCGGCGGTGTAGGAGCTTCCTGGGCGTGGTCCGCCAACTTGGCTGACTTGAACCTAGACGGTCGCCTCGACATCTTCTGCACCAACGGCTTTGTGACCGGCAACCTCGCGTTCGACACATGAAGCACCTACTGGCGCCACGTGGTGGCGTCGACTGTGTGTGACACCCCGAGCGAAGGTGAATTCAAGCTGCAATCTGTCGGCAACGAGGGATTCCTGGACCGACATAACAGTCAGATTTTTGCAGAAGGGCGCAGCTTCAGCGGCAATGAGCGCGACAAACTGTTCCTCAACCGGGGAGATGGCACCTTCGCCGACATCTCGGACCTGTCCGGTTGCGACTCTCCCGGCGATGGACGCGGCGTGATTTGCGCTGACCTGGACGATGACGGAGACCTGGACCTCTTCGTGCACGAGATCCAGCGCGAACGGCACCACCTGTACCGCAACAACCTGGGCGGCAAGTTCATCAAGGTGCGCCTCGTAGCAACCAGCGGACAGCATGAAGCAATCGGTGCCACGGTCATCATCCATGGACCCGAAGGCCCAGTGGCTCAACCCCTGACCCGAGGCGCGGGCTTCGTTTCTTGTCAGGCTCCCGAATTGGTCTTTGGCCTGGGCACGGCAGATTCGGGCACCATCGAAGTCGTCTGGCCCGGGGGCGCGAAGGAAGACTTCGGCACAATCAAAGCAAACTCACGGGTGCTGCTCACCGAAGGCAGCGGCCAAGCCACGAACTTCGCTGCCAGGCCCCGTCCACTTCCCGATCCCCTGCCCAAGGGCTTGCTCCTGCGCATAGGCGACACCTTGCCTGCTCTTGGGATGCTCGACGCCCAGGGCGAACTCGCGATTCTGGATCCGATTGCCCTCGCAGACGGAGGTGAACTCTGGATCAACATGTGGGGCAAGAGTTGCGTGCCCTGCATCAAGGAAATGCCCCTGTTGTCAGAGCACGACAAGTCAGCGGACCTTCGGGTTGTGCTGCTCTGCACGGACCCACCCCAGCACCGCGCACAAGCAGCTCCTATCGCCGCCAAACGAGCCACGGGATTGGCGGATTTCTACTTAGGTGCTGAACCGCGTGATGTGGCGGCACCCCCAGAAAACTACATCGACTTGTTGCGTCTGCCGATCCCCACAACCCTACGGATTTCCGCCGAGGGCAAGTTGCTCGGGGTGATACGCGGCACAGTGCCGCCCCATTGAGGAGCTGCACCCAGAACCCTGCCTACCATGCTCCAGCGTAGGCCACGCTGAAACCGGGAGCATCACGCAGCGCGAGAGCATGGAAACGGCTCGAAATCTGCCGCATGTGCAAAGCGTCGTGAGCTGCCAAGGAGGCCAACAGGTCGCCTGCAGAAATCGGTCCTAGCTTGGGATGCTCAATCGTAGCCTTCCAATCAGGACGCTTGAGACTGCGCAACCAACCAACCGTGCGTCGACGCTCAAGGCAAAAGCGTTCCAAGCTGCGACTGAAGTCCAGTTCGTTGTAGCCTCGTGATTCAATCCATCCCAGGGGATCAATCGGAGCCAATTCGCCCTGCCTTCCACCAAGCACGAACTCCAACCGTCCCCGAAAATCCTCGCGCTCTTCATCCGCCAGGTGACAGACAATCTCAAGCATGCTCCATCCACCGTCCGGCGGACGCCAGCGGGCATCCTGCGGGTCGAGCTCCTCGAGGAGCTGGCGCAGGCAGGGTGCAAAGACGGCCAAGCGCCCGATGAGTAGGTCGGGATTCATTGCTGGGCACCATGATGCCCGAGAGGGGGGGATCTTGCCGAGGAAAGTTGTCAGTGCTCAGAAGACCAGATGCTGGCACGATGCCGCAATCATGCCGCTCATGGGCAGCAATGGCCCTCACCGGGCTCAGGAGGCCCTCGAACTCTCTTGATGCGCAAGAGTCCCGCTGCCAGCCTCTCAAGAAATTTGCAACACCCCATCGCCCTGAGCCTTGGGGTCAGCAATTCCCATCGAATCACCAGACAGACTCCGCCCCCTCCATCCGCCGCCAGAAGCCAGCCATCCACGCACACGCCAGTAGGCGAGTCCGGGCCGGCTTCCTGTTCTTGCGATGATTCCGTTGTGGATGACCACCCTGACAGAGCCTATCTTGGACCCGGAGGTAGTTTCCCCTGTCCACGATCACCCGCATTGCCCTGATTCTCATCCTTGGTGCCCTTACCAGCATCGCCAGCTGGTGGACCCTGTTCTTGCGTAGTGAAATCAAGGGCACCGAGATCGAATTGGCGCAGCGAAACGAACGGATCGCGACTCTTGAGCAAGATCTCCAGGCACATGCCCTCCAGATCAACGCCTTGACCACTGAACTGGCCGAAAGCGAACAACTCCGCAGGCAGTCAGAAGCTGCCCGACTCTTGCTCAAGGTCAACCACCGAGCGGCCCTGATGGAAGTCTTGGAACAGGGACCCGACCCCGCCGACCCCGGGCAGGTTCTCACCCGAGTCCGCTTCGTGGAATTGGACGCAGTCGGCAAGCCCGCCGGTACTCCCCAGGAGATCACAGTCCAAGGCACTCGCGTATATTTGGAATCCTTGGTGATCAAATTCGACGACACTTTTGTGGAAGGAGGCGATGCCCTACGCGGCACGAGCGTCTGTATCTTCAAGAAGATGTTCGGCGAAGACACCCCCGCCAAGTCGGGCACTGCCATCGATGCGGTAGGCCAGCGCCCTCACCCCTATGCTCAAGGGGACACGATCGATCCTTGGTTCGATGAACTATGGAGCAGCTTTTGGAGCTATGCCAACGATCCAGATGCCGCGGCCAAGAAAGGCGTACGCGCCATGCACGGGGAAGCCCCATGGATCGAGGCCCGGCCTGGGGGACGCTATCGTGTGGACCTGCGCGCATCGGGCGGCTTGACGATCACTGCCGAATAGGACCCGCCCGAGAGGGGATTGCTCTACTTCTCGGGCACACGCACCCACCACGCGCGTTCACTCTCCAGCAAACCGTCTAGATCCTTGATCACCAAGGGTTTGCGCTCTCCCCGTGGCTGGGTGCTGTCCTTGACGCGACAGATCACCCGGTAGCGACCCGGATCCAGCTTGGAGAGCTTCAGCTTCAAGGTACTGGAGCCCGTGCGGGCGCTGCGATGGGCGATCCAGGGCTTGGTCTTCATCAAGGGCAGCCTGCCTGGTTTGCGGGTTCTTCCCGCATGCTTTCGGTTGTATCGGCGGGCGCTCGCCCGATCGGGATTGGGAACACCCAGAGGAGTCTTGCCCTCGGGCAGCACATACCAGTTCACATCCAAGCGATGGGTCGTGGGACGCAAGGGTTGCACCATGAACTCCAAGCCATCTTTGGTCAGGAGCAACTCCTCACTGGACTGGCGCGACTGTACAGAGGGACTGCTGGCGTCGATAGGATCCAGGACCGAGTACATACGCAGGATCAGCGCCTCAGTACAAACCGGACAAAAGAACTCACCGGACTCCATCACGCAGCCACTGGAGGTGGGCTTCCAAGCGCCACGCACCTGACCCGAAGCGCCCTCATACATCCCAACGCCACGAACCTTGGCCTCGATGAAGTGCGCCCAAGGAGCTTTCTTGGGATCCCCGTCGTTGGTCACGTTCTTCCCGCGCCGGGGAGCTCCGCGCTTATGCGTCTCGGTGGCATACTCATCACTAAGACCACCAAACGAGTGACCGAACTCGTGCACAGCAGTCTTGATGCTCTTGCCGCCTATGGTCGCTATTCCACCGCCCCCCGTGCCCAGGATGCCATTGCGCACAAAGACGATAGCCTGGCCATCATGCTCCGGAAGCTCGCGCAACACATCCCAAGCGGCCTTGGTGTCAATACCCACATGACCAGCATTTGTACTCAAGGTGCGTCCGTTGAGGGCGGTGTCATAGTCACGGCCAAAACCATCCACTCCGTTGTCAGCGCTAACCAGGTCCGTGCGCAAGAAATTGAAATAGGTGCTGTACGCTCCAAGCAGACGATTGCGGGCGAAGAACCCCGGCACGTCTTCAGCGAGTTTGACGAAGCCTTTCATCTCGCCTACCTGATACCCCTCGCCCATGAGCACCACATCAATGCGGTTGGCCGGGTCGCCGTTGTACAGAACCCAGTCCCAACCCAAGAAAGCGCTGGGCTGGCTGCGCTTTGCGGCGATACGACCGGCGGCGGTGTCCGGATGGGCCCGGGCGAGGCGAGTGTAGGCGACTTGCGCCGCCTTGAATTGCAACTTGCGTGCCTTGCCTTGGGCCTTGGCCAAGGCCTCGTCGGGAGTGTCCGCCCCGGCGAGAATCAAGGCCACGAAAATCAAGATCGTATGCATCAATCGAAGCAGATGGCAGCTGGGTCAGCGCCCGAGAGAGTGTAGGCCAAGAGGTCAAGAACTTCGTCCATGGTCAGCACATTCAGCAAGCCCGCTGGCATGCGAGACAGGGGATGGGGTCGCTGCAATTCGATCTCTTCAGGGTCGATCTCATGGAGCACTTCGTCAGGGGGCTGTGTTCGCAGAAGTATCCCCTCCGCCGAACGCCCCTCCAGCCGACCAACCAACAGGATCCCATCCCGGGTAAGGACCTCGTAATCCTGGTACTGATCTGAAATCTCCTTGGATGGGTCGAGAATCGAATCCAACAGGTCTCCCCGAGTGAAGCGACTCGCCACGCCGGTCAGGTCGTGTCCCGTGGAGCCACCCTCGCCAGCTATACGGTGACACTCCATGCAGCGCGCCTTGTTGAAAGCCGCGCGGCCCTGTTCAAAATTGCGGCCGGACAAGACCTCAGACAGATGAGGACGCAATTCCTCGTCCAGCCAGGCGTTGACAAAGTTGGCCTCAATGGCGACCGACTTCGGTTCGGGTTCCAGTTTCAGAACTGCCGCCAGGGACTGGCGTTCAGCGTCACTGAGTCGTCCCGCTGCCTCACTGCGCAGATTGCGCACATACTTCTCGAGGCTATGGCCGCCGGGCAATTCCAGCCCTTGGGTGCCCATCCATGTAAACCAAGAGCGGCGACGCTCAATTGTCCAACCCTGCTTGGCATCAAGCAGCACAAAGGCATAGAACAGCGCTTCATCTCCGCTAGTTGCCCCGAGCAGATTCTTGAGCGCAAGGGGCACCGCCCTTGGCTCACCAAGAGCGACCAGGAGACGCAGACGATCTCGGTCAAGGTCACCGCCCCCAGCACCCCAACGCACGCCCAAGCGCTTGCGCCAGGCCCGCTTGTGCTCTTCAGCAGGAAGACCCCAACGAATGCAAAGCAACTGCAAAGCTCGCAGGTGCGCACCCTCTTCCATTTTCGTTGCCAAGGCTGACTCCCAAGTGCGCGCAAGGGAGGCCAGACTCGTTGCCTTCCATTGATCTCCTGCGCTACGGGCGAGCCCGATCACGCTTCCTGCAACCACAAGCGGAGCAGAATGCGTGAGGCCCCCTTGGGCCCAGGCCTCCACCGGCGTTTGCTCCAAGGCAACACGCGCCGCGTGGCGCACAAACCGGTCCCTTGATCCGAGAGCATTGATCAACTGCTGGCTGTCCACCGCTTGCCCTGCGCCATGGTGCTCCTCCAGACTCGCGCGCAAGATCACCTCAGGCGTGGGGTCAGACGCAACGGGCCGCGACCCCGCAGCCTGGCTACTGGTCACTCGATACAGGCCACTAAGACTACGGCGACCGCCGGTGGTGATGTACAGCGCCCCGTCTTCAGCAACCACCATGTCAGTCACCGGGAAGGGACGCCCTCGGGCGAAGACTTTCGAGGTGCCAGAAAAACTCGCCCCATCCGGCTGCATGAACACCGCGTAGATCGTCCCGTAGGCCCAGTCCCCCACCAAGAACGCGTTGCGCCAAGGCCCCGGGAAAAGGGCGTTGGTCAGGAAGGTCACCCCAGTCGGCGAACCAATGCCCATGTCCAAGGTCCCGGGCAGGGAGTCCTCGTAGTGCGCCGCCCACTTGCCGCTACCGTTGCGCCAGCCGTACTCAGCCCCGGAAACCAGGTGCAAGATACGAGTCGGCCGATACCAGGGCAGGCCCACATCCCACTCCATGTCCGAGTCAAAGGTGAACAGATCTCCCGAGGGCGAGAAGGCCAGGTCATAGGCATTGCGCATACCGATGGCAAAGAGGTCAAACTCCGTGCCCTCGGGGTCCGTGCGCACGACCCAGCCCCCCGGAGCCAACTTGTTGCGGGCGTGACCATTTGCATCCGGCAAACGCGTCAGGAGTTGATCCTCGGCCCAAACCGGTGCCGGGTGTACCCGCCCCGCCGGAGTCGGAACCGCCACGTGATTGCCTCCGACGATCCAAAGGGACTCCCCGTCAGGTCTCAGCACGATCCCATGTGGTCCGTGTTCGCCCCCCGAACCGAATCCGCTCAACTTGCGAACATGATCCAGTTCTCCATCAGCGTTGGTGTCACTGACCACATAGAGCCCCGTCTTCCCCAGGCCAACCACCACATACAGCTTGCCAAATGCCCAGCAAAGTCCCTGGGCCTGACCCAGATCCACGGGAACACGCTTGATGATGGGCTCCTCTTGCGAGCCCACCGGCTGCGGCTTTACCTTCCAGAGGGCCCCATACTGATCACTCGTATAGAGCATCCCCATCCCATCGGAGCAAATGCTGACCCAGGACCCTTGGGTATCTGGATCAACCACATGCAGCAGTTCAATCTTGAACCCTTCAGGAACCCAGACACTATCCGCAGAGAGAGTACGGTCCAAAGTTCCATCGCCCGCCACAGAGGGAGTGCCCCAGGGCTCGCTGCCCCATGGGCCGAAAGACACAGGATCGGACCACAATTGATCGTCAAAGTCCGCCACCTTCCAAGCAACATTCCCGTCGAGGTAGCGCGCGGTGTCCAAGGCACGCCAGCTGGAGTCTGTCCCCAGAACCTCGGTCCTGCCCTTTCCCAGATCCATGGTCAAGCGCAGAAAGACTCCCGCAGGACCACCCTGGTTCTGAGCGCGCACAGCAAGCAAGTGTTCACCAGGAGTCAATTCAACCAAACGCTCGAAGGGTTTCGTCCAATCAAGCACATTGGCCAACAGTTCTCCATCCAGGAAAATGTTGGCCCGGTTGTCTGCGGTCCCAAAGAGGAGGGCAGACTGAATCGACTCGGGTACGGTGAAGCGCTTACGCAACCAAACCTGATTGTACTTCTCTGGGTTCCGCGGCCCCCAGATCCAAAGGGGCTCATGACTTGCCTGGTCTTGGATCACAACAGACCCAGAGTCGGCCCCTTGGGAATGCCCACCCTGGACCGACCCCGCAGCCACAAGAACAGAGGTCAACAGGATTCCAGTCAGTAGAGCAAGGAGTTGGTTTCGCATCGGTACTTCACAGGATAGGGTGCCAGCATCAAGGCCGACAGCGACTATTCCCAGCAAGCATGCGTATCCACCTGCCAAGCACAATCATTGCCCTAATCGCCAGCGCTTGCAGCGCGATTTCACCCCAACCTGGGGATCTGGCAATCAACGGCGGCCCTTCGATCTTTCCCAACATCGGTGTCACTCTGGGAGGCTCTCAGGTCATGTCGCGCACTGCTGACCGAATCTACACTGTCGATCTGCAGGGACATTATCAGCCTTGGGATGATGAATTGCTGGCTGATGACGGAAACCCCGCGGCGGGGAGTGTCTCTCAGATCGAATTAGGAGGCAGCCGGCGCTGGAGCGTGGACGAACATCGAGAGTGGCGCCTCGCAACTGGCCTGACCTGGTTCCGAGCGGGCGAATTCCCCAACATCGTGCAGGATCAGGGGGACTACTTTGGCATCTATGGCAGCTGGGGATTGATGACCACCATCAGCGAGCGCCTGAGCATCGGCCCCACTATTGGACTGATCATCGCAGGGCGTGAAACCACAGGGCTGAATGACTTGCACTTCATCCCACGCATCACCTACACCCTGCGCTGGTCGCTCTAGGGTCCCGTCAAGAAACCCGGCTGGCTTCGACAATCATGGAGTCCAATGGTCGCGCGACACGACCCGAGACCTTGGGCACAGTTGGCTTTGCGGGAGTCATGACAACAGTAGATCGCAAACCCCAACCTCGCAGGCGCAACATCCAGAGGGGAGTGCGGCAGAGGATCGAGAGGTCCTGAAGAAGGGTCAAGTGACTCAAGTACTGTAAATCAGCATGCAACTTGTGCCCGTAGGCTTCAGCATCGCTACCCACATACCCCTGGCCCAATTGGGCCAGCCCAGAGATACCCGGCTTGACCCACAGGCGCGCATCAAAACCAGGGACCGACCTTTGAGCCCACCAATGCACCTCAACCATCTCTGGGCGAGGACCAATGTAGGCCATGTCTCCCCGCAAAATGTTCCAGAATTGGGGCAGCTCATCCAAATGGCTGCGCCGCAGGATCTTGCCCAAGCGGGTCACCCGGTCAAGCTCTTGGCCGTCCCGCCAGGAGTCAAAGTGCCCCCCCGTAGACGCTTTCATCGTGCGGAACTTCCAGATCGTGAAGGGCCTGCCGCCCTGCCCCATGCGCTGCTGGGCGAAGAAGACCTTGTTGAGAGCGCGGAAGTCAATGGCCACGGCAAGGGCCACCACGCAGCCGACCAAGAGCACAGGCAGGATCAGAATCAGCGTGAGCAGGGCGCCCAAGAAGGGTCGCCCAACAGCATAGTAGAAGCTCCCCAGACGCGGAGGCCGGGGCGAGGAGAGGACACTCGGTCGGCCCTTGACGGGCCGCTGAGCCCGACGGCCAGGAAGTCCCACAGGTCTGGTCCCAGAGTTGCGAGGAAGAGCCCGCTGGCGAGCGGCGTGAAGAATGCGATTGGTCACGAGATTGAGGGTCGAAGAAACCTGGGTCATAGAGAGCTACTGGATGGTACCCCTCGTCGATGGGTTCTGGATTTGGGTTACGAGGCTGAACGCGAATACCACGTATCAGAGAGTACTCACACGCCACATCCAAGACAACTCCGTGCATTGTGGACGCGAAAAGGCAGATTTCTCACCCAAAGGAAGTCGGATTCCCAGCTTCGGGAAGTTTTTGATTGCACCTCGCGATCGAGTATCTTCGGATGCACATTGATGAAGGCCGTGATCCCGGTCCTCCTGCCAGTCGATCAGAATCCCCCTTCTACTCTGTGTTCAACCTTGGCATCACCAATAGCACGCCCAATCATGCAAAGTCGTAAAAAGGACCGAACCTGTCCAAGCTGGCGGATGCTTGCCGTCCTGGCCCTATTCTCCTGCAGTGCGCCCGATCTGCCCCACTCCACAGGAACCACGCAGAGCGCCAGTCACGACGCGGACTGGTCGATTTTTACGCTCGGCCCCAACGACCGAGTGCACTTGATGGTTGTGGGCCATCCTGAAATGAGTGGTCCAGCGGAGGGCCTGCGCATCTCCCCGGATGGGACCCTGGGTGTGCCCCTGGCCGGTGCTGTGCCCATACAGGGGATGATGCCCAAGGACGCTGCTCTAGCCATCAAGGCCGCCCTGGCCAAGTCCCTGCGCAATCCCGATGTGACCCTGGCGGTGATCGAGTATGAATCGCGCCTGTTCCACGTGTTGGGCGCGATCGATAACCCCGGACCCAAGACATTCAACCGGCCCACGACCGCCCTCGAAGCGGCCAGCCAGGGGGGCAAGCTGCGACCAGGAGCGCGACGCGCACAAACCGTGATCATCCGCCGCCACAACCAAGAGGATCTTGAAGTGATTCCGTTCAACATGGATACGCCCGGCAACAACGGATACGTGCAGATCATGCCTGGGGACATAATCTTCGTCCCGCGCACAGGCGCCGATCGATTCCAGGAAGAGGCCACCCCCTACCTGCAGGGCATCGGTCTGACCCTGGCCCAGATCGCCTCCCTGGCATTGGCCTACGATCGGCTCTACAACGACGATTGAGCGACTACTGCTGCGCGTACCCGCCAGACTTCTGGCAAGGCACTCGCACCCACTCATCTAGTTCCGGGGCGTAGGCACTCAAGTCACCTCCGTAAACGCAGGCAGTGTCGATACCCAAGGCCACCAGTTGGCCTTCGAACATGCGGCGGCGTGGGATCTTCGACGGAGTGTGGCCAAAAACCACCAAGTTGGGCCCGTTGTAGACCTCATACCACCAGGGGCGCCCGCGGCCTTCCAAACGACGCATGGAGTACAGTTCCTTGGGTGCGGAGTCGAGAGGGTGGACGCCCGGGGTCAGGCCTGCATGAACCATGCACCAAGACCGGCCATCGGGGGTGGACCCGGCTCCGGGGAGTTGCTCCTGCGACAGAAAGTAGCCGTCATGTTCTTGCAGGTAGCACAGGACCTCTGCGCACTGCTCGGGTTCCACCATCAGGACGCGCCGACCATCTCCTGCCAGGTCCTCTGGCTGCAACAGGCCAAATTCCTGGCGCAACTCGGGCCGATCGGAACCGTCAGATCTGGCAGGAGCCAGATCAAAGCGCTCCAGCACTCGTGCCTCATGGTTCCCCAGGATGAAACGCGCATTGCTCGCGCGCAGAACCCCGATCACACCCATTGGGTCCGGACCCCGGTGAAAGAGATCCCCCACGGATAGCAGTTGGTCATCGGACCCAAGGTCCAACTGCTGCACCAACTGGTCCAACTCAACGGCACAGCCGTGAATGTCACCTACGATCCAATGGGTCATGGATTCACCTCACGACCGGTCCATCGCTGGAGGCCTCTCTGTAGGGCAGGGTGCCAGGAGGCAAGTCCAATCGCTCCGAGATCCTGCGCAGATGATGATCGACACCGATCTCTGCACCAGGAACAAACCCAGGAACTGTAATCACCTGGGCTAGGACACCTCCCGTGGCCCGGTGCACGGTGCCCCTCGGGATATGAATCAGGTCGCCCACCATTGGAATTGTGGGGCGCAGCAGGTCATCAACGGCGGTCACCTCTTCAGCGCAAATCGCCGCCGCCGGACCGGTCCAGATCTTGGCGTCGGGCTCCACACCTTGGACCAGATAGAACTCATCAAAGCCATTCTGGAAATCGTGATAGTGGCTGAGAGAATCCCACATGCGGACCCGATGACAATTGAGAGCCTGCAGCACATGCGGGCCGTTGGCCTTATCCCATGTCAACAGGATGCGTCGATAGGCGCTCTCCTCTTCAGCACAACCTCCCGGTTGATCCGTAAAAGCAGGGTCCTGATCGGGACGCAAGAAGCCCGGCAAGTGACTCGCTTCCGTACCCAAAGGCAGGCTCACGCAAAAACCGGACAAACCATTGGCATTCAATTCTGCACCGGGAGGCAAGACCAACACATCACCACGGGCAATGGTCTGCGTCTCGCCAAGCAGAATCCCCTCTCCCTCTCCATCCTGGACGAATGCGATGCCGGTTGAATCGGGGGCTGTGAGACCATCCTGCCACCAGGCGAGACCATATCCGGGCGCGCTGGATTGCAGGGCTAGAGCGATGGGCGCAAGGCCCGCCGCCCCATCAGAAGATCGGGCACACTGAATCACAGGGCAAGAGGATACCCTGCAAAGATGCTTTTCCACCTTTTCGTCAGCGCCTTCCTGCCGTGCGTGCAGTTCACGCCCCAAGAAGGCATCTCACCGGGACCTCCCCTGAGTCAGGTGCAGGTACTGCGGGAAAAGGACCTGCTGCATGTGACCCTGGGAGACGAGCCCTTCACCAGCCTGAACCTGTCGGGGCGTATCCCGTTCCTGTATCCGGTGATCGGTCCCGGTGGCGTGCCCCTGACTCGCGGCTATCCCATGGAGCCGAGACCACAGGAGAGCCGCGATCATCCCCACCACCAGTCCATGTGGGTGTCACACGGCAGAGTCAACGAAATCGATTTCTGGCACGACCCAAAAGCCAAGATCCGTCTGGCAGGGGAGATTCGCATTGAGGGGCCGGAGGTCACCAAGAGCATCCATCTGCCCTTGAATTGGATCGCACCTGACGGCTCCCTCGTGATGCACGAGAAGCGCGTCTTGTCTTTTGGAGGACACGCCCGCGACCGCTGGATCGATGTGTCCTGCACCTGGACCGCAGGCGAACACGAAGTGGTTCTGGGGGACACCAAGGAAGGCACGTTTGCCCTGCGCCTGACACCAGAGTTGCGCGTGGAGGGCAAACACTCCAATGGCAGCCTGGTCAACTCCGAAGGAGCAAAGAACAAGGACGCCTGGGGCAAACGCGCCCGCTGGATTTCAAGTTCTGGGACCGTGAATGGGGAAGCCTACACCGTGACCCTGTTCGATCACCCATCCAACCTGCGCGCTCCGACCCATTGGCACGCGCGCACCTATGGGCTGATCGCCGCCAACCCATTCGGACTGCATCACTTTGAACGGGCCAAGCAAGACGCGGGCAATCTGGTCATTCCCCCTGGGACCTCGATCAAATTCCAGCACCGAGTTCTCTTGAGCCGAGGCATGCGCAACAAGGAAATCTTGGAGCGTCACGAGCCGGGTCCAAGGCCACCCATCCAGAAATCCAAGAGCGATCGCTAGTCCCATGATCCCCTCGTTCTGCCTGCGCGGCTTCTTGGTGGGAGGTCTCCTGGCCAACCTGATCGGCTGTTCGGACCCCATGCCAAGCATGGTCATCCGCACGCAGGCCCTCGATCTGGTCAGCTACCCGGGTTGGGATTCCAAAACCGCCCAAGCAGAGCTGCTGACTCCGAGCCTGCACCAGGGATCCGACAGCGCGGACAAGCTGACCCTCTGTACTGAACTCGGCACCAGCCAAGAGCTGGTACTCCCCAATGATGCCCCCAGAGGATTTCTCTCAGGCGCGGCAGGAGTGCATTTCCTCACGAGCCGCAAGCTAAGCAAACTCGGAGCTGCACCCCTGACCGTCGAATTCAGCGCCCTGATCGACGGAACGATGTGTTTCAAAGAGCGCATCAGTCTGCACCCCCGTAGTCCATCCGAGGTCCACGACACAGAAATCCCGATCAATCAATGGCGCCGAATCCCAACCAGCAAGTTCGCCCTTGGCCCTGGGCAGAGCCTGAACCTGAGTACGCGCCTGATTGGTGAGCTTCCAACAGGAATCACAACCAGCGATGTGCGCGTGGGTTGGGGCGAGCTCGCAATCCAGAGCGAGGCCAGTCGCCCGCGCACTCTTGCCAGCCCGGAGCGTCCAAACCTGATCCTGATCGTGATGGACACCCAGCGCGCGGACCGCATGACGCCCTATGGGTATGAACGACCCACAACGCCCCAGGCGGAACAACTGGCAGCTCGAGGCCTCGTATTTGAAGAAGCATGGTCCACATCATCGTGGACCTGGCCCGCTGCCACTTCACTGTTGACCGGTCTCGATCCCAGCGCCCACGGAGTCCTGGGCAAGCGCACTGGTTTTGTGCCCCACCAGATAGAGACCCTGCCCGAAGTCCTCCAGCAGGCGGGCTTCACGACCGCAGGTTTTTCGGGCAACCCGTTGATCACCCAAGACCACAACTTTCACCAAGGTTTCGAGCACTTTTGGGCTGCGGATTCTTCAGTCAAGAGCGACCGGGTGATTCCGGATGCACTCAAGTGGTTGAATCAAAATCGCGAGTTCCGCTTCTTCTTGTACCTCCATCTACAAGATCCTCATCTGCCTCACAAGACACGCGCCGAAGACATGCTGGCCTTCACGGGCGAAGCCAAGCCAAAGTACCCGCCCATGAGCATGCAGGATAGAGCCTTCGCAATTCAGTTCCGCGCAGAGGAGGGTACGGCAGGCCTGCCCGACGCCAACAAGCTGGTTCCAGCAGAAATGCAGGTCTGGTTTTCTGACGCCTATGATGCCTGCGTGCATACAGGGGACCACTGGCTCGGGATTCTCCTCGATCAACTCAGCACCTGGGACCTGGACCAGAACACGGTCATACTTTTCACCGCTGATCATGGTGAAGAGTTGCTTGAACACAACAACCTCGCCCATGGCCATGAATTGTGGCCCGAACTCATGCACGTGCCCCTGATAATCGTCGGTCCCGGCGTTCCCGTAGGGCGTGTCTCAACGCCCTTGAGCACACGACTGGTGGCCAACACCCTCGCCACCCTGGGTACGGCCGAGCCCTTGGGCTTGAAAGGAGATCCTCTGCTGGTAAGACCCGATGAGATCCCCGCTGAGCCAGTGTTTTTTCAAACCCAGGACGGCTACTGGAAGGGCCAACGGGACGTGCCGCTCTATGGTGTACGGCGGGGATCGTGGGTCTTGCACTGGTCGCCAGAGGGTCGGCCCTGGAACAGGCGTGAAGAGGTCGAGGGAGGCGAATTCCGGCTGTTTGATCTGAGCCAGGATCCCAGGGCCCAGGTCAATCTTGCACCCAAAGAACCCGAGCGCGTAGGTGAGTTGCTAGGGATCCTGCAAGCCCATATCGCCGCTTCTGCAGCCAGGGCACCTCGTACGCAATCCAGGGCAGGGCAGGCCACCCAGGCCCTCTTGGACGCCATTGGCTACGGTCAGGGCGGTAGTCGCTAGAGGGCGCCCCGGAGAGCCTCAAGCCAGCCGTACCCAAAGCGCTCATCCGGCTCCAGATAGTGACCCTCGCTCCATTCATTCAGGGAAGCGATCATCAAGAGGCCGTCCTCGCCTTCGTTCGCCTCCACAAAACTGATTCCCCGCCGAACGGCTTGATGGAACAACTCCGGGTGCTCGCCGGTGACCACAGGGGACCATGGATACTTGTCCGGCCGCTCAAGACCGAAGTCCGCCGCCCGAGCTGAGGCATCCCAACCTGTGGCAATGCTGGGTGCGTATGGCAGGTCGGCCATTCGGGCAATCGCTGCCCACTGGCCCGCACGTCTCGTCGCGCATTCCCAATAATCCTGCTGCTGCGGGCCCTTCCACTCGGGCAGGTGCACATAGTGGGTGACCCCATCAAAACCAAGTTGCCGCACATCCCCTGCGATTTCTGGGGCAGGATCGATCGCCACCAGATGAAGGTCCGGCAGGCCCTGGTCTTTGAGCCATAAGCGCGCCGACTCAATCGCACGACGCGTTCCCTCCCAGCCCAGTTCACGCACAAAATGGGTTGAGTCATAGATTGACAGGTAGCAGCGACCTTGCACTCGCAGGTAGTTGGGCCGGGTGAAGTGCTCTTGAGCAAGGTGTTCCACCAAGGCCAAGAAATCTTCCTCATCTGTGCTTACCAGACGAGAACCCACAACCACTGGCAGATCCTTTCGCTTGACCGGCAATACATGTCGCGGTAGACGGTTGGCCCACATCAAGCAGTAGTCCATGGCACCGCCTTCGACCGAGCCCAATATTCCCTGGTTCAGGGCCTGCTCAAAGACGCGCTTGCCACGACACCAAAAAAATCCCGCCACAATCCCGTCAATGCCATGGTCCCGGGCCAGGGCGAGGCGCTGGCCCATGGCAACAGGATCACGATCATCGTATTCCCCAAGCAGAGGCACCTTGGGCTGGGCATGGCCCTGAAAACGTGGTTGACACGAACGTACCAGTTCCCACTCGGTCCAGTCTGGACCGTGGACCAACTCACGCTCGGCAATCGGATGCCAGCCCGTGAAGACATATGCCAGGGTTCGCAAGTTCTTCGCGCCTCAGAGCTCTTCAAGACTCATGTTCGCAAACCGACCAGAGTCATCAAAGGAGCCCACCCCAACCCGGCCTCCACCCAAGACCACCTGATCGGTACTGAGAACCACGATGCCATCCGCATGAACCACTACATGGCTGCCTCGGCGTTCGATGACAAGATGAACCCAAGTATCATCGGGCCAGGCAAGGCCCTCCTCAAAGACTGGCGCAAGGGAACGACGGGCGGCATGGTCTACCAAGAACAGATTGTGCGATCGCTCATCGGGCACCGGTGCCAGATGCAAGTAATGGAAACGCGCTGGACCCGTCCATGCAAAAAACACGCAGAGGTCTCGGTGGCCGTAACTGCGGCCGGTGGAGAGAGCATCGAACTCCAAGCGAAAGTCCCTTGCGACCGGTTCTCTCAACAGCGCCATGCGTCGCGGAGAACGATGAGGCGGCTGGTAGGGTTGAGCAGGAGCATCCGCGCTCAGCTCAAGCCAATAAGTAAGGCGTTCTGGTGTGTTACCACTTGCCTGCTGTAGCGTCCAAGCCCCTTCCTCACTGAATTCAAAGTGCGACAGATCCTGTTCAAGACCGCCATCGCCAGATGCATCGACAACTTGCCTTCCACTCCCGGCACATCCCACCAGCAAGGCGAGAGACAAGCACGCAACATTGCTCCTAGACATCCCCGGGCACCTCAAAGCCCGGGACATAACTACCTCGGGACAAATCGCGGGCTTCATCATCATCGATGTATGCCTCGCTGGAAGGATCGAGGTTCAGCGTCCGCCCCAGAGTCGCCGGGTGCGCCGCGGGATCGACTTCATTGGCATCGAGATGCGCACAAAAGCGATCAAAGGCACTGCTTCCCAGGCCATGTCCTGCAATCGCCGCGCGGATTTCATCCCGGCCTGCTGTAACACCCAACCTGTGAGAGTCGAGGCCCATGTGGCACAGAGCGCTGGAAAAATGGCCCTCTTCGATGCCTCCGTTGAGTTTGCCCGGATCACCCGCACGCACGGCATCAATGAAGTTGCCAAAGTGATTGCTCGCGCCGCTCCATTTCTGGACCAAGTTGCCTTCTTTGTCATACGCGCGAGAAGAAGAGTAGTTCGGAATGTGGAGATAACCCCCTTCAGCGTGAATCGTGGCACCGATTGAAGAGCCCATGCGACGATCCATGGATCCGCCCCAGTTCTTTGAACGCGCAGCCTTGTCCTTCGGTAATCCTCGAACTTCAAAGATCAATGGCGCGGCCTCATAATCAAGACAGATGAACTGGGTGTTGGGACTGTCCCCGTCATCGTCATAGCCAAAACGACCGCCAACAGAAAATACCCTGGGTGCAAGACCGCTCTCACCCAAGCCCCAACGGCAATGATCCATCTGGTGGATGCCCTGATTGCCCAGATCCCCGTTGCCAGTGGCCATCTGCCAGTGCCAGTCATAATGCAGTTGCCTGCGCGTCAAAGGTGAGACACCGCGGGGACCACAGTAGAGGTCCCAGTGAACGGTAGCGGGAACGACTTGGGGACCATCGACTTTGCCAATGGACTTGCGTGGCTTGAAGCAAGTACCCCAGGCATGGGTGATTGCACCCAGGTTGCCCGCCTGAATCCACGCGACTCCGTCGGCTATACCCTTCGAGGACCGGGACTGGGTGCCCGCCTGAACAATGCGCCCGTACTTGCGCGCTGCGCGCACGGCCTGGCGACCTTCCCAGATGTTGTGGGAGATCGGCTTCTCCACATACACATGCTTGCCCGCCTGACAAGCCCAGATGGTATGCAGCGCATGCAGATGATTGGGAGTCGCCAGTGAAATCGCGTCAATGCTGTCGTCTTCCAGCAGCTTGCGCAGATCGGTGTAGCCCTTGGCAGGACGGCCCTTTTCGGCAGCCTCACGCAGGCGCGTGTTGAGGACGGATTCATCCACATCACAGAGAGCCACCACTCTTACACCAGGCAGTCCCGAGAAGCCACCAATGTGGGCGTTACCACGACTTCGGATGCCCACGCATGCCACCCGGATCTCGTCCGAAGGGCGCTGGGAACGAAATGAGGGCAAGCTGATTGCAGCAGCACCGGCTGCGGCCAGACGGCCAAGATCACGACGGCCAAGGGAGTGGGAAGAAGACATGCTTTCTCTGGGCACGGATTAGGGCGGGTGCGGACGCGCTCAAGAAAAAACCGGATGCCACGCCGCTCGTACTCCCAGTCTATCAGCGACCCAAGCCATGGCGAGGGTGCTTCAGAGCCACCATGCGAATCGGGCGGCAATCAGCGCTCAAGGGGATCCGGAAGCACTCGGAAAGAGCGCCTTTGAACCGTGTCTCCGTGAGTCAACACAGCGCTGTAGTCCCCCACCGCCAGGCCTGATCCCCTGCGCGAACGAACACCCACCCAGTGAATCCGGTGCAGACCTCTTGTATTGGGCACCGTCAAGCGAGCAATACGCTTGCCCTTGGAGTCCTGGATTTCCAGTTTCGCCGCACCCTCCTCCAAATCAGCGAGCAAATGCACCTGCAAGATCACACCACGCTCGGAGTTCTTGCCATACCAGGCGGAGTGTCCGCTGGTCTTGGCGAGCGATCGGCGCTGCCAGCGCACCACATCCTTCGGCGCGAAGAGGTGTGCAGGGGCGGAAGCGATCTCGGAATTCCAATCCCCCAGGGCTGCAATGTCCAAGACCCAAAAGCCTCGCCCATGGGTAGCGAGCACCAGTTCGCGTGCCTGCGCTTGTACCGCGAGATCATGCACAGCGATGGTCGGCAGATCATCCCCAAGGACAGCCCAGGAGGCACCCCCATCGAGGCTCGCCTGAACTCCGAGTTCTGTCCCCACATAGAGGGTCTCTTCCCGGACTGGGTCCTCGCGCAACACATTGATCGGAGCCTGGGGCAGACCCTCGTCCAAGCGCTTCCAGGTCTGGCCCAGATCCTCGCTGCGCCAAACGAGGGGTCTCAAGTCATCCTCGCGATAACCACTAGCGGTCACATAGACGCGCTCCTTCTCGTGTTCGCTGAGCACCACCCGAGTAATCCACCAACCCTGGGGCAAACCGGACAATCGACCGGTTAGATTCGTCCAGCTGTGCCCTCCATCCTGGGTCAACTGCACCAGCCCGTCATCGGTGCCTACCATCAAGAGGTCCGGACTGAACGGGCTCTCGGCAATGGTAGTGATCGTACAGTGGGGCACATTGCCTTCGATTTTCTTTGGGTCCTGACTGGTCAGGTCATCGGTGATCAGGGACCAGTGATCCCCGCGATCCAGGGAACGAAACAAACGATTGCCTCCGAACCACAAGATCTGCGGATTGTGTCGTGAAAGCAAAATGGGCGAATTCCAATTGAAGCGGTACTTCTCACCATCGGGAGCCTTGGGCTGGATGCCCTGACTCTTCCAAGCACCCCGGTCCCGACGATAGATCCAACCAAATTGGGACTCCCCGTAAACGATGTCCGGGTTGCCCGGTTCAATCTGAGCATAGAAACCGTCACCGCCGCCCACGGACGACCACTCCTCTGATCCGATACCCCTGGAATCCCTTGATATGGAAGGACCTCCCCAGGTGCCGTTGTCCTGGGTGCCCCCATAAACCCGATAGGGCTGTTGATCATCCAAGCCCAGGGCATAGAACTGGGCCAGGGGGAGGTTGTCGAAGTGATACCAGGTCTCGCCGCGATCATGGGACAGATGCAAACCCCCATCGTTCCCGAGCCACAGTCGACGCGAGTCGTGGGGATCGACCTCAAGGGCGTGATGATCCACATGCACGCCACTGGCCCGATTGCGCTTCCAACTGTGGCCCCCGTCCTCGCTCCAATAAAGCGGCACCCCTGCGAGATAGAGGCGCGTTTGGTCGTGGGGATCCACGCGAATCTGGCCATAGTAGTAGGCCGGATTACCCCCCACTGGTTCGCTCGAACGCTTGGTCCAGGTTTCCCCATGGTCTTCAGAGCAATAGACGCCGCCCCCCACATCGCGCATCACCGGTTCGGCGTCGATTGTCTTGTCGAGACCGCGGCGGGTCACGACCAGGGTGACCTCCTCGTCGTTGCGGCGCAAAACCAGATCCGCTTCTTCGTCGGGTTCGAGCACGGACAACCCCACCACCCAAGACCAACGTTGATCGAGGACATTACCACCAAGGCTCAGCAATTCGTCCTTGGCTTTCAAACCCAATTCTGCCGCGCCGCCATCCTTCGGGGCACGCACCACTCTCAAGACACCCTTGGCAAAGCGCGTTTCAAGAGAAACCGTGGGGTCCTGCTTGGGAGCCACCTCGATCTTGTTTTGGTTGCTGACCGTGGCAAAGATCAAGCCCTCTTGATCGGCAAAAGCCGCCAAGCCAATACGCCCAATGTCACCCTCTGGCAAACCACCTGTCAAGCGCTTCCAGGTCAGGCCTCCATCGCTGGACTTGTGAATGGCAGATCCGGGACCATTGCCGTCAAAGTTCCAGGGTCTACGCAAGCGCTCATAGGATGCGGCATAGATCATGTTCGCGTCAAAAGGGTCAATAACCACATCCACTACGCCCACGGTGGGTCCTGTGTCCAGCACACGAGACCAAGTCGCTCCCCCATCACGCGTCTTGTACAAACCTCGCTCTTCGTTGGCCCCATAGAGCCGACCGAGAGCCGCCACATAGACGACCTCGGACTGGGTTGGGTGAATCACAATGCGACCGATATGCTGGCTGTGCTCAAGGCCCATGTGCTGCCAACTCTTGCCCCCATCGGTTGTCTTGTAAATGCCGTCGCCCCAGTAGGAGCTGCGTTGATTGTTGGCCTCACCGGTACCGACCCAGATCACGTCTTCATCATGGACATCCCAAGCGATGTCGCCAATCGAAATGGTGCCCTCGTTCTCAAAGATGCATTCCCACGTAGTGCCTGAGTTGCGCGTGCGCCAGAGACCTCCAGAGGCCGAGGCGATCAGCAGGTGTGAAGAGTCCTGGGGGTGCAGGGCGATGTCCACAATTCGCCCACCAAAGGTCGAAGGGCCCAACTCGCGCCATGAAAGAGACGACGAGGAGACCCAATCGGAAGCGTTGCCCTGGGAGGCAACTTCAGCACTCGGCGTCTGTGGACGGCCGATGACACTGATCAATAGCAGGGGGGCTAGAACCGGGATCATGGGACTGCCTATGCATCGACTGAAAGGGGGTTGTTCGGCAAGGGCAAGGCCATAATAGGGCCTTTGACCAAATCCGACTTGGATCTGAGCCCTAGTCTTGCGGGAATCCAACACAAAGCGAGGTCGCGCTACAGGGCCCCCCAGCCCCACATTTCGGGCAGGCGGAACCCTATCCGTGACCCTCTGAGGCACCCACTCGCTACCCTCGGACGCACATGAATGGCCCCGACCGAACTTCCTACTGGCGCGCCAACCTGCGCCTGATCTTCTCTGTGCTCTGCATCTGGTTCCTGGTTTCCTTCGGGGCCGGGATCTGGGGCCGCAAGTTCCTCGACCAGTGGCACCTCCCTGGCACCGGCTTTCCCTTGGGATTCTGGTTCGCGCAACAGGGGTCGATCTTGGTCTTTGTGTGCTTAATCGCCTTTTATGTGCGAGCGGCAGGACGGCTGGACAAGCGGTTCGGTGTGGAAGAAAAGGTCGGTGACCCGGGTGCTAAGCAGGACGGCAAGGCATGAGCACCCAAGCCTGGACCTTCACGATTGTCGGCCTGACCTTCGCCCTCTATGTGGCCATCGCTATCCGTGCCCGCGCTACATCGACGGGCGAATTCTATGTGGCGGGCAAGGGCGTACCTCCCCTGGCCAACGGCATGGCAACGGCAGCGGATTGGATGAGCGCGGCCTCGTTCCTCGGCATGGCCGGGCTGATCAGTTTCTTGGGCTACGACGGTTCGGTGTACCTGATGGGTTGGACCGGGGGTTATGTGTTGCTAGCGGTTCTGTTGGCACCCTATCTACGCAAGTTCGGCAAGTTCACCGTACCGGACTTTATCGGGGACCGTTACGAGTCAAAGGTTGCCCGACGTGTCGCAGTTTTCTGCGCGATCTTCGTCTGCTTCACCTATGTGGCCGGTCAAATGCGCGGAGTGGGAGTGGTCTTCAGCCGCTTCCTCGAAGTCAGCGTAGAAAAAGGCGTGCTGATTGGAATGGCCATCGTATTCATCTACGCGGTGCTTGGGGGCATGAAAGGCATCACTTGGACGCAGGTAGCCCAGTACTGCATCCTGATCTTCGCCTTCTTGGTGCCTGCGATTTTCATCTCGATTCAACTGACCGGCAATCCGATTCCGCAGGTCGGTTTTGGCAGCCGACTCGACGGAGAAGTGGGCCGGGGAATTGCCAGCGGTGCGCCCTGGCTGCTGGAGACTCTCAACCAGTTGCACGACGAACTGGGCTTCAAACCCTACACGGACGGCTCCAAGAGCTTGGTCGATGTGTTTTGCATCACCCTCGCGCTGATGGTTGGCACTGCAGGCCTGCCCCATGTGATCGTGCGCTTCTACACGGTGCCGCGGGTCAAAGACGCACGCACAAGTGCATTTTGGGCCCTGTTCTTCATCGCGATTCTCTACACAGCCGCCCCAGCGGTGGCGGCCTTTGCCCGGGCCAATCTTATCCACACGGTGGACGGAGCACGCTATGCGCCCGCCACGATTGTCAGTGATCAGGACAAGTCCTTGCCCGATTGGTTTCGCGCATGGGAAGAGACTGGCCTGATCGCCTGGATCGACAAGAACAAAGACGGCAGGGTTCGCTATCGCGCAGGAGCGGCCTTTGGTGATTTCGAAGGCAGCAACAAGCCAGCCTTCAGCGACAAGCGCGGAGCGAACGGCGAGCGCATGGTCTCTAATCCACCCAGCGACGGCCCGAACGAGTTGTATGTGGACCGGGACATCATGGTGCTGGCCAATCCTGAGATCGCCGGCCTGCCCGCCTGGGTCATCGGGTTGGTTGCCGCGGGCGCACTTGCGGCCGCCTTGTCCACCGCCGCTGGCCTCTTGCTGGTGGTCTCAACAGCTATCAGCCACGACTTGCTCAAGCGTGGCGCCATGCCCAACATCAGCGAGCGGGGCGAATTGATGGCCGCGCGTATCGCGGCGGCAGTGGCGGTGGTGATCGCAGGTATCATGGGCATCTACCCTCCGGGATTTGTGGCTCAAGTGGTAGCTTTTGCGTTTGGATTGGCAGCCAGTTCGTTCTTCCCGGCCATCGTGATGGGCATCTTCTCAAAGCGCATGAACCAACTTGGTGCGGTCTCAGGCATGGTTGCGGGCATCGCCTTCACCACCGGCTACATTGTCTGGTTCAAGTTCATCGACACGGCTCCAGATGCGCCGAGCCGCTGGTGGTTTGGCATCTCGCCTGAGGGCATCGGGTCTGTGGGCATGCTGGTCAACTTTGCTGTGGCCCTGGGTCTACGACGCTTTGGTGCCCCCCCGAGTGCAGCCACCCAAGAATTGGTGGAGCACATCCGCGTGCCGGAAAGCTAAACGGGTCTGACTCGCGAATCCGAGAGGCTCTGGGTGGCCGCTGCGGGGCACCTGGCCCTCGTTTCACAGGTCAAGCTCCAGGATCTGATCCAGACTCTCCTGCCCGAAACTCCATGCTCCCCCGGGCAGAGTAGTTTGCCTGGAAAGCGAACCAGCCTTGAGGGGACGCCGCGCTCTCCCTTGATTGGGTTCGGGTTTCGAATGAAGCTCCAGGCATCCTTGACCCACGGTTCGCCAGCGCCCACCATGCGCTCCCATGAGCGCGGCCAAATGGAACAGGAAGATTCACCGGTTGGGTGCCGTGATTGCGGCTCTTCCACTGCTGGTGATCCTGACTTCTGGCGTGATCCTGCAACTGAAGGGAGAGGTGGATTGGATTCAACCCCCCACACTGGAGGGGACCAGCGGCGAATTGTCGCTGCCATGGGAGCGGGTGTTGGAGATCGCCCAGGGAGTGCCTGAAGCAGAGGTCTCTTCCTGGTCGGACATCGAGCGCCTCGATGTTCGCCCCACCAATGGCATGCTCAAGGTGCGCTGCAAGAATAGATGGGAGATCCAGGTCGATTCAGCCACAGGCAGAATCCTTTCCAGCACCCTGCGGCGCTCGGATTGGATTGAATCGATTCACGATGGCTCTTGGTTCCATGACTCCTTCAAGCTGTGGGTCTTTCTACCCGCAGGCCTGATTCTCAGCTGCTTGTGGGCCACGGGGGTCTACCTCTGGCTCTTGCCACACCTCTTCCGACGCCGTCGCAAGATCAAGACATGAAACGCATCTGTGTCTATTGTGGTTCGAGCCCGGGGGCGCGGCCGATCTACTTGGAAAACGCCAAATTGGTGGGTCGTACAATCGCCGAAGCAGGTCTTGGAGTGGTCTATGGGGGCGCCAAGGTTGGCTGCATGGGAGCCTTGGCAGACGCGACACTGACGGCTGGAGGTGATGTGATCGGAGTGATTCCCCATGGCCTGATCGAGTTGGAAGTCGCGCACACCGGCCTAACCCAGCTCGAAGCGGTAGACAGCTTGCACGAACGCAAGGCGCGCTTTGAGATGCTGTCAGACGCCTTTGTGATCTTGCCCGGAGGCCACGGCAGTCATGACGAACTATTCGAAGCCCTGACCTGGCTTCAGCTGGCCATACACCACAAGCCCATCTGCGTATTGAACCTTGAGGGCTATTTCGACCTGCTGCTGGCGCACTTGGACCACTGCGTAGCAGAGGGCTTCGTCAAACCGGTGCACCGCTCGACTCTCTTGGTGGCAGAGACCCCAGCTGAGCTGATCCCCGCCCTGACAGCCTTCACGCCCCCCGAACGCCCCGACTGGCGCGCCGGGCCCAGGCCCTAAGGCCCTGGACAACAGTAGTCCTCTTGGATCAACAGGATGGCAGCAAGGCAACACGCAGGCGGGGCGAACTGATCCCCATTCAGGATTCAACCGAGTCCTTGCGCAGTCGCCATCCAACCTGACGCAGAACCTGCTTGGCCACCTGATCGCATGAATACCCATCAGGCAGACGCACGAAGAGCAGTTCCCGTTCAGTGCAAACCTGCTTGAGAGCGCTATAGGCATCCGGTTCAAGGCGCACGCCGAGCAAGATCAATTCCGCATCGAGGCCACTGACCACTGTACGGATCGCATCAGCGTCCTTTAGATCCTTGACAGCCACTTGGATCAGCACCTTCGGACACAAGGACTTCTCAAGGGCATCGAAGTCGACTTCTTCGCCCTCCTGATACATGCCAGCCACAGAGACATCTGCCAACAGGTCTCGGGATTCCGCCTGCATGTCACGCTCAGGGAGTGCAGGAGAATCTGGAACGCCCGACTTGACTGCTTTAGGGACCTGGCCTTCCAAGAATGGATTCAGGATGGCTAGTAGTTCCTTGTCATCCGCATGATTGCCCGCAAGTTCTTGGGCCAACTCCACCAGGGTTCGATCACGCGTTGCGAATCCGAGACTGGACCACTGTTCCAGAGCCGAAGTGATGGACTCCCGATCCGCATCAAGCAGCCCTCCATCCTGGGAACGGGAGGTGTGATAACGCAGCTTGTTCAACAGAGTGCCGCGCTCCTTACGGGCCGTGATCCTCTTGCTGAATTCCTCCCTGCCCTCATTGATACGCTTGAGGAGGTCCTTGGCCTTGGTCGGATCGGCCGGATTGTCCAAGCGCATGTGCCGATCCACATAGACCCTGTGGCGAGTGGTCTGGTCCTTGAGCCAGGCGAACAGATCGCGCTGATCCGAATCCCCGCGCAAGCCTAAGTTGCGCACGGCAACCAAAACCCCGGACTGAGCCTCGGCCATCAAATAGAGCAGGTCAGAGGCCGGTGCCAGACCTGCCGATTGAATCTCAAGCTCATGGGCAAGCTCTGCCACGCGTGCCAGCGCATCATAGGCATCCGCTGCGATCTCCACTGGCCCATCAGCGGGCAAGGGCATGGGACCATCCAGCATCCAGGGATAACATTCGGGAAGTGAGCCCAGTACCGTGCGCAGTTTCTCCTCGGTGGCCTTCAACTCCGCGCCCTCGCCGCCAGAGGAGCGCCGCTCCAATGCAAAACGCAGGGCATCCCCTTTCCACTGAGCGCGACGCTGGATCATTTCCAGATCCGCCACGGGTTCTGAGGGAATCGAGTGATCGAGGGTAGTCACCCGCCGTCCATCGGCGGCATGCACAACCTTCTCACGCAGAAGGCCCGAGGAAGAATCGAGTTGATGCCCCAACCAAGTATGTAGCGAGCGCAGGGCGTCTCGTACCTCGGGGTGGCCTTGAGAGGCCTCCACTAATGCCCCGAGAAGAGTTTTCGCGGATGATTGAATTGATTGGGGGCGGGAATCCACGGGAATAATTGATCGAGGGGGGACCTACGGTTGACCCCTCAGACCGACTGAGTGTAAGGCAAAGCCCAGAGAATGGAAACGCTGACAGACCAATGGCTCTAACGCCTTCGGACTGGAGAAGCCCCGACCCCAGGTCCCAGCAAGGCCGCATTCCCTAGAATCCTACTGGTCTGAGCCCAGGAACCTCTGAACACAGGGGAAGTTGCAAAGAGGATCACCTGTCCGTTCCCATGGGACTCTTGGGTAACCCAAGCACTGTCCGCGATTCTGACTCGGGCTTCGGGCCAAAGGAGACCCCCAAGGCGAAGCGCGCTAGAAGTCGCAAATCGAACGGGCACACGACCTGCATCCACCAGCACGCTGGAGCCTGCAAAGAAGAGTGCAAGCTCCGCCGGACAGCCCACAGTCAACCAATGATGGTCATCAATCTCTCCCTTGAGTACAACTCCCTGGGGCATGAAGCGCCTCTGCCAGGCATCTTGGCGAGAGGGATCTGAATCGACGGACTCGGAGGAGCCCTCGGGACCTGAATCCTCTAGTTCCTTAGGTGCCAGATCTTCCGGACCCTCCCAAAGAGCGCCTGTATCCAGTTCAACTTCCCTCGCAGCGCGCGCACGGCGTGTCGCCAGGGCGTAGCGGTCCAATTCCTCAAGCACATCCCGACGGCGCCGGGCGCTGACCATGGGTTCCTTCTGGGTCACCACCGCCGAAGAAGCGCTGCCGATGGCAATCAGGGTGCCTCCTCCACGCACCCAGGCGTCAATCGAATTGCCAGCTCGATCGAACCAAGAATTCGCATTCCCCGGAGGCAGGATCAGTACCTGGTACTCACGCAAGTCTGTTCTGCCAAGAGAAGCCGAGTCGATCAGTGTCACGCTCGCTCCCAGTACTTCATCCAGGTACTGCCAGATGTGCCCTAGGTCACTGGTCTGGACACCTTCGCCAGCGACGAGCGCCACCCGTGGGGCATACAACAGGGTGAAGTGCTGACCACCAAGGTCCGGGTGATCTAGATCCGGCGACCGACCGCTGCTCAAGGGCAAAGGCCGCGTGCCAGACTGCGCGGCGGCAAGGGCGACGCGCTGGCCAAGGTCTGACTGGTTTTCGTGGCGGCGAATCAGGAAGGAGCCACGCGGGAAGACCCGAGAGGTCCCTGCCGAGCGTCCCACGAACTCCTCATCACTCAGATGAACTTGAATCCCAGCCTCAAAGGCCCGAGCCAAGAATGCTAGGGCGCGGGGATCGTCGGCCGAAAGCGCATAGGCGTAGGCACCCCCGGAGAAGGCTGGTACGGGCGAGACTGGTCTCCCTCCTACCAGGGGATCCCCAAGGGTCAGACCCTCGGGCGTTCCCCACCAACAGTTGACGCCCATCTGGCGGCCCAGGTCCCAGGCGGTGACGTCGTACAAGCGGCTGCCGTCCCCCCGCTCCAATCGCTCGCGCTCATCCAACAGGGTCTTGGAATCGATACGGGGATCGAACTCCAAGTAGGCTCGCACCAAGGCACCACGGGGTTGCGTCACAGGCACAAGCAAGGTTCCTGCTGGGAATGTACGGGCAGGCAAGGCTGCGCCCAGGTGAGAAGTAACCTCTTGGGCCTCGAATTCTTCGGCAGCAGCGAACACCTCCACTCCCTGATCGATCAACACCCGAGTGAGATTGCCGGAGGGATCATGGTAGAAGAACGCACGCTTGGATCCGGACCTCGAACCATCCACATGACTGCGATGAAAGGCATGGTAGTCCTCCAAGACAGCCACACGATTCTGCGCCAGAGTCTCCAGGTTGGACCAACTGGCAATCACCTGTCCATGCACAGCCTCACGATAGGGAACGACCTCACCAGACTCCCGAAGCAGGGGCTGACCCGCGTTGCGGCCCTGTTCATAGAGCATGCCAATCGCGCCCCCCAGACTGCCCCAGGAATCCGAATACCCGGGATACCAGGCATCCGCCCACTCACGGGTGTAGTAACCCCAGCCCATCGCGTCGAAGGCCTCCCCATGGGCGTCCGCAAAAACTCCCTGCCAGTGCAACAGACGTGAAGGCAGAGCCGGATGACGAGGTGCAGCCTGGGGATACATCAGGAAAGTGTCCAGCCCACTCATCTCATGCGCATCCACGAACAACTGGGGCCGCAAGGCCAGGTTCACACGCCAGCGCCCTCGGGTCTCCGGACAAACCCCAGCCATCCAGTCGCGATTCATGTCAAACAGATAGTGGTTCCCTCGTCCAAAAGGCCACCGCCCACGCTGCATGGCCTGAGAATCCAGGTTCACCCGCCGCCCAGCAGCCTGCTGCACCAAGGAAGCAATACGCGCCCGTCCATCGGGATTCATACACGGGTCAAGCACCACCACCACACTATCCAGCAAAGCCAGGGTGCCCTCGTCTTGTCCCGCAACCAATCGATGAGCCACTGCCAAGGCAGCGTCACTCCCACTGGTTTCATCACCATGAATCGAATATCCCATCCAAGCGATTGCTGGTGTGCGCTCGATCAGATCCTGGGCCTGCTCCTCGCTCAGCCCACGCGGGTCACTCAACAAATCAATACTGCTGCGGATCGATTCCAGGCGCTCGTGATTGGCTGGGGAAGTAATCACGGTATAGATCAAACGCCGACCTTCGTGGGTCTTACCGTAGTCATGCAGGGTCATGCGATCCGAGAGGCTGGCCCACATACTGAAGGCCGACAGAATTTCCCTGGGCCGTGCGATTCGCGAGCCAACCGATTGACCGAGCACCTCCGAGCCATCGGGAATCGCCGGATCAACGGTCACGCCCTCGAAGAAGGAGGCAACATGCTCATGGCCCTCCTTGTCCCCGAGCTGAATCGGCTCAAAATTCTCCGGCGTCACCGGATGATCCTGAGTTGGTGCGGCAATCAGAGGAAGAGTAGTGAAAGCAAAGCTGGCTAGGATGGGCAGACGCATAGTGTCAGCAGTCTAGCGCCCGTCCTGGGCCTGATGCCCTGCAACGATCCCCGACAGCTGGGGCCCCGACCCATCACTGGAAGGTAATCGTCACCGCGTCGCTGCCGTTGTAGCCCGGCAGCCCGGCCGCAGGATCCCGATACCACAACTGAAAGTGCAGCGTGGAGCCCGCAAGAATCTCGGTCGCAGCTGGCGCCACGGAGAAGTCCACTGTGTAGAGGCCTGTCCCAACGCTGTTGGCAAAGGTCGGTGGCAGGAGCCGTTTCAGGCTACCCCCAACGCAACGGATACCGTGACCGAAGATCGAATTTGCAGTCGCAGGCCCAAAGAAGAACAACCCCGGTTGTGAGGCAGGCATGCCAGTGGCAGCAAAGATCAAGTCGCCATTCGCAACCTGGGGACTGCCCAGGGCAAGTATGCGGGCCACATCCCCCGTACTGTTGGACAGGGGAGTGCAATAACGCGTTCCGAATGGTTCGGGCTGATTGGCTTGAGCAAGAGCCTCGACCTCGTGGGTCCCAAGCACTCGGCGGTAGATGCGCAACTCATCAAAAACACATGGGGCGTCCGAAGAATAGGTGAGGGTTCCATCCTGCCCGAGGGCCGTGGCAAGCCCGGCGTCCAGATCGCCCTGACCCAGAATCGGAATCCCGCCGAGACATTCGCCGTCCGCGTAGAACAACGCCAGACCGTCACGGTCATGGGTTACTGCCAAATGGTGCCAGGCCCCATCCCCAATGTAGGCCACCAGGTCAAAGTCCAATCTACTGGCCGCCGCACCGCGCAGGTTCCACTGCCAATGGCCTCCATCATAATCGCCAGCAATCAACCAGCCCACATTCCCGCCGCTATTCCAGTTCTTGTTGGCCAGGAAGGAAGGATCGCTGGGCCAACCGTTGGTTCGCACCCACAGGGATACGCTGAAGTCTGTTTGCGCACCGAAATCCAAGTCTGCAGGGTTGCCCAAAGTAACAAAATCCCCGTTGCCGTCCAAGTCCAGACCGAGGCCCACCCGTCCCAAGGTGTAGAAGGGATTGCCCACAAGTGTGCCTCCGTTGCCATGGCCAGATTCATCGATTGCGTCTCCTTGCAAATTGAGGTGCACAACAAGGCCATCCAACATCTCGCCCGTAGTGGTGAAACTCCAAACAGGCCCCTGATGAGTTGTCAGAGGAGTGACCGTATCCACCCGCCAGTAGTAGGTGGTGTATTGATCCAGTTGACCAGGATCGATGGTCGTGGCGCTTGTACTGCCCAACAAGTCCCCTGCGCTCAGAAGAGGGTTTTCAGCGAGGAATACGTCGTAGGACACGGCATTCATTGCCTCAACCCAATTGAGTAGCCCAGTATGACTGCAGTGTTCTTCTTCCGGCAAAGGATGAGGCCTGCTCGCGGTTTGCTGCGGAACAACAAAGGGAATCGCATCTGCCAGATTCCAGGCGGGATCAAATGGCACGCCCAAGTGATCCAACGCCGTGCGCGCGGCCGCGGTATGGCCTGGGCCCGGGGTATAGACGCCTGGAACAGCTGCACCCCCCTGAACGATCATCCAGATGCGCCGCTCATGGGGACTGTGTCCCCCATGGCTGTTGTGCAGGCCCCCATGGTCGGTGGTCACGATGATCTGCCAGTCTTCGTTGGCATAGTTGGGCCTGGCCTGCAGTGCAGCAAGTACAGCACCGATGTGTGCGTCGGTATCTTCGATCGCACTGATGTAGGCGGGGTTGTGCGGGCTGTAACCAGAAGCATGCCCTTCGTGATCCACATCGTCAAAGTGCACAAAGAGCGCATGAGGATCCTCGTTCTGCAAATGAGTGACCACGGCGTTGCGCACAGCCGGACCAGAACCCGCGGTGTTGATCAAGAAGTCCGCAAGGCCCGGATAGGGTGCCAATAGGGAGTCATTGATCGGGTGCCACTGCACTATGGACGACAGAACCGCAGCAGGAAAGGTATTTCGCACACGGGCGAAGAAGTGGGGATAGGCATTGAAATTGCCGTTGGAGAATCCACCGTTGGAAGCCACGCCGTGCCGGTCCACCCACACGCCGGTCAGAATACTCGACCAGCCTGGACCACTGGACGTAGCCTGCCGAGTCGGATCAGCGGGCATGATGCCGCCACCAGCAACGGCGTCCCAGGTCACCGCTCCCTGAGACACAAGCCCATCCAAGGCAGGAGTGAAAGCAGCGCGCACAGCATCGGAACGAACGCCATCGATACCGATCATCAAGACATGCTTGGGGCCGGGGTCCTGGGAAAACACGGGCAACGCACAAGACCCGAGAGCCAAGGCCAGGGAGGAGAGAGTGATCACTGTGATTCGATCCTACCACGGTCGAGGAATTTCAGTTGCCCAATCGCCCATGTCGCACCCTCGGTGCCATGACCCAGCCCCTCACCCCGCTATGATCCCCTCCGCCTGCTCACTATGAATCACCGCATCAGACGATACGAGACCTGCGACTCCACCAACGAGCGCGCCCTCTGTGCCCTTGACAAGGGCACCGGGCAGCATGGGGATGTGCTGATCGCCAAGGAGCAAAGCCAGGGTCGCGGGCGCCAGGGCAGCGTCTGGTGGAGTGCACCGGCGGGTGGACTCTACCTCTCCATGATTTGGCGTCCGAAGCAGGCGATCAATGCAGTCTGCCTGACGCTTGCAGGAGGGCTTGCAGCGTTGGACTGCGCGCAATTGTCAGGTCTCGATAGATGTCTGCTCAAATGGCCCAATGACCTGATGGTAGGTGACAAGAAACTTGCCGGGGTTCTGGTGGAAACCCGCGGACTTGAACCCTCCCAACCGCGGTATGTAATCGGCATCGGCTTGAATGTCGGGCAAGAGAGCTTCCCCACAGATCTACAGCAAGAGCGCGAAGTCACGAGTCTGGCGCAAGAGGGAATCGACTCCTGCCTGGCCGAGGCGGAAGAGCATTTGATCAAGGCACTGGACCAACGGCTGGAACAGGCAGCGAGGACTCCCTCAAGTCTTGGAGAAGACTTCCTCACCGCAAGCCAATTGGCCGGAGCGAGGGTCGAGGTGCACTCTGGCAATCAGGTGCACCGAGGCCGGTTGCTGAAGCTTGAATTTGAGTTCGATCTTGACTCAGAGCCAGTCCTGTGCCTTGAAACGGCGCCGGGAGTCGTGACCCGTCTCGTGGCGGCCCACATAAGTGCTCTGCACTCACGGTGATTCTCCTCAAAAGCAGCAATCGATGCTGCTGAGAGGCGTCTTGCGGATATGATCTTGCGCCCGGAATCAACCCCCAACCCACACATGACACGCCACGACGGACGCGAACAATCGGCCTTGCGCGACTTGCACTTCGAACGCCACTTCACCGAACACGCCCAGGGGTCGGTGCTTGCCTGTTTCGGACGCACCCGGGTGCTGTGCACGGCCACTATCACGGACACCGTGCCGCACTTCATGCGAGGCAAGGGGCAAGGTTGGTTGACTGCCGAATACGCCATGCTTCCCTCATCCACAGAGGGCCGTAAGACCCGTGACCGTGCAGGAAGGGTGGACGGTCGTTCCGTTGAGATTCAGCGCCTGATCGGTCGCTCGCTACGCGCGGTGATTGATCTCAAACGCATGCCTGAAAAGACCATCTGGGTCGACTGCGATGTGCTGCAGGCCGATGGAGGCACCCGCACAACCGCCATCAGCGGCGCTTGGATTGCCCTGCACGATGCCTTTTCATGGATGAAGGACAAGCGGCAGATCGGCGACTGGCCATTGATGGACCAACTGGGCGCGGTCAGCGTTGGTGTTGTGGCAGGTGAACCCGTCTGCGATCTGGACTATGTGGAGGACAGTCAAGCGGACACGGACATGAATCTCGTCATGACCGGCAGCGGCACCTACATCGAAGTGCAGGGTTCTGCCGAGGGAGCACCCTTCAACCGCAGTCAGCTCGATGACATGTTGAGCATGGGCGAGGAGGGCATTCGCCAGATTTTCGAGGCCCAAAAAGCTGCGTTGGAAGGAGCCTAGCAGTGGAGCTCCTCCTCGCCACGGGTAATACCCACAAGGCACAGGAACTGCGGGACATGTTATCTGAACTTCCCGTGACCGTGCTTACGCCAGATGAAATAGGTGGACTACCCGAGGTGATCGAGGACGGCACAACCTTTGGAGAAAACGCGGTCAAGAAAGCGCGCAGCGCTGCCCTCCATACAGGCCGCTGGTCTTTAGCCGACGACTCAGGCCTGTGCGTGGATGCGCTCGGTGGTGCACCAGGCATCCACAGTGCCCGCTATGGCGGAACCCATGGAGACGACCAGGGCAACAACCACAAACTCTTGAAAGAACTGGCACAAGTACCCGAACGCAATCGAAACGCGGCCTTCGTCTGTGCCCTGGCCCTGGCGCGCCCGAATGGCGAGATCGAGACTGTGCTTGAAGGCCGCACGGAGGGCCGCATCCTGAATCAAGCGGAAGGACAGGGAGGTTTCGGCTACGACCCCTTGTTTCAGTTCATTGAACCCAACCTGATGCAGACCAATCGCTGCTTCGCCAGCTTGACCTCGACGGAGAAATCCGCTGTCAGCCATCGGGGCCGCGCCCTGCGTGCCCTCGGGCACGAGCTTATTGCGATCTTGGAGCGGTCCCCATGAACACGGGGCAAATCCGCAACTTTGCCATCGTGGCTCACATCGATCACGGCAAGTCCACCCTTGCGGATCGCATGCTGGAGCAGAGCGGTGCGGTCAAAAAGCGCGACATGAAGGCCCAACTACTCGACGACATGGACCTTGAACGCGAGCGCGGCATCACCATCAAGGCTCACGCGGTAACAATTCCACACAAGAAGGACGGGGTCGATTTCCTTCTCAACATGATCGACACACCGGGGCATGTGGACTTCAACTATGAAGTGGAGAAGTCAATGCAGGCCTGCGAAGGGGCGATCCTGTTGGTGGATGCCTCCCAAGGGGTGGAAGCCCAGACCGTGGCCAACGCCTATCTGGCCATCGAGGCGGATCTGGATGTAATCCCGGTCCTCAACAAGACCGATCTGGCCCACGCCCGCCCCGATGAAGTAGCGGAAGAGATCGAAAACTCTCTCGGCATTGATGCCACCGACGCACTGCGAGTTTCCGCCAAGAGCGGCGAGGGAGTAAGCGAAGTCCTCGACTCGATCATCGATCGCATTCCCCCGCCCACGGGGGATTCGAACGCCCCCCTCCAGGCCCTGATCTTTGACGCGGTATACAACGAGTACCGCGGCGTTATCGTCTACCTGCGCGTGATGGAGGGCACCCTCAATCGCCGGGACAAGGCCCTCATGATGGGCTCTGGAAAAGTCTACGAGGCGGTTGAGATCGGCACTTTCAGGCCAAAGATGACCCCCTGCGAAGCTCTTGGCCCTGGAGAGGTCGGCTACTTCATTTCCAACATCAAGACACTGGGCGACTTGCGCATTGGGGACACCTTGACTCTGCAAGGCAAGCCCGCCCAGGAGATGCTGCCTGGCTATGCCGAGCCCAAGCACATGGTCTTTGCGGATTTCTACCCAACGAACCCAGGCGAGTTCGAAGAGATGCGTGAGGCACTGGAGACCCTGCTCCTATCTGACAGCTCGTTCTCCTACGAGCCAGTCACCTCGGACGCCCTGGGATTTGGATTCCGCTGTGGATTCCTCGGCCTGCTTCACATGGAGATCATCCAGGAGCGCCTCGAGCGCGAGCACGACCTGGACATGATTCAGACCGCACCATCTGTAACCTACAAGATCAAACTCAAGAACGGTGAGGAGGAGTGGATCCTATCTCCCGGCGCACTGCCCGATCCTGATCAATACGAAGAGGTACTCGAGCCCATCGTGCGCGTCTCCATGCTCATCCCTGCGGAATACGTAGGCGTGATGATGACAATCGCCACAGAACATCGAGGCATCTATGTGCGCCAGGACTATTTGTCCACGACACGCGTCCAACTGGTCTTCGACATCCCCCTGGCCGAGATCATGTACGACTTCTACGACAAACTGAAGTCCGCCACCCGTGGCTACGGAACCCTGAACTATGACCTCCAGGGGTATTACCCGGACGACCTGGTCAAACTCCTCATCCTGGTCAACGCCAAAGAAGTTGACGCGCTCTCCTCTATCGTGCACAAGAGTCGCGCAGACATGCGAGGCCGAACGGTAATCAAGAAGCTGCGCAAGGAAATCCCGCGCCACCTCTTTGAGGTGCGTCTGCAAGCCGCCGTAGGCTCACGAATCCTGGCCCGCGAATCAATTGCACCCCTGCGCAAGGACGTAACCGCCAAGTGCTATGGAGGCGATATCTCCCGCAAGCGCAAACTCCTCGAAAAGCAAAAAGCCGGCAAGCGCAAGATGCGCCAAGTCGGTAATGTGGACATCCCACAGAAAGCATTCCTGAGCGTACTTGGCAGCGACGACAAGTAACACCTACCCCTTCACGACTCCAAGACATCCTGAAATCCACCGTGGCCAAGGACAAGAAGAAAGGCAGCGGCCGACCATGGCGTGAGAACATCGAGGCCATCGCGGTATCGGTAATCGTGATCGTGCTCTTCAAGTACTTCGTGCTGGAGGCCTACAAGATCCCCACCGGCTCAATGCAACCGACCCTGATGGGGTGGGACGATGGAAAAGGCGGCGGAGTCTTCGACCGGGTAGTAGTGGACAAACTCAGCTATCGCTTCAGGGACCCAAAACGGTGGGAAATCGCCGTCTTCCGCTACCCCCTCGACACAGCCAAGAACTTCATCAAGAGACTGGTGGGCATGCCCGGCGAACACCTCAAGATTGAGAATGGAGACCTCTGGACACGACAATCTGAAACCGAAGCCTGGGTCATACTGCGCCGGCCGCCGCGCCTGCAGGATGTACACTTCAAGTCTCTGGATACCCATGGCGCGTGGAGACAGCAGGGCACATGGATCGAAAGGGATGACGGCTTGATTACGGAAAGCTCGGGCAGCGCCCGCTTTCCTCGGACGCGCTCAGCAGTAATGGACAACTACACCGATGGTTATCAGGGCGACCTGATCCATGCGGTCAAACCCAAGCCCGGCGATTCAGGCCGCAACAAGGTAGGTGACCTGCGAGTGGAAACCAACGTGAGCGCAAGCTCCGAATGTACCCAAGTGCGCCTGGAGTTGCTCGATGGCCCCTATACCTATGCACTGGAAATCCCCGGCCCTGCAGCCGAGGACGGATCATCAGCGCGGATGCAGATTTCAGATGCCAAGGGTCAATGGGGCCAGGACAAATTGCCCCTCGATAGCCCTCTCAGCTTGGGCGAGAGCGAATTGAGTATCCAATTTCAAAACCTCGACGACCTGGTGGAAGTTCGCCTTGACGGCGAGTTGCTCTTCAGCCTCGAAGTGCCCCCTGTGGCTCGGCACCAAATGTCGCGCAGCGGCGTCCAGTTGATTGCCAGAGGCGGTGGAGCCCGGTTTGACGAACTCACAATATTCCGCGACATCTACTACACCGATGACCAGAAGGTTACCTCCTGGGAGATCCCCGATGACTGCTATGTGGCTCTCGGAGACAACACCCAGGACTCATCCGATGGTAGGGACTGGACTCTGCTCGGCTACAAGCTTGAGGACGGCCGCGAGATATGGGGCAACCAGCGCTCCCGCGAAAATCCCCGCTTTGCGCCAGGCGAGGTTGGTGGTTCCAAAGTGTTTTTCCGGGACCACCTGGGCGAGCAACATGTGTTCATGCAGGACAGCGCGTTGCCGCTGCCGCCCAAGCCCATGAGCTTCGTGCCCCGGGACCTGGTCCGCGGCCGCGCAATTGCGGTTGTCTGGCCAGCCTGGTCCTCCTCCTATGGACTTTCACGATTCCAGTGGTGCCGCTGAGCGCGAGCTCTTGAAAAAAGCCTTCTGCGCCACGCGCTACGAGGCTTTCGGCTTGGGGTATGAGCTCAGCCTGCGAGTTGATCAACCGCACCCAGAACTGGATGCCCTCTTGCTGAAGACCTCTCGGACCGACTGGGCCTTCCTTACGGCCTGGAATCCCCGCTCGATACCCACCGATGCTCAGCAGAATTCCAAAGCAAACAAAGAACTAGAAACCAAACTAGGTGAGTTGCGTGATGAGGAGGGTCGTCCTCTGCTGATACTTCCAGGCCGCGGAGTTGGCCCAGATCCGAATTGGCCACCTGAAGAGAGCTTCCTCGTACTAGGCATCTCGAACGCGCAGGCAGCTACCCTCTGCGAGCATTTCAACCAGTGGGCTCGACTCGCGGGGACGCGGGGAGCTTCGGCAGATCTCGTGTGGTCCCGGCCGCCTGACCAGCAACCTCACTGATGCAGAGAAAGGAGGGGATTTCATCAACAGGCAAGGGCTTTGACAAAAGGTAACCCTGGATCTCATCAACACCAAGAACACGAAGGAACTCAAGCTGGCGCTCGTTTTCGACACCTTCAGCCACAATAGACAAGCCCAGGCTCTGGCCCAGTACCACGATCGAAGTGACAATGGCCGCATCGCCCGGATCCGACGCCAGGTCATCCACAAAGCACTTATCGATCTTCAAGGTGTCCACCGGAAAACGCCGCAAGTACGAGAGGGACGAATAACCGGTTCCAAAGTCATCGATGGAGAGATGGACACCTAGGGCCTTGAGCCGTTCCAGATCCCGAATCACCCCATCGGGATCTTCCAGCATCAAACTCTCAGTGATCTCCAACTCAAGTCGTGAAGCGGAAATCCCTGATGACTGCAGTGCCTCATGAACCACCTCCAAAGGACCCTCCCCAGTGAACTGCACAGGTGACAAGTTGACTGCGATCTGGACCGGCGGCAGTCCCACTGAATCCCAGGCCGCCACTTGGGCGCAAGCCTCCCGAAGAACCCAGGCACCAATGTCGATGATCATGCCGTTCTCTTCTGCCATTGAGATGAACTCACCCGGAGGAAGCAAGCCACGAGTCGGGTGCTCCCAGCGCACCAACGCCTCGAAGCCGCGCACTTGGCGGGTTTCCGCGTCGCAGCGGGGCTGGTAATGCAGGCAAAGTTCGCCACGATCCCATGCTCCTTGAAGTTCCATGGCCAAGGCTGCTCTGGCAGGAAGCTGACCGTCGCCGGTGTGCCCACCGCGCATGAAGAAACGAGCAAGTGGGCCATGCACGGGCAAGGGCAACATGGCGTGAAGGCCCGCCGCAGCAATCTCCTCTGGACAACAATTGCCATCAAGATCCAGCAGAGCGACAAACCTGCCGTGAGGCGCAGTATCTCCCAACTCTACTCCCAACTTGCGGAGATCTCCCTGCAAGAGCTCGACACCGAGAAAGATGCAGGTGTCCAGCAGATCCCCTTCACGAGTCAAACTGTGTACATCCACGCATAGCCTCAAACTAGGCAATGCCTGCTGCAGTGCGAGAATCTCGCCTGGGTCGGTGGAAATGAGGATGGGTGTATTCATGCCTGACTCGTAAGTTCGGGAAAGCTCTTACGATTGACACCATCCCCGTTATCGGCAGGAGGAATGAAAGGACCTGAGCACGGCGACAAGTGGACTGAAGGCGATATCCATCCACTGCAGACTAGTCCCGTTCATGGGAAACCTGTAGCGCCAGAGTGTGGCGTAGAGAGGCCAGGAAGGGCCCTCAACCCTGCCAAGAGCCCGAACGAGGTCTTCGCCGCCGCCGTGGTCAGATTCTCATTTCTGGACGAAGGGACCCGATACCCGAGCAAGATTGCTCGCGCCAGCCTCAGCCCTGGGCCACAAGCCTACGCAACACATAGCACAGGATCCCGCCGTGGCGATAGTACTCTGCTTCGGCTGGGGTATCGATGCGCACACGTGCATTGAACACAGTACCAGCACCCTCGCCGTTCGTGACACTTACCTTCACGGTTCCCCCCATGGGACCATCGCCCGCATAGAGTGCTTCTAAGCCACTGATCGCAAAGGTCTCATCACCACTCAGTCCCAACGAACCAGCATTCTCCCCGGGCAGGAACTGCAATGGCAGGACACCCATGCCCACAAGATTTGAACGGTGGATACGCTCGTAACTCTCCACGATGCAAGCCTTGACCCCCAAGAGTGAAGGCCCCTTGCCAGCCCAGTCGCGACTGGAACCGGTGCCGTACTCTTTGCCTGCCACAATGATGGAAGGCACACCTGCCTGCACATATTTCATGGCCGCATCAAAAATCGACATGACCTCGCCAGAGTCATGGTGAAGGGTTACACCACCTTCAATACCAGGTGTCAGGAGGTTCTTGATGCGTACATTCGCAAAAGTACCACGCATCATGACCTCGTGGTTTCCACGGCGCGACCCGTAGGAGTTGAAGTCGGCCTTGGCAACGCCATGCTCTTGAAGGTACAGGCCAGCGGGAGAGTCCGCTGCAATCGAACCCGCCGGAGAAATGTGATCAGTGGTAATCGAATCTCCAAAGAGTCCCAATACCCGGGCGCCTTCAATGTCCTGCACACCCTCCGGCTCGTGCCCCATGCCCTCGAAGTACGGGGGATGCTTTATGTAGGTCGAATTTTCGTCCCACTCAAAAGTGTCACCGCTGCCTCCCTCGATCAGCTGCCAGGCAGCCGACCCCTCCAGGACTTCACTATAGGTTGAGGAGAACTGCTCGCGTGTGATACAGCGAGCAACAGTTTCGGCTACTTCGTCAGCACTCGGCCAAATATCTGCCAACATGACCGGAGTGCCGTCTGCTCCATGGCCAAGAGGCTCGGTGGTCAAGTCCACAGTAGTGTTCCCCGCAAGGGCATAAGCCACCACCAGAGGTGGGGAAGCCAAATAGTTCGACCGCACCCGCGCGTGGACGCGCCCTTCAAAGTTGCGATTGCCCGAGAGCACACTTGAGACCACCAGTTCTCCGTCGAGGATCCCCTGCTCGATCTCAGGCTTCAAGGGACCCGAGTTTCCGATGCAAGTGGTGCAACCGTAGCCCACAAGGTGGAATCCCAGGGCTTCAAGTTCCGGGGTCAAGCCGGCGGTATCCAGATAGTCGCTGACCACCTTGGAGCCCGGAGCCAAGCTGGTCTTGACCCAGGGCTTCGACACCAAACCCAGGGCATGAGCCTTCTTGGCAAGCAAGCCAGCCGCCACCATTACGGATGGGTTGGAAGTATTGGTACACGAGGTTATCGCCGCGATAACCACACTGCCGTGAGTCAGCGAGAAGGAATCCTCGCCACAAGTCACATCGATACTGCGGTCCTCGTTCTTGCTGCCCACAGCGGTCAGAATCTCGCCCCGGGCGGCAACGAATGCGCTTGGCATGTCCTGCAAGCGCACGCGGTCTTGAGGGCGCTTGGGCCCGGCCAGGCTCGGCTCGACTGTGCCCATGTCCAATTCCAGCAAGGCTGAATACTCGGGCTCTGGATCGTTGACGTCGCACCAGAGGCTCTGCTCTTTGGAATAGGCTTCTACCAATGCAACCGACTCTTCGCTGCGACCCGACAGACGCAAGTAATCAATGGTCCTCTCGTCCACCGGAAAGAAGCCACAGGTCGCGCCATATTCCGGCGCCATGTTGGCCAAAGTCGCCCGATCAGCAAGTGGCAGACTGGTCATACCCGGACCAATGAACTCAACAAACTTGCCCACCACTCCATGAGCGCGCAGGATCTCCACCACGGTCAACACAAGATCTGTAGCGGTTGTGCCCTTGGGCAACTCTCCTGTCAAACGCATGCCCACGACCTGGGGAATCAACATGGACACGGGCTGTCCGAGCATGGCCGCCTCGGCCTCAATACCACCCACGCCCCAGCCCAGGACTCCCAAGCCGTTGATCATGGTAGTGTGGCTATCGGTGCCAACCAACGTGTCGGGATAGGCCCAGCCCTCCTGGCTCATCACCGTGTGCGCCAGATACTCCAGATTGACCTGGTGCACGATCCCGGTCTCTGGTGGGACGACGCGGAAGTTCTCTAATGCACCCTGGCCCCACTTCAAGAACGCATAGCGCTCGTGATTGCGCTCGAATTCAAGCCGCCCATTTTCCTCCAATGCCTCCGGGCTGGCGTAATGATCCACCTGCACCGAGTGATCAATCACCATCTCGGCTGGCTGCAAAGGATTGATCTTGGTTGGGTCACCTCCGAGAGCCACCATTGCCGTGCGCATGGCAGCAAGATCCACTACCGCGGGCACCCCGGTAAAATCCTGCATCAAGACCCGCGCGGGCCGAAAGGCAATCTCACGTCTGGGCTCTGCCTTTGCGTCCCAATTGACCAGAGCTTCGATGTCGTCCACCGTGACGCTCTCGCCGTCTTCGTGACGCAGCAGGTTCTCCAACAGCACGCGCAGAGAGTAGGGCAGGCGTGTGAGGTCATGCCCCGCAGCGGAAAGCGCGGAAAGACGCGCGATCCGGAAACTCTGGTCTTCAACCTTGAGAATGCCGTGGGCCTTGAAGGAATCGGTCATGAGTGCGGAGAAGGGTCGGTCTGAGACAGGATTGGGGCAACGAGAATAACCACATTGGGGCCCATGGCGAAGACCAGAGCACGGGTTCTCTGGCATCGGTGTGAGTTCCGGATTTCAACACTAATGGGAGCCACCCCCACAGAATCGCCCCCTCGCCCTTCACTTGCTGGAGTGAGTACGGCGCTGCCACGCATGGGGCCCCTCAGCGGTCGAACCACGACACGCCCCGCCTCTACCTTCCGAGGCAACAACGCTGCTGCACATGGGGCCCGAAACCACTGGCGGCCCCCACCAGCACCACCGAATCGGGACAGGCCACGCAGGTCACCGCCTGATAGATCGGATCGGCGGCGAGATCGAGGACACAACGCTCCAACCAGATCGTCCCCGCCCCGGACATGCAGCCCGCACGACCTCGAACCAGACAATCCCGCAGGCTCGCACGAGATGTGGCCGAGCGCCCCTGAACCGTGGGCCGCGCCCCCGCATCCAAGACGCAACGGTCAAAGTGCGCCTCGCCCCCTTCATCCAAGTAGATGTTGCCCCCCAAGAAGGCCGAGTTACGCGCTTCTAAGACGCTGCCCTGAGCCAACCAGATCAACTGAGCATTGCTGCTGGAATCCAGATTCCCAATGCGACAACGATCCAGCACCAAAGACGCCCCTTGAGCTTGCACCGCCCGCTGGACTCCACTCAGGGTCACATCCCGGGCAAACAACTCCGTCTCCGTGATCCATAGAGCACTGGTGCGATTCCCCTCAATAGTCAGATTCTCAAGAACCACATCCCGGCTGTGTTCCAAACGCAGGGTCCCCACCAATACCGCGCCCTCCACACCTTTGAGGCGCATACCGCTTACCCCCAGCCGCTGAGAACTGAGAGCCTCGGACAATACGTGCCTCCCCGCAGGTATCAAGATGTCCACATAGACTCCCTTTTCTCGTGAGAGCTCCAGCAGAATCTCACGCAGAGCTCCTTCGTCATCTGCTGGAACCACGATCTGTTCGCGCACTCCATCGGGCAGGGGCCATGAGTCAAGTTGCAATGAGGCCAACTCGCGCTGCGAGCGCAGCAAGTGTCCTTCACCATCCAACAAGGCGTCGATAAGATCCAACAATGCCCGAGCTGGCAGGCCGCTGGCCTCTGACTCTGCACTCAGACCCGGTCGCACGCGGTCCAACATGCGCAGGGCAATTTCCGCGGAATCCAAAGTGCGCGCTTCGGGAGGATTCTCAGCCGCCTCCAAGTAATGGGCCACCGCCAGCAAGGCCATGGCCCGATCTCGCTGGCTGGCATCCACCGTCCCACGAATCAGTGCCGCCAATTCCTCGGGCGCTCCCGACCTAAGCTCTTGGACCCAATCCCGACTCTCGCGCAGGGGTCGACGGGCTGGCGGCAACAACACAAGCAAATCGCCCGGCTGATCCAGGACCTGCGGAGGCTCGGGGTCTTCCAGCACCAAATCGATCAAAGCCGTCACGGCCGGATCGGGCTCCGCATGGGCAGCAAGTCGTAACCAATCGGATGCGCTCGGTCGCCCCGCCAGTTCAAGCACCGCCAGGGCCCGGAACAACGCTTCGCTGGCGTCAAGACCCCGAGGCACATCTCCCTCCAACCCTTCTTCTCGAGCCATGGCCAGGAGCACGAGGCGCTGACCACCAGGGCCAAAGCCTCCAGAAAGCAACAGGTCTCGCACAGAAGAACGGGTCTCCGCTCCAGTGGCAGGATCGGTCAAAGCACCCTCCAAAGCCGGCAAAGCATCCGGGCCGAGGGCCAGCAACAAAGCCCGAGCCTGCAGGCGCCGTCCATAGGCCTCTTCTCGTAGAGCCAATACTCCGCGCACAGCAAGGTCCTTGAGGGTTGCGGCAGCATCACGATCCACAAGCAACACATTGAAGGGCTCAGATGCTGGTGAATACGACCCGCCTTCGTATTCCTGTCGCACCCTGAACCGCACAATAGGCAAATCGTCCACGCTCACTTTCCGATCCAACCCTATGCTGCGCTCCCCAACAGCACCCACTGCCAGGCGCACCCACTCACCATCTTCGTCAACCTCCTCCAGCACCAAGCGCACTCTTCCCGGGTCTGGCGCGGCCCTGGTCAGGGGCTCAAAGGAGACTTCAACCCTCCCCTGCTCAAATACTGCTCTTGGCTCACCCGGCGCGCTGGGAAACAACCCGCTGCCGCACAAATCCAATTGACGCCAATGGAGCAATCCTCCATCTCTTGCTATCTCGGAACGAATCAGTACTGGAACCCCTTCCGGAGTTATCAAGCACAGGGTAGCGCCCGCGGGCAGGACATGCTGGCGCATTGGCTGCTCCGCATCCCGTTGCCAGGGAATCGAAGGCCGCCAAGAGCTATTGCCGCTGGGTATTGCTCCGGATCGCTTGGTTGAACTCTTGGCAGCAGGGCCAGCTCGCATGCCGTCGGCCAACGCAAAGATCAGGTTCTGACCCTGATTCTGGGTCACCTCAAGGTGATAGTTCGCGCCGTCGACTTCACCGGTCAGTAGGTTCCAGCGAGCGCCTTTGGGCAGAATTGCGGGTAGATCTTCCGAAAGTGTCTGGTGCACAACACGTCTGCGCACTCCGAGACCCGATCCACCGAGAGCAGTCACGCGATACTCCATTACCTCAGAGCCCAGCACAGGACCCGACCAGCTACCACCTTCGACTTCGCCCAAGTTGTCGAAAGTTTGATCAGGCCCAGCTGCCCTGCCCTCAATGCGGTAGCGCCTGCCTTCAGTTGAGTCCCAGATCAGGTGACACTCGGACTGATCGAGCCGCGCTTCCAACCAGCGCGGCTCCCGAATCAGTTCAGTCACCCCCTTGGGTGCAAGGACCACCTCCAAAGACACGCCGGCTGGCCAAGACCCCAACACCCGCAGATAGCCCCAGGAATCATCCTCCAGCACAAAGAGATACTCTGCCCCCACTCCAACCCCGGTCTTGGAGCGAAGCCCCGTAGGCTCGCGCCGAATCAACCTCAGGGGCTGACCAGCATCCGCGCCGCCCAAGGGCACCAATTCCGGAGAAGCCAAGAGCACTCCATCCCTCAATACCAAACGCCCCGCACTGAGTTCACCGTCCAGAGTCTCCCCCGTGCGAAGGTCCAGAGAACTGCCTTCCTCCAGCCAATAATCCTCCGCCGGCTCCTGGAAGAAATCAGGAGTCTTCGGGGGTACGGCCGCCAACCCGGCCCAAAGGTAGAGCGCTCCAATAAACATGTCCCCCCAGGATAGAGCCTGCAGGATCCCGGGTCTGCCCTTATCCCCAAGAGCAGCCCTCCATCCTGCCCCAAGGGCCCAAGCGCTGATTCCACGTCTCAACAGTTGGCCTTTTCTTGAACCCCACTCTATGATCCCCCTCACAATTCAGGGGAAGTAGCTCAGTCGGTAGAGCGTCGCGTTCGCAACGCGGAAGTCGAGGGTTCAAGTCCCTTCTTCTCCACCACCTCTTGTTCGCTGCTATCTATCGGTTGCGGCTCGCTTCGCAGCCAAGACTCAATTGTCCCGCGCGGGATCCTCGCTCCCTCACCGCAGCCGTTTCTTGCGCTTCTTCGGCAAGAGACCGGCGCTCTCTTCTTCCAGGAACTTGAGCACCACGCTGATGATACCATCCCCAAAACGGCTCAGTTGCCAGTCCTGAATGCCCTCGATGGCTCTGAGAGATTCAAGGCTATCCGGCCGCTCCTGTGCCAAACGCCCCAGGAGGTGGCGGTTGAGCACATACGCACTCTCGATTCCAAGAGAATCCGCGGCCTTCTTGCGCCAGCGCTTGAGACGCTCGTGGAGTTCCTGGGTCGCCTCGTCCAGATCCAAGGCCCCAGCCTTGCGTGGGGCCCGAGGCAAACGCTCGATGGGGTCAGCCCCAAGTCCACGAACCACTGCGTCCAGCACCTCGTCGCCCATGCGGGTCGCCATGCGGGAGGTGAATCCTTTGATAGCTGTCAATGCGCGATAGTTATCAGGCCTGCGACGAGCCACATCCAACAAGGCCTGGTTGCTGATCACACGGAAAGTGGGTTTGTCACTCTTCTGGGCCAGATTATCTCGCAAGACGAAGAGTTCCTTGAATACCGCCCGCTGAACAGGGTTCAAGTCGCGGGCACCTTTGACGCGCACAAAGTCATCAGGCTGTACGTCAGTCGGCACCGGGCGCAGTTGCTCCAGCCGCCGGCACTCGCTTTCGACAATCATCAAACGATCACGCTCCACGCACTCGGCATATAGCATCTCATGGAGATCAGGCAGATAGTGCGTGTCCAAGCGCGCATAGTCGATCTGCTTCTCGCTCAAAGGCCTCTTCGACCAGTCCGAACGCTGCATGGACTTGTCGAGCTGCACATCGAAACGGGCAGAGAGCACATTGGCCAGACCTGGATTTGCCGAGCCCAGGACCGCCGCCGCCACGCGAGTGTCAAACAAACCCGCCAACCGAAATTCGTGCAATCCTCCAAGCAACAGAATGTCGAATTCCGCATCGTGCAGCACCTTGACCCGCTCGGGATCTGCCAGCATTTCCCCCAATGGACTCAGGTCCAGATCCGCCAGGGGGTCCACCAGCCAGTCCCGCCGACTCGCGGTGATCTGCACCAGGCACAGCTTCTGATGGTAACTGAAGAAGGCGTCAGCTTCGGTGTCCACCGCGATCACGCGCTCGCCCTTGAGAGCCATCAGCAACTCGTCCAAGCCTGCCCGATCGCTGACGACTGTGGGCGGCGGAAGGGCGCTTGACATGAAGGCTGGACTGGCTGGAGAGTACGGAGGACCGACCAGGAAGGAACCGAAGCCTCCCGGGATCTGGGAGGCTTCGGAAGGCGGGGTTGGCGAGGGCGACGGGACTTGAACCCGCAACCTCCGGCGTGACAGGCCGGCACTCTAACCAATTGAGCTACGCCCCCGCAGAAGGGGCGGAAGTGTAGTTGGCTGAAGGGCGCCTGTCCAGCCATCCTGCAGTCAGATCTGCTCCAAAGTAGGTTGAAGGGGCGCAAGAGGCTACCCTGGGCCCGTGGTTTCGGATCCCATCCTACGCGCCCTCAACCGGCACCCCCTCGACGCACGGGCCACGATCACCCTGATAGTCCTGGGGGGCACCCTGTCCCTGATGGCCTTTCAGGGAGCCGATCTTGAGGTCCTGCTCTTGAATGAGCGCAGCTGGAAGCAACGCCCCTGGACCGTGCTGACCAGCGTCCTGTTCCATGGGAATGCCATGCACCTGGGCTTCAACCTGCTGGTCCTGTGGCAGTTGGGGCGAGTTGTGGAGGCCATATGGGGCACTTGGCGAACGGTCCTGTTCCTGCTGTTCCTGGCGGCGGGATCCAACAGTGCCCAGTGGGCCTTGAGTGGGCCTTCCGTGGGCCTCTCAGGCGTAGTCTATGGCCTCTTCGGCCTGCTCTGGGCGGCCAGCCGTTGGCACCCAGACAAGCTTGGCCTCCTGAATCCCTCGGTGACCCGCATGCTGGTGGGTTGGTTCTTTCTCTGCATCGTGCTGACCGAGACCGGCACCCTGAGAATTGCCAATGTGGCCCACGGGAGCGGTGCACTCTTGGGTGCGGCACTAGGCTGGAGCATCTCGGGGCCACGGGATCGGCGCGGCTGGCGCTGGTTGTTGTTCCCAGGCATGACTCTGCTATTCGTCCTGGCAGGTCAATTTGGAAGACCCTACCTCAACTTCACAGAAAGCCGAGCGCGAGAGATCTTCGCCATTGGGTACAACCAGGAAATCGCGGGTCAGAACCAGGCGGCTCTTGAATCGTTCATCGAAGCCATCCAGATTCTCCCGGACTTCGAAGAGGCTTGGTGGAACCGCGGAGTCTGCCTGCAAAAGCTCGGACGAAGTGAGGAAGCAGAAGAGTGTTTCCAGCGATCACGAGAATTGGGACACAAGGCTGAAGGGGAGTGACTGACTGCGCACAACCCGAGCTCAGTCCTTCGACACCTCGGCATCCTTGCTCGATTCCCAAGCCTTCAGCAGGCTCACCAGATCCTGTTCGGTCATGGGGCCACCGACTGCTTCCTCCATGCTTCGAAAGCGTGTCTCGAAGCGCCGCACGGCACGGCGGCAGAGTGCTTCAGGGTCCAAGTCGAGGTAACGGGCCAAGGTCGCACTGGCAAGCAGCAGGTCGCCGAGTTCATGTTCGATAGCCGTGCGATTTTCGGGTGACGGTGCAGTGCCCGGGGCAGCTTCACGGTCGCTCTGGGAGAGTTCCTGTTCCAACTCCTCCAACTCCTCGCGCACCTTGTCCAAGGCCCCAGCAACAGAAGGCCAGGCGAAGCCCACACCAATCGCCTTTCCAGAAGCCCGAGCCACGCGTTGCAAGGCGGGCATGGCCTTTGGAATTCCCGCCATGGCGCTTGTATCTTCGCCGGCGTCCTCGCGCTCTTCGCGCTTGATCGCCTCCCAGTCTTGTGTGCTGGAGCCTGCATGATGTTCATTGTCAAACACATGGGGATGACGCCGAATCAGTTTTTGGGCACACTTCTCAGCAGCCTGGCCCAGGTCATAGCGCTCACCATCCTGAGCAATACGGCAGATCATCAACACCGCCAACAGAGCGTCCCCCGCCTCAGCCTGAGCCTGACTGGCCGAACCCTCCTCAATGGCTTCGATCCACTCATGGGCCTCTTCAACCAAGTGCGGCGCCATGCTGGCTTCGGTCTGGGCCTGGTCCCAGGGACAACCACCCGGTGCGCGTAGACGATCCACTACCGCAAGCAAGTGGCGTAAGCCCAACAGGCGTGGATCATCGGTCTGGACGGGTTCGATGGTAGTCATGGCACGGAATTTCAGAAAATAGAAACTACGGGATCAGGCATCAATTGAACCCAGAGACATAGGGGACAGGGTCGGTCTGGTCCGCCCCGCGAAAGCCCTCAAGGCGTAGGTGGCAGGCATCGCATTCGCCACAGGCAAGGGTTTCTGCTCCGCGTACAACAGGATCGTAGCAAGTGTGGGTCAGGCCAAAGTCCACGCCCAATTCCAAGCCCCGTTCGACGATCCCCTGCTTGCTTAGCTTCATCAGGGGTGCATGAATCCGTAGAGGCTTGTCATCTTCCGCTCCTGCGACGGTGGCAAGTTGCGCGAGACTCTCAAAGGCCTGTAGGAATGCTGGTCGGCAATCGGGGTAGCCGGAGTAATCTACTGCGTTGACGCCCAGGAACAGGTCCGTTGAGCCCAGTACCTCGGCCCAACCCAGGGCGATCGCCAGAAAGATCGTATTGCGAGCAGGTACATAGGTAATGGGAACGCCTTCGCCAATGTCCTCACGCCGACGCGCTTTGGGCACTTCAATATCTGCGGTCAAAGCACTGCCTCCAAGGACATCCAGATCAACGCGCACGATGCGATGATCTTCCGCCCCTAGGGAACATGCCACGCGACTGGCGGCGGCAAGCTCCTGGCTGTGACGCTGGCCGTATGCAAAGGAAAGGGCGTGGGTGCTAAAACCCATGGCGCGGGCTTCGGCCAGCGCAACTGCACTGTCCATGCCCCCGGAGACCAGGCAGACAGCGGGGGGAGAATCGGGGGGGACGCACATGAGAAAAGGAGAATACCCAAGGGGCAGGCCCCCGAAGAAGCCTGCCCCCACTTGAAGACACGTGCAGCTGAAGATCCAGTTCCTAGACGCCGATGTCGATCAAGGCCATGGCTTCTTCAACAGCACTCAAGACCTCAGTACTGCAGTAGACCAAGAGGGCATTGGTGCGCTCATCGGCGACAACAATGAAGGCCGGCCCTCCTCTTGTATTTGCCTTCGAAAATAGTCGTCTGACATGATTCTCAGCTTCCTCTGAGGATGCATGAGCCAAGGGAAAGCGTGCCCGGACCATTTCCACCGGAGTGCCCACTTCCTGCACGGTCCTCACTGCAGCCTGTTCCATTGCCGACAACGTACGCAGCCACGCGGCAACGGTCGGCATGGGGCCGATCAAATTGATGGTGTTTTCTGACAGTGGCACCATGGTTGCTGTTTCTCCTTTGGAAACAGAACGCATGATCTGCGAGATCATTCTGCTATCCCCTGACTTCAAGGTATACACCGTGGACACGATAAGGGCTGAATGATCGGGATCGGAGAGTACTGCCTTGGGGTCTATGGCGAACGCCCCAGAGAGATCGAATGATCCGCGCGAGTCCACCACCTCGACTGTGAATGGCTTCTCGCTACGAAGAATGCGAACAAAAAATCCATTGGACGAGAGCATGTGCTCAGTCAGGGACTGCACAGAATGACTGGGTAGAACTGTACCTGCATGCAGAGCGCAGACGGTCCCAGCCAGTTTATTACGCACACCTTCGGTCAATAGCACATGCTGATCGGTCGCTGCACCATAAGCCTCTACCAGGCTCAACAAGCTAGGGCGCTGTTCCTCCCCCCCGTCTTCGGATGGGACAGCAGCAAGAATCAACGGAGCCTTGGCCGGAGGGAAAAGAGCACCCGCTGGGGCGTTCCCAGGGGACGATTCCATAAACACAACCGGCGCGGAAGCACAGGACAGTCCAATAATCAACGAGGCAGCGACAAGGGTGGGATGAACATTCATAATAGGCTCAGGGTCAAGGCGAGACAGAACCGGAACTGCCTCAGCGGGTGACAGGATTCTTGCGGTGCTCCTTGATGAGAGTGCCACTCCGGCACGCCCAGTACGACTGCCCCATCACGGTATTCCCACTGACCCGAATTGACCGTTGCGTTTCACCCAGAAGGGCCTACGCTGCTAGGCCCAAATCACAAGTCCCCTATCCTCAGATACTCAAATAGCGTGAGCAACCTCAGCCGTGAAGCCGTCTTGACTGCCCTGGGCCGGGTCCAGGACCCAGACCTGCACAAGGATATCGTCACCCTTGGTTTCGTCACCAAGTGCGAAGTGGAGGGCACACAGGTCTCAGTGGTTATCAACTTGACTACTCCGGCCTGCCCCGTAAAGGATCAACTCAAGGCTCAGGCCGAAGCAGAGATCCGTAGCCTTCCCGGGGTCACGGATGTTGAAATCGAAATGACCGCCGTTGTGCGCGGACAGGAAGGCGCCCCGCGCGAACTCGCCAAGACAATCCAGAACATCATCGCCATCAGTTCCGGCAAGGGTGGCGTAGGCAAGTCCACCGTCTCAGTCAATTTGGCTTGCGCTCTGGCAAAGACCGGCGCCAAAGTAGGTCTCTTGGATTGCGACATCTATGGGCCGGACATTCCAATGATGATGGGCCTGACAGGGCATCCGGAGCAAACCGAAGTGGACGGCAAGCCAATGTTGACCCCAAAGGAACGCCACGGGGTCAAGACCATGTCCGTGGGCTACCTGCTCAAGGAAGAACAGCCCGCAGTATGGCGCGGTCCCATGGTTCACAAACTGATCGAGCAGTTCTTGTCCGATGTTGTCTGGGGCGACCTGGACTATCTTCTGGTGGACATGCCCCCGGGCACGGGCGACGCCCAACTTTCCCTGGCGCAACTGGTTCCTCTCACGGGTGCGGTGCTGGTGACGACTCCCCAAGCGGTGGCGACCTTTGATGTGACCAAGGCGATCACCATGTTCAAGCAGGTCAATACAGAGATCCTCGGTCTGGTGGAAAACATGGCGGGTCAATCCATCGAAGGCTTGGTGGAAGGGGGCCAGGAAGGCCAGACTGTGCGCCTCGCCGTGGGGGGGCAGGAAGAGGTGCTCAGCATCGATTCAGAAGGTCGTTTCCGAACAACGATTGACATCTTTGGCCGCGGTGGTGGCGAGCGACTAGCGGCCCGCTTCGGGTTTCCGATGATCGGACAACTGCCCCTGGATCCCAGCGTACGCGTGGGTAGTGACGGCGGAGAGCCGGTAATCATCAGCAACCCGGAATCGCCCCTGGCCAAGCGCTTTTCCGAAGCAGCTGGCAAGTTAGCCCAACGGATCGCTGTGCGCTCCTTTGCGAGCTTGCCGGTGCTGGACTAGGGGCTCCCCACCTCAGCTGATCCAGCAGTGCCTGGACCTCTGCAAAGGGCCTCTACAGCACCTGCGCCCGCCCCACCCCTCTTGGACGCCGTGTGGGGCAAGAGGACCTACCCAACCCTTGCGTTGAAGCCCCACGCAAATGGGCAAACTCCTCTATTCTGGGTTCCACACAAGGTTTTGCCCGATTCGGACGATCCCCCGCGAAGAACGCCATGATTCCCTCCCTTTCACTGCTGCTCCTTTCCCTTCCTCTTCTGCCGCCGGTTCCAAGTCCTCAAGACAAGGTCAAACCAAAACGCACAGGACTTCCCGAAAAGGTCGAGGGAGAAATTCCCATCGAATGGGCCGACGCCTTGAACTGGCGATCGGTAGGCCCCGCCTGCATGGGTGGACGCATCACCGATGTGGCGGTCAATCCGGACAATCAGAGCGAGCAGTGGATCTCCACCGCCACGGGTGGACTGCTGCACACCACCAACAACGGAGTCACCTACGAGCACCAGTTCAGCGCACAACGAGTGGGTTCCGTGGGCGCAGTCGCTGTGGCACCTTCCAATCCAAAGACCGTTTGGGTAGGAACAGGCGAGTGCAATCCCCGCAACTCTGTTTCCTTTGGCAATGGTGTTTATCGCTCGCTTGATTCCGGATCCACTTGGGATCACATGGGTCTCGAAGACAGCTTTCAAATCGCCGAGATCCTAGTGCATCCTGAGGATGAGGCCACGGTCTTCGTGGCCGCCCTTGGCCGACTTTGGGGACCAAATGAAGAGCGCGGTTTGTACCGCTCCCAGGACAACGGTGAAAGCTGGCAACATATTCTGGAAGTGGGCGAGGACACTGGCGTGGTCGAAATCGCTATGCAGCCGGGACAGCCCGATGTGCTCCTTTGCGCCAGCTACGAGCGACGACGGGACATATACGACAGCAATGATCCCGCCAGGAAGTGGGGTCCAGGCAGCGCTCTTTGGCGCTCTGCTGACGGAGGAGACTCCTGGACCAGATTGACCGCACCTGAGAGTACAAGCGGGCTCCCCACGGTCATGTTAGGACGCATCGGCGTGGACTATTGTCAATCGATGCCCAATGTGGTCTTTGCCACAATTGAAACCGAACGCATCACTCAAGAGCCCGAAAACGCAGCCTGGATAGGTGTTCGTGCAGTGGATGCAGAGGTGGGCGCACGTATCACCGATGTGGAAGCAGACAGCCCTGCGGACGAGGGAGGCCTGAAAGAAGATGACATCTTGCTACGCATTGCAGACCAGACTCTTGTGGATTGGAACGCCACAACAACTCTCCTACGCAAGCATGTGGCCGGAGACACAGTGACGGCGGAAGTCATTCGCGGGGGCGAGGTGCTATCACTCGAATTCACCCTCGGACCGCGCCCGAAGCGTGAGGGATCTTTGGAGGATGAACTGGGATACCCCCGTTCAGGGCCTTTCTCCATTGGTCTCGGAGGCCAAGAGGCCAACGCCCAGGACAATCAGGGACCAGAAGGCAAGGAATTCGGCGGCTTGTTTCGCTCGGAGGATGCAGGGCTCACCTGGCAACGGGTCAATTCACTCAATCCCCGCCCCATGTACTACTCGGAAGTGCGCGTGGACCCCAGCAACCCGGACTATGTCTATGTGTTGGGCACGCGTCTTTGGCGCTCAAGCGATGGGGGCAAAAGTTTCAGCAACGATGGCCATGACGGCTCGGTGCATGTGGATCACCATGCCCTTTGGATCGATCCCGCTGATGGCAATCACATGGTCTTGGGCAACGATGGCGGCATCTATGTGACCTGGGATCGCATGGAGCACTGGGACCATCACAATCATGTAGCCATTGGTCAGTTCTACAATGTAGAGGTTGGGCCACGGGACAACTACCGCGTATATGGCGGCCTGCAAGACAACGGCTCCTGGGGCGGGTGGGCCCAGGTCAACAACGGCCCCGGCCCGGTGAACTCAGATTGGATCAGTATTGGCGGTGGCGATGGCTTTGTGGTGCGCGTGGATCCCGAAAACCCGGACCTGATTTACTACGAGAGCCAAAACGGAGGCATGGGGCGCCGAAATCTGGCTACTGGTGAAAGCGGCTGGATTCGACCCCAGGGAAACCACGATGTCCGTACGCGTTTCAATTGGAACACGCCGTTTATTCTCAGCCCCCACAACAGCGCAATCCACACCAGCGCGGGCAGCCGAGTATTTCGCTCGGTCTCCCGGGGCAGCGGAGCACGATCGATCTCAGATATCTTGACAACGACTGAGAGAGGTGCAGGCAGCGCCTTGGCGGAGTCACACTTCAAGGCGGGCGAGCTTTGGGTCGGTACGGATGATGGAGGTCTCTGGCATACCCCCGATCGCGGAGTGACCTGGATTGACCTTTGGGCCTTGAATACAGACCCGGAGGCAGTCAACGAAGAGGTGGAAGAACCTACAGCCGAGGAGGAGATTATCGAGGAAGAGATCGAAGAAGAGGCAATCGAAGAGGAACTCATCCCTGAAGAGGTGATTGTTGAGGATGCGGTTGAACCGGAGTCCGCACCCACACCGGATGACCCCTCCCCCTCTTCCGAAGACTCCATCGGTGGTCTCTGGATCTGCTTTGCCACCGGTGCCGGCCTGGAGGACCCCGAAGATGGTCGCTTTGAGTTGAGTCTTGAACTAGGAGCAGAAAGCGCCTTGAGCGGCTCCATGAAAAGCGACTTGGGCAACGGCGACATTCGCGATGGCCGCTACAACCCTGAAGACAACAGTTTCCGCTTTGCCTTCCAGGGCACAAACCTACGCTTGGATTTCCAAGGCAAACTCGAAGGCGGTGCCCTTTCCGGACAGCTTTCAGGCGCGGGCGGCTCCTTCAACTTCGATTTTACTGGACAACGGCCAGAAGTTCCTGAACCAGCTGAAGTGACTCCAGAGCCGGCGCCGGAACAGGATCCCGAGAAGCCTGCGGCAGCACCAGAAGCGGCCACCGAATCAGAAGAGGGCGAGGATGAGGAAGAGGACGAGCCCACCTGGGCCGACCAACTCCAGACAAGTTCCCACACCCTGCCGAAGAAGCCGCTCAAGAACACCATCGACCAGCTCCTCCCCGGTCGACGCTATGTGAGCCAGCTCTTCGCCAGCCAGCACGACGCGAACCGCATCTACGCGGCCTTCGACGGCCACCGCAGCGACGACGACATGCCCCACGCTTTTCGTTCCGACGACGAAGGCCACACCTGGGTCAGCTTGACCAAGAAACTCCCCACCAGCGCCGGACCCGTGCGTGCCTTGCACGAGGACCGCAGCAACGCAGACCTGCTCTACCTGGGCACCGAGTTCGGGTTCTTCGTATCGATCAACCGTGGCAAAGACTGGACACGCATGAATGGAGCCAACGGGCTGCCAACGGTTCCAGTGCATGATTTTGCCCAGCATCCGACAGGAAATGACCTGATAGTAGGCACCCACGGACGCTCGATTTGGATCCTGGATGTAGGCCCCTTGCGCGAGGCTTCCGAGGATGCCCTGAATGCGCGGGCGCACCTCTTCAAGCCTGGCACCGCCATTATCAGCGTCCGGGAACCCCAGGCTGCGAACTCGGGTACGCGCCGTTTCGTGGGAGAAAACCCCTCTAGAGGGGCGGCAATCTACTACACGCTCAACAAGAAGGGGCGCGATGTGACCCTACACATTGAGGCGAATGACGGAACCGTTGTACACACCCTTGATCCCTCCAGCGAACGCGGTCTGCACCGGATGACCTGGAATCTGCGACTGGCCAATTCCAACGCCAGTGGTCGAGGATCAGGCAGACGCCGTTTCCAGAGAGGCCGTCAAGCCACACCTGGTACCTACCGAATCGTGCTGAAAGAAAGCGGTCAGCGCTACGAGCAAACCCTCGAAGTACGTAACGCCAAGAGCGAGTAACACTTCACTCAGCAGCGAAGCGCTCCATGCGATCGACGATCCGCTCAAGATCATCAAGCAGGAGACGCTGCAAGTCAGTGCGCATGTCCGCTTCCCGAGAGCGCAATGCTCTTAGGGTAGCCCGGTAGTACCACAGAGTCCCCTCCTGACCGCTGCTGAAACGAGTGAATATCTGATTCCCAAAACGCGCAAGATCCGTTACTACCGAGCGCGCGTTATGAATCTTGTCGCAAGCCACAACCAGCAAGACCGAGGGGTCGGCTTCATTGCGGATGAACTCAATAAAGCGATCCTTGCGCGCCTGCCATTCACCGCGCTCTTCGCCGGGAGCGGCCAGGGAATCCGAACAGCCCTGAATGATCATCGCAACGCGCGGGCCGTAGATCTCTTCGAGTTCCTGCAGGAGTTCCCCCCCTCCTTGGTCTTCCACCGCATCATGCAAGAATGCGGCAATTGACTCGTCTTCGTCAGCCCCATGTTCCATGGCCAGAGCGGCGACACTGAAGAGGTGCGCCGCGTAGGGCACCTCTGTATCTCCGCGAGCGCGCTCTTCCTTGGTCTTCTTGCGTCTTTGACGCCTGTGAAGAAAAAGAGCCCGGGTGACAGCATCGCGGAATCGGGAGGAAAGGGGAATCACAGCGCGAGCATGGTAGCAGGCAGACATGTGCCCTGCCCAGGTCAGCGCAAATCTCCTGTCTCAATCCCTACCCAGGAGAATCAGTCGCGCCACTGCTCATGACACGAATTGCAGGATCCCTCGATGCGAGTCATCAAAGCCGCAGCCCGCTCAATACCTTGCTTGTCTACCTGCCGCGCTTGACTCACCTGGGCAGCGAGCTCTTCTGCGGCTGGAATGATGCCCTCAAAGTGGGCACGAAAGCTCGTCGGACGGGCACGCAGATCATGGCCACCAAGAGAACGCTTGAAGATCTCCGCCAGACGCAGTGCTTCCTGTTCAGGAACCAAGTCCGGATGTGTGGGATCCACGGCCCAAGCGTTGCCCTCGAGAGACTTGAGATTCTCCAATGCGCGAGTCGCCATGACCATGGCTTCTTTCATGCCGGAAGTACCTACTGCAGGGGTAAAGTCCCATTGGTACGCGCTGCTTGCATTCATGCTGGGCAGGCTGCAACTGGCGATGGTGGCGTAGAGACCTTCATAGGCTGAAGAGGTCCCCATCCACTGGCGCATTTCTGCCAGGGCCTGCGCCCGAGGAACATTGTCCAACACAAGACGCCCTACCGCTGCAGCAGCGGGACCCCTGTGCTTGCCATGAAAACAATGCACATAGAAAGGCCCGGGCAACTCACGGAAGGTCTTTGTCATGCGCAGCAGCTCTCCCTCAGTGATGCCCTTGTATTGAATCGGCACATGCACATAGCGCATGCCAAATCGCGCCGCGACCTCCGCCAGGGGCGCCTTGCCGTCTACCGAGAGGATAGTCTTGATTCCCCACTCCGCCAGACGCTCGAAGGCTTCTTCGGATTCCGGTTCACCTCCCGAGATGATCTGCGACGAGAGAAAAAAGACATTCTGCAGGTCCTCGTGATCCCAAGCTGGTTGGTCCTCCAATGACACCAATGCCGCAGCCTCATAGGCAGTACCCTGGAGTTCAACCACAGGGATTGCATCCAGGGCTCGCTGACCCTGGCAGGCCACCAGGAGGAGGGCCAGGAGCAGGGGAGACTGGGCTGTACGCATGCTGAAGAGGGGGGTGTTGATGATGGGCATCGCTGATCCTGTGCAAGGACCATACCAGGGCAATAATCGTGCTCTGGAGGCCATTCAGGCGAGCGTAGGCCCCCATTTCGTCCAACAGCGTAACCGATGGGGAACGCTCAGGGGGAAGTCATCTACCCCTTCAGGGCAGCCAGGATGCCACGGGTCGCGAGAGAGCGGTTGAGAGTGTAGAAGTGCAGACCGGGTGCCCCGCGAGCCAAGAGTTCCCGACACTGCTCGATGGCGTGCTCTATACCAATGGCCATCACCGATGCCGGATCATCCTGATGATCGTGCATGCGCTTGGAAAGGGCGCCTGGAATCTCGACCCCGCACATCTTCGTAAAGCGATCGATCTGAGCCACATTGGTGATCGGCATGATCCCAGGCACCATCGGGACCTGCACTCCGCGGCTACGCAGACGATCGCTGAATCGAAAGTAGTGCTCATTGTCAAAGATCATTTGGGTCACAAGAAACGAAGCGCCCTGTTCAACCTTGTGGATGGTCCAATGCAGGTCCTCATCCGCGTCGGGGGATTCAGGATGGGATTCTGGATAAGCGGCAGCGCCGATGCAGAGCCCACCACGCTTGGCCAGGTGAGCGATCAATTCAGAGGCATGGGCAAAACCGCCTTCGGGGGCCTGGAAGTTCTCTTGCTCCTTGGGGGGGTCCCCGCGCAGAGCCAGGATGTTCTCAATTCCATCGGCTACCAGCTGATCCACAACCTGATCAATCTCAGCCCTTGTCGCTGCCACGCAGGTCAAGTGCGCCATTGCGGGCAGACCGATCTGATTCTGAATGCGTGAAACCACCTGCTGAGTACGCTCACGGGTCGTCCCGCCAGCACCATAGGTCACGGAAACATAGTCCGGGTTCACTGCCGCCTGCAAGTCCAAGACCGTCGCCATCAAAGCTTCAGCTCCCTCGTCACTCTTTGGGGGAAAAAACTCGAAGCTGAAGACCGGCGCCCCAGTTCCAAAACGATTGATGATACGCGTCATTCTTCATCCACTTCGAGGATCTCCTCAAAGCTCTTGCGGAAATCGTCAGGGATGGGGATCGGCTGCATTCCTTCCAGCTTGATGCAAACCGTAGTCATTCGTGCTTCCAGAACATGCTTATCCCCCAAGCTGAAACGATAACGCAGGGTCATGCTGGAACTCCCGAGCTTGGTACAGGTAACTGAAACAGCAGGACGATCACCGAAGCGAAGGGGGTTCTTGAACTCGACCTCGCTGTGTACCAGGGGAAAGCCAATCTTTCGCTCCAACAGCAGGTGGTAATACCGCTGGCCCACATGTTCTTCCCAAAGGCTCTCAAACACATCGTGTAGATAGTCATAGATGCGCGGGAAGTAAGCAATCCCCGCGGGATCCACATGGCCAAAGCGGACTTGGAGAACGGTATTGAAGGCGCTCATGAAGAAAAAAGATCGGGCCAGGCCACGCGGCAAGCATCAGTAACGATTGACGCCAAGACATGGAGTTGCTCCTCTCCATGAGCGGCAGTGGCGGCGGCGGGATCTCCGCAGTAGCACTCCTCGGCCCCCATCTCGGCAAAGGTCGTCTTGCCCTGAGCGATGCCGTCGATCAATCCGATCTCCACCGGTGGCAAGAGCCCGCGCGCATTCTCACGGACAGCAGAGGGATCTACCGCTTGAACAATCGAGGTCTCGTACTCTCCTGCATGGCATTCGCCGCTTTGAAACTCCTGGGAAAGCCGGGCTGCAGCTTTGCGCCGAGTGTGGTCTGGAAAAATCGCCTGCGCTGTGGTTGGACCAAGTTCAGAATGATCCAAGACCACGCCTCGAATCACTTCAATGTGTTCCGGCTCCAGATGGCCGTTGCAGAACACGATGCGACGCACCCCAACTTCTTCAAGAGTCAAGATCAAGTCCTCAAGGAGAGCCCAGAGGGTTCCCGGCCGCAGCGAAATAGCCCCGGGAAAATCGCCAGCGAAACGTGTGACACCATAAGGCAAAGCAGGCAAGACGACGGCCGTGATCCCTGCTTGTTCCAGGACCGCTGCGCTTCGCTCGGCCTGTGCCCGAGCAATGGTCACATCGGTGTCCAGGGCCAGATGTGGGCCGTGAGGCTCGGTGCTGCCAATCGGCAACAAGAAGATAGAGTCGGGCCCCATGACCGCGGCCAATTCCTTCCAAGTACTACGGGCGATGTCCATGTTCGGGGGTGCTCGCGGGCATGTTACCCCACGACCCGGGGAAAAGAACCGCTCACAGTTTGAGTTCTGCGGCTTCCTCTGCCAGAACCCGACGAGCCACCTTGCCTCGGTCATTGCGCGGGAGTGCCTGGCGCCACTCAAACCAGCGCGGGTACTTGTGGGGTGCCAGACGCCCCTTGATGAAACCCTTGAGTTCCGCCGCCAGAGGCTGTCCCCCTTCAGAACCACCCGCAGGAACCACAAATGCCAGGGGTTTGACCAGACCCGCCCCATCCTTGGCGGCCACGATGCAAACATCTTGAACCGCGTCGTGACAGCGCAGGCATTCTTCGATCTCAAGCGGTGAACACCAGATTCCACTGACCTTGAGCAAGTCGTCGGCCCGTCCCTCATACCAGAACCGGTCTTCCGAGTCCCGGCGAAAAATATCGGCGGTCGTACACCAATCCCCCTGAAAGGTGGATTGAGATTCTTCCTTGTCTGCCCAATAGCAAAGGGCTGTGGAGCCGCCGCGAATACGCAAGCGACCTGGCTCGCCATCGGGGACCGGAGCACCATCTGGGCCGACGATCTCGGCCTCATAGCCGGGTACCAGGCGGCCCAATGAACCAAGGGTCACTTCCCCCGGCGCATTCGAAATATATATATGGAACATCTCGGCAGAGCCGATGCCATCAAGGATCTCGACACCTGTACATTCCAGCCAACGTTCATAGACGCGGCGGGGCAGAGCCTCTCCTGCGGAAATGCAACGGCGCAAACAACTCAGATCAACATCTTCCAATTTCTTCGAGTCAAGCATGCCATTGATCAAGGTGGGCACACTGGTCAATACCGTGGGTCGGTGGTCTGCGATCTGTTGCAGGATCTCCTCGGGAGTAGCTCGGCCCTCGAAGAGGACAACCGTTGCCCCCACGCGAAAGGGAAACATCAAGTTTGTCCCCGTGGCGTATCCAAAGAACAGCTTCGGCACTGAAAGACAAATGTCTGACTCCTGATAGCCCACGACTCCCAGCCCATAGGCCTCGGTGGCAAAGGCAAAGTCCCGCTGCATATGTACGCAGGCTTTGGGGTGGCCGGTGGAACCAGACGTGAACAACCAGCCCGCCAGATCATCTGGGGTGGTTGGTTCCGTGCGGGCGAGGTCAGAATCAGGATCCTCTGCAGCCAACGCCTCCGCCAGGCAATTGTGTTTCCCAATCTGATTTCCGGAGACCAGTAATCTGGGCGGGTGCTCCATGTCCTCCATCGCCTTCTCCAATTCGGGCACAACCGCCTCATGGCAGATCACGATGCGCGCCTTGGTATAACGCAGATAATGAGCGTAGTCCGAAGCCATCAGCCGAGGGTTGACCATGCAGAACACGCCCCCCGCCCGCAGGACGCCGAACCAGGCCAGCACAAAGTCGACCCCATCGGGCAGAATCAGGAGCACACGCTCTTCTGGGCACACTGAGCGCCTGCGCAAGGCCGCAGCACAACGAGCAGCGCCCGCGCTCAGTTCGCCATAGGTCCAGGACTGTCCCTGACAGTGCAGAGCGACCTTGTCCGCGCGCCCTGCCTCCAGATTGTGGTCAAGAAACCAAGTGCAAAGGTTCAACTGATCGGAATTCACCGTAGAAGGCTCAAGTCAACGCTGCGGCAAGGTGCTCACGAAAGACCGAAGCATCCGCCGGCCGTTCCCGGCGCTGAGGATCGAGAGCCGAACACAACAGACTGTCGAGCCCCGGTGCAAGGTTCACCGCACGGGCAGCATTGGACCCCTCGGAAGGCCGTACCAACTTGCTCTGGAAGACTTCGACGAACCCCGTGCCGTTCCAGGGCAGTTGCCCAGTCGCTGCCTCATAGAGCAGAGTCGCCAGGTTGTAGAGATCCGAACCCGCACTGGGAGCATCCCCGCTGAACTGTTCAATGGGTGCATAGAAGGGAGTACCCACCAGCTGAGTGCGGGCGCCAAGATGTTGTGTGGACCAGAGGCTGGGAGTAACGCCTCCATCGATGATCACCGCACTATCCGGGTCGCCGTTGCCAAAAACCACTTCTGGCTTCAAGTCTCCGTGCACCATTCCTGAACCGTGCAATTCCTCAAGTCCGTCAAGAAGGCGCAGACCAAGCTGCTGTACCTCGCCGCTGCTAAGCAGTTCGCCTTCGGCCATGAAGTGACGCAAGCTAGGTCCGGGCACACGCGCCCCAACTTGCAACACAAGGCCATCCTCCTGTACTTCCATGCGGCTCAAGCTGCGAACCGAGGAGCAATCGAACGCTATCCAGGGCTCGAGTTCCTGTGAGAAACTAGTCGCTGCCTCGAAGCTGCCGAAGAGGTGACTAGGAAACAGAACCAACTCCGCGCCGTCGGGAAAGTCCTCTCCCTGCAGCCCGAAGGTGGAGGAAATGCCGTTCTCGCGCAACAGCTTGGTGATGGTGTACTGGCCCAGAACTTCTTTGCCGGGAACAAGGTTGATCAGTTCAAGCATGGTCTAACGGAATGACTCCAAATGATTCGAAAGGAATGTCTCAAGCAAAGAGAGTACCAGAGGGGCACGGAGGTCGTCGCTCGGGATACTGTGGCTCTCATGAATTCGCGCACAGGCGTCCAACTGCAGCCCCACAAACTGACTCTGCTGCGAGTCGATGGCCGCTGGATCCGTGGATTCGACGCGCAGCAGAGGGGCCTCCAGGTTGAGCAGCATTTCCAGAGGCTGCACCGGCCGCTGAACGTCGAGATCCTCCAGGATCAGGGGCACATCAATAACCGCGAGGGCTGCTACCCGCTTGCTGCGACAGGCCTGCAGGAAGGCGGCGGTCCCGGGAGTACCCACCCCCACCAGAACCAGCGGAGTGCCCTCGACATCCTGTACCTGCGCCAAACGCTTGAGACCGGCCTCAAGTTCCCGCCCCGCCGCTCGGTGGTCGTCTGCGGCGAGCCCCGTCGCAACCAGCACGCTCCAGCCGTGTTCCCCGGCCCCCTTCACCAACCCCGTGATCAGATCATCTTCCGGCGGTCCGTAGAACAGGCAGCCCAGACCTGCCCCCGGTTCCAAGAACCAATCCTTGACGGTCGTCACCCCTTGTCCACCCCGGTCAGGTGCTCGTCCGGGATCACCAGGCGCTCGACCACCTGCCCCCCTTCAATGTGTTTCTCAATGATCTCATCTACGTCATCGGGCGTCACCCTTCCATACCACACGCCTTCGGGATAGACGACCATCACAGGGCCAAATGCGCACTGATCCAAGCACTGACACTTGTTAGCACGCACCACTCGCTTGTGTCCTCGCTCGTACAGCTTGCGCTTGAAGTCCCTTGCAACCGCGGCAGAACCACGGACTGAACAACATCCGCGGGCGTCATCATCATCCCGAGAATTCACACAGACAAAAAGGTGCCGCTTGAATTTCGCCATGGTCAGTTCGAGGAATCTTGATTCAAGAGATGTTTGGCGATGATCAGCTTTTGAATCTCACTGGTGCCCTCATAAATCCGAAGAGCTCGCACCTCACGAAAAAGAAGCTCCACGACAGTTCCGCGACGCACCCCAAGACCTCCATGGTGTTGCACAGCCTTGTCACAGACCCAGCTTGCTGTTTCCGTTGCGAACAACTTGGCCCGGGCTACCACTGCCGTCGAATCCCCTTCAGCGTCCACGCATGCCGCCGCATGAGACACGAGCAAGGCAGCGGCTGCCAGACGCGTGTCCATCTCTGCCAGATCAAAGCGCAGGCCCTGAAAACTGGACAGGGACCGCCCAAACTGCTCGCGGGACTTGAGATGGGCCAGGGACTCCTCCAGGGCACGCTCCCCAAAGCCCACCGCTGCCGCCGCTACCGAGGTCCTGAAGCGAGCCAGAACCCCGAGCGCCAGATCAAGGCCTTGGCCTTCCTCCCCAATCAGATCACGGTGATCCACCTGCACATCGTTCAGGATCACCTCGCCAATGGGATGAGAAGCCATCACCTCGAACCGCTTGACTTCAAGGCCTCGAGCACTGGCAGGGACCCGAAACATGGCCAGGCCAGAGCGGTCTCCAGGCTCACCAGCCACCCGAGCAAGGAGCGTATAGTCATGTGCGATGCCCGCGTTTGTGATGAAAGTCTTGGCACCGGTCAGACAGTACCCACGATCCGTACGCACTGCCCGGGTAGAGACGCCGGCCAGATCGCTGCCCGCACCCTGTTCCGTCACTGCAAAGGCAGCAATGCGTGTCCCAGCGGCGTACTCCGCCATCAGTTCCTGAGCCAGGTCTCTTGCGCCTCCCAGAGCGAGGGCATAAGAGCCGAGGCCCTGCTCCACGAACATCAGGTCCACCATTCCGCAGCCCCGAGCCAGCCCACGGCGCACAGCGCACAAGGCCTCGACGCTGACCTCATCAGCAGCTACGCGACCCCCTGCGGCACGACCGCCATAGGCCTCGGGCAAGGCCCATCCGAGCCAATCGTTCTCTGCCAGGAGCCCCAAGGCAACGCTTGCGGCGCCATCTTCATCAGCCGCACAAGCAACCTTCGCTTGCATGGAGCGAGCCGCTTGTTCAGCGTCGCTTTGGAGTTTGACAAGTTCACTCATGACCGCGCGCCGCTTTGCTTTCCAAGTGCCCCCGAAGCCCGAAAGTCCTTGTGGCGCTTCTCCACAAAGGCACGGTAGGCCTCCTCATAGTCAGGATGCTTCATGCACTCCGCTTGAATCCAGGCCTCAGCGGAGAACGCCTCGTCGCGGCTCATGTTCCATTCCGCATCTAGCATGCGCTTGGTGACCGCCAGTCCCAGGGCAGGGCCAGAGGCAAGCTCCCCAGCAAGTTCAAGGCCGCGATCGGCGAGTTCCTCGTCCGGGACAACTTGATTGTAGAGCCCGATGGACTCAGCGCGCTTGGCGTCAATGAACTCTCCCAACATCAAGAGCTCACTCGCCAATCCATGACCCACAATGCGCGGCAACAGCCAGGCAGCTCCCATATCCGCCCCTGAGAGCCCCACCTTGGTGAACAGGAAAGCGATGCGTGCGGACTCCGCCGCAACCCGGATGTCACAAGCCGCAGCCATGACAGCCCCTGCTCCACAGGTGGTGCCATTCAGTGCCCCGACTACCGGCTTCTCCAGTTGTCGAATGCTGCCGATCAAATCGCAGGTCATACGCGTGAATGCATACAGGGTGCCATCATCCACGCCCATCAGGCGTCCGATGATGTCGCGCACATCTCCTCCAGAACAGAAGGCCCTGCCAGTTCCGGTCAACAGCACGCTGCGAAGGTCGTCACGGGTCGCCAGCGCCCGAAAGGTATCCCTCAGCTCGGCGTAGGAATCGAAAGTCAGAGCGTTCAGACGTTCCGGCCTCTCCAGGCGAATCACCGCGACATCGTCTTCCTCGTGGTAGTGGAATGTCTTGCAGTCCATGGGGCAGAGGATACCCCCGATGACGGCCCAGCCTGGGATCCGCCTTCACAATCCCGCCACATAATGCGAGCGGCGCCCGCTCCCCTGGGGGAGCGGACGCCGCTCTTAGATTAAGCCTCTAACGGGCCAGGGATCAGCGGAACTGAACCTGGACGGCGTCGGAGAAGTTGCTGGCGGCGCCGCAGCGGAACCAGAGGGTGAAGGCGACCGTGTCGCCCGGGGCGTAGTTGCCAATACCAAGGGTGTTGGTCATGACAAGGGGAACCACGTAACCGTTGCCGGAGGCATCGCCCGTTCCAACCAAGTTGGCAAGCACGCCATCAGGACCAAAGCGGCTGATGGAGTTCAGAGCGGGATCGCCCTGGTTCGTTGCAGTTGTCGGAGAGTAACGGCCGAAGGGCGGCTGGAGGTACAGGAAGCCATTGCTGATAGCAATGCCACTGCCCAGGGCGTTCGCGGCAAGGAAGTAACCAAACTCGTTGTCCGGTCCGTCAACGGCCTGCAAGGTACCAACGGTGGCACCAGACGGGTCACGTGCGTAAGAGATGCGGACCGGGCCGGAGGGTGCTCCACCGGTGTTGGATCCACAGTGCGCGTTACCCGGGGCCGAGAACACAAGGTCCGGCTCGGTGTCACACGCAGCGCCAGCAAAATCCGAAGCATGGATGCGGATGTAGTTGGACGCGAACGAGTTGTTCGGGCCCAAACCGCCACAGCCAAGGACGTTGTTGTAACCACCGTACCAGTAACAACCGGTGCCGATGATCAACGCACCACCAGCGGGCTCAACAACGCGCCAGAGGTCCTGAGTGTTAAGACCAGTGTGGCCCAAGAGCGGGTCAATGTTGCAGGAAACTGCGCCACTGACGTCATAGTAAGTACCAGTACCACCGGATTCGCCGTTGGCACCACCCGTCACGTTGGGTGTCCAGTCAGGGTCACCAGCAATGACCCAGCCCATGTTTCCACCGACGGGACTCGCGCCCCAACCGAAGGAATCCCAATCAACGTTGGCGTCGTAGAGGGGAAGACAAGGAGCGCCATCAGCGTTCAAGTCAACCTCTGCGCCGGCCATGTCGATCGTAATGATCCAGAAACCAAAGCCGGAACCACCGTTCTCGGGAAGGTCAATACCCGTTGTGGAGCCAGCCCAGTTGATGCAGGAGTTGGCCTCATTGGGGTTGGTGCAGGGATCATAAGCGTCATACCAGTTGACATCCATGGTCAGGGTGCCAGGCAGGGATGAAGTGCCGTAGTACATATCAAACGCGTTGATAGAGTAGCACTCCTTGTTGGCGCCGAAGGGAGAGGAAGCGCCGGGCAGTTCACCCTCGTCAACCCACTCCGCACCGTTCTCATGAATCTCGCCGGTCCAATAGATGCCGTCTGCGGTGTTGTTATAAACGATGTCGGGACCGACGTTGGCCGTTGCACCTTGCGTGCGGGTCCAAGTGCCAGTAGCGACGTGATAGATACCGGCGTGCTTCGCCGTACCGTTGATGCGCTGAGGTTGCGCAGTTTGCATACTCTGCTGAGCAGTCGCGGACATGGCCAAGAGGCCCAAGCCAGCTACCGTCAGGAGGGAGCTTCTGATGTCAGTTTTCATGTGTTGCCGAAACCTATTTTCTAAGGAGTGCCGGAATAAAGGGGAGAAATGGAGCGGTGAAGAGAAGTCCACCACACGCTCCGTATGAACACTAGCCTGCGGGAAGACCTCCGGCTTGGAAAGGGGGGAAATCCAGGAGATTCCCCCAAACAGCGAGAATCACCTCGGCCCGAGACAGCTAAACCGACATAACCTATTGCCAGTCAATGAGTTACATACATACCCGCTTACCAAAGAGGAGCAGGATGGGGAAGTAATTTCCGGGCGCGAGTCTTATCTTGAGTCAACCCCAGCCTCAAGGAAGAACTGCGGTGGCCTCTATCTCAAGGACGGCATTCTGCTCCAACAGGCCCTGGACCTCCACCAGACTCATGGCAGGCCACACACCGCCCAGAATGGCACGCCAGGCGACCCCCACCTCAGCCAGAACCCCCCTGTAGGCGGTCCTGTCCGTGACGTAGATCGTAACCCTGACGAGATGTTCAGGCTTGCCTCCAGCCTCCTCCAACACCGCCCTGATGTTCTCCAGGGCCTGCCTGAACTGAGGCAGGAACCCCTCTTTCATGCGCTCCTTGCTGTCCCAGCCCACCTGCCCGGCGATGAACAGCAGGCTGCCGGCGTCCGCCACAAGCACCCCATTGCTGTAGCCACTCGGCCGGGGCCAGCCCTGGGGTTGGATCAAGTTGATCTTCATTGGTATCTCCGGGCGACTGCCTCAATTTCGAAGCCCTGATCCACGCAGCGCTGATTGTCCCCGCCCGTGAGTTCAATCACATGGCCAGAGATCGTGCTCTCCAACAAACCCAATGCTGCCAAGGCCACTTCGCTCGGGGCAATCAACACACCACTGGGGTTGATCGCAGCATACTCGGCTTTGACCTGTTCTTTTGAGCGGCCGGTCTGAGCAGCAACAAAGTCCGCACCTGAGTCGGTCATGGGCGTATCAACAAAGTGTGGACAGACTACATTCACCGCGATCCCTTTGGTCTGCAGGTCCCTCGCAGCGCAGCGAGCCCAGCCAAGCAGAGCGTGCTTGCTGGCTGAGTAGGCCGCCACATAAGGGTGGCCCCCAAGGGCCGCAGAACTCGCCACCATGACCACGCTGGGACGCTTCGATTCAGCCAACAACCCAAGCAGCCCCTGAGTCAGTTCGCGCGCTGCATGGAAATTGACCTGCATCAGACGCCGGGCCTGCTCACCAGAGGCCTTGGATGAATGCACGGGCGCAGTCTCCACGATACCCGCATTGTTCACCAGCCAATCGATGGGGGCTTCCTGCCTGAGTTGCTCCACCGCAGTCCGCAGGGAGTCAGGGTGTTCCAGATCCATCACCAAACTGGTGGCGCTGCCTCCGGCCTGCTCCACAGCAGCCCTGGCGGAGCCCAGGCGCTCCTCGTCACGCCCGCAAACCCAGACCCTGGCCCCCCGCTGCCCAAGGGCCTCACAGAACGCCAGACCGATGCCCCCTGACGCTCCGGTCAAGACTACCCGTGGTTGCTGCATTGCAAGAGGGTAGCGGCCCGCGACAGGGCCTACCATGCCCAGCCGTGGCCAAGCCCAAGAGATCTCTGCCAGCCACCCGCTGGCCCACCCGCACAGAGGCCCAGAACAGCCTCGTATTCACCCCGATACAGGTGGGCAGTTTCCAGAGCCTGACCCGCAGTTGGGTACCGGCCATGGTCCCCTGGAGGGCGACGGAGGAGGGCGAGGTCACACCCGAGGTCCTCGAGTGGTATGGGCGTCTGGCAGACGGGCAGCCCGGGGTGCTGGTAGTGGAAGCAACGGGCGTACGCGATGTGCCTTCTGGTCCCCTCTTGCGTGTGGGCGACGATCGCTTCATTCCGGGACTGCAGGAACTGGTGCGAACGGTCCGCCAGCACAGCGCGGGGCGTACAAGGTTGGTGATTCAAATCCTCGACTTCCTACCCATCAGACGACGACCAGAAAAACACCGATACCTACTCGAGTTTCTCACCATCACGCAGACACACCGAGAATCCATGGGTGGTACAGCCAACGAAGCCGAAGTACGCGAACAGTTGATGCGCCTGGATGATGCTGCCCTACAAGAGGTACTCAGCCCGCGGGAATGGGAAGCACTCAATTACGGATACCGGGAAAGAGTCGGGGATTTAGGTCTAAGCACGATCCGTGAACTGCCCAAGGTCCTGCCCGGCCTATTCGCCGCTGCCGCCCAACGAGCCAGGCAAGCGGGCTTCGATGGAGTCGAGTTGCATATGGCCCACGCCTACACCCTGGCGAGCTTTCTCTCGGCCCTCAACCAACGCGATGACGGTTATGGGAGCACGTTGACAGGCCGGCAACGCTTACCACTTGAAGTGTTGAAAGCGGTTCGTGACCGGGTAGGTAAGGACTGGACCGTGGGTTGTCGTATCCTGGGCGACGAGGTCGTGAAAGGCGGCAGCACAATAGAGGATGCATGCTCACACGCCCTGGCTCTGGCCAAAGGCGGCATGGACTATATATCCGTATCAAAGGGTGGCAAATTCGAGGACGCGCGCCAACCGGCAGTGGGCCAGGCGATCTATCCCTACACGGGCGCGAGCGGCGAGGAGTGCATGCCCACGGTGACCCGCTTCAAGCACCCTTTCGGACGTAACCTGCACCTTTCCCACAGCATCAGAAATACCCTCCGCGAAGCCGGACACCAGATTCCAGTGATCGGAGCTGGGGGCGTAGGCACCCACGAACTGGCCGAAAAGGCCCTGCGGGAGGGAGATTGCGATCTTGTGGGAGCCGCCCGTCAGTCCCTGGCGGACCCCGATTGGTGGCTCAAGGTGCAAGAGGGCCGGGGCGAAGAAGTGCGTCGCTGCATCTACACCAACTACTGCGAAGGTTTGGATCAAAAGCACCGCCAGGTCACCTGCCAACTCTGGGACCGGAGCATGGAAACGCCAGACGCCAAAGGTGGAATCCGGCTCTCTAGTGATGGCAAGCGCAGGCTGAACGCGCCACCCTGGGAGCGGTAAAGGCAGCGGAAGATCTCAGCGCCGACGACGCCGAGCAGGTCGCTTCTGAGGAACAGCGTTGGCCGGATCCAAAGGCCAGGCATGACGGGGATAACGGTTACGCAGTTCCTTGCGAACATCCTTCCAAGTGCGCTCCCAAAAACCAGCGAGGTCATCAGTGATCTGCTGGGGACGATGGTTCGGTGCTAGGAGATGCAGGAGACAAGTCACGCGACCACCTGCCACAGTGGGCGTATCCTTGAGTCCGAACAGTTCCTGCATTCGCACGGCCAGCACCGGAGGCCGTCCAGCTTCGTAGAGCAAAGTAATCTTTGAACCTGTAGGGACAGCCATGCGCTCGGGAGCCATGGTGTCCAGGGCACTCCTCTGTTGATGTGTCAAGAGCCCCAGCAAGAGACTGGCGAGAGGTCGCTTGCGAAGATCTTCGAAGGAACGACAGCCTGCAGCCAGATTCGGCAAGTGCTCGGCGATCTGCTCCCCATCGAAACGCGGCAATTCGAGTTCCGGACACCACTCCCCCAAACAAGCGAGGCGCGCGAGCAGGCTCTGCACGCCAGATTCATCAAAGCCAAGGGCACTCTCCAAGTCCTTGGCAGCCTCGGCACACAGAATCTCCTGGACTTCTGACTCGCGGCCCCTTGGCAAGGAGACCACCTCCTCCCCCAACAACAGGGGTCCGAGCCAGGTACGCTTCGCCCCGCGCACTCTGAGTGCCTCTCGGTCCCAGATCAAATCCTGAGTCATGTGCTCGTTGCCCTCATTGATGAATGAGCGCGGCACGCCCACTGCCAGGCGAACGCGAGTGTCTCTGGCAGTACCGATGGTCTCAAGAGCCAAGATCACCTCCGCCTCAGTCACGCAACTCTCCCGCCCAAGACGCAGGCCCTTGCCATCGATGCCACGAAAGGCATCTGAACCGGGGGCCCGGCGCACGGCTAATCGGTCAGGGAAGGCTGTTACCAGCGCGCGAAGCAGGGCGTCATCTGGATCGCTGGGCTGCGGTGCCTGACCCAGCGCCCGATTCAACATGGACGCCAGTTGCTCCCGAGAACGAAGCACATTGCGCCCGGGACCCGGGCGCAAGCCGCCAGGAGCTCGTTTGGTGCGTGCCAGAGTTTCCAAGGCATCTAAACGATCATCCAGATCCGACTCGCCCCCGTCCACAGGACCCTGACGATGTTCAAAGGGGTCGCGCTCCCCCAGCAAGGCCGCCACCAGAGCAGCCTCATGAGGCACGCCTTCACCATGGCCCGCCACCAACAACCGCCCGAGACGAGGGTGCACGGGCAAAGCCGCGAGGGAACGACCCGTCTGGGTCAGAACTCCATGATCGGTGGCTCCCAAGCGATCAAGTAACGCCACTGCGTTGTCCAGTGCCTCGGGCTTTGGCGCTTCAAACCAAGGAAACTCCGCCGGGTCCGGTTCCCCAAAAGAGAGCAGCTGCAACACCGGTCCAGCCAGATCGAGCCGACGCACCTCCGGTTCCTCGGTTGGCCTGAGAGTGCGTTGGTCGATACCGCTCCAAAGACGCAATACAAGGCCAGGACCAATGCGCCCTGCGCGTCCCGCTCGTTGAGCTGCCGCATCCGCAGCAATGCGCTCAAGGCCCAAGCGATCCAGGCCCACCGATGGATCATGACGCAAGATACGCGCTAGACCTGAATCCACTACCGCAGTGACCCCATCCACGGTAACGCTGGATTCGGCCACATTGGTTGAAAGAACTACACGCCGACGGCCTCCCCCGGTCAAGGCAAGGTCCTGTTCCTGCGGCGAAAGACTGCCATGCAGGTCGTGCAGGTCGAGGCCCAAGCTGAGAATCCAAGACTCGATCCTCCCACGAGCTCGGCGCATTTCCCCCGCACCGGGGAGAAAGACCAGCACATTCCCGGGCGAGGCCGCAAGCGCAGTTTCGACGGCTCGTTGCAGATGATCCTCGGGCGTCTCTCTGGGCAAGAGTGGCAAGTAGCGCTCTTCCACATCAAACTGACGACCCTCGGAACGCACCACCTTCGCACTCAAGAACTCAGAAATAGGGTCAGCGATCAGGGTGGCGCTCATGACCACGATCCGCAAGTCCTCGCGCACGCTGCTACGCACTCGCTCAGCCAGTGCAAGAGCCAGGTCCCCTTCCATGTGGCGCTCATGAAACTCATCCAGCACCAGGGCGTCGACCCCTTCCAGAAATGGGTCCGCTTGCAAACGCCGCAACAGGACCCCCTCTGTGCAAAAGACAATTTTCGAAGTCGCCTTGAACTTCTTCTCGAAACGCACAGCCCAGCCCACCTCTTCTCCCAAGGTCCAACCCTGTTCCTGGGCCACACGCCGCGCCGCTGCGCGGGCCGCGATACGCCGCGGCTCCAAGACCCAAATCGTTCCCTTGCCCCGCAGCATGGCTGGAGGCACCCGGGTGGTCTTGCCTGCTCCCGGAGGAGCCACCAGCACCACCGCACCGCTGGCGTCCAGGGCTTGAAGCAGTTCTGGCAGAACCTGATCCACGGGCAGGGACAACATGCAGATGGTGATCCTAGCGTTGCCTGACGCAACCCTTGCGCTCCGACTGCTGCGAGGGAATCGCTCCCCGGGTCATGACATTGGCGAGGCCCTTCCAGGCACCCCGGATAGGACCATATTGGCTCTCGACGGAAACCGAGGGGCGCCATGGGCTTTGATGAACGTCACAGATGACCCTCCTGGCGGGTGAGCATCTGACCCTGCTGGCCGTGCTTTCCTCTATGAAGAACCCCTAGCAGGCTCACGCACCCCCTGCGAAGAGTTCAAAACTGCTCCAAGAGACCCCAGGCGAAGGGGGAAATCACTATCAGAGATCGCTAGCATCGATGACGTCGCGCGTACAGGGAATCCAACTGGGCAGATAGGCACTGCCCCCTGCTACGCGCCCTCCGGAAGACAAGCAAGAAATGCAAGAACTCCTCTTAATGCTAGGTGGCGGATGCCTGGGTGGTTTCATTGGTTATGTGATTGCTGTGGAGCGCAGCCGCATCCAACGGCGTGTACAGCAAGAGCTGTGGGACCGCAAGTTCCACATGTGCGATACGGATCGTGAGCAGGCGGTGACTGACCTCAATCAAAACCAGGTAGCCAACAAAAGCATGCGCTCTCAACACGCGAGCCTCATGGCCAAGACCAAGGAGCTCGAAGAGATCGCAAACCGCGCCTCTGCAGTTCAAGCAGACCTGAAAGCGAGGCTCGTGGATAGGGACAACAAGCTTGCGCAATTGAACCAGACCACCAGAGCCCTGCAAACAGAACACACAGAATCCACTCAAGAATCACAACGCCAAGCCACGGCCTTGAAAGAAATCTCTGCCGAGCGAGACAAGCTTCAGACCATCGTCGAGCAGAGTCAGGCCACGGCAGCTGCAGCAGAAGCAGAGTGTGACAGGATGCTAAGTGATCATGCCACTGAGCGCCAGACGATAACCAAACGGGTGCAGCAACTTGAACCTCTTCCCCGCAAGCTAGAAACCGCAACAGCCCAACTCGATTCGCTACGGCGGGAGCGAGACGAAGCTCGAATTCGGGCAGATGCCATCGAAGGCAAATGGCTCAAGCTAGAGCCTCTGCCTGCACGACTGGATCAACGGGAAAGTGAACTGCGCGCTCTGAAGCATTCCGTGAAAGAGGATCGCACTGCAGTTGCAGAACGCATCGTCACTCTCGAAGACCAGGTCGAGGAACTTGACACCCTCAAGTCACAGCTCTCCGAGAAGGAACAGGACTTGGAATTGCTGAATGCTCGCTTGTCTCAAGCGGAGGCGCAAGCGGCAGAAGACACTGCTGCCCTATCGGAGGAGCTTGAGACCCTGCGCCCGATCCCTGCGCTCTTGTCAGTATGCGAAGCTGACTTGAAGCAGGCCCAGTTTCAACTGAAAGAGCTTGAACACGAGTACGAGCAGGCCTCTGACGAAGCCGCCCAACGGGTGGCGGAATTACAGCCTCTGCGTCTTGCACTCGCCAAGCGCGAGGGTGAATTGAGCGTCGAAGGCGAGCGACGACAAGAGCAGGTCAACAATCTGCGCGAGGACTTGCGCGATGTACGCAAGCAGTTGCGTGAGCTAGAACCCGCCGGTGCCCTGCTTGCTGAACGAGACCGCCAAATAGGTCGGATGCAAGCCCAAGCCGAAGAAAAACAAACCCAGAACGCCCGACAGTTGACCGCCCTGCAGGCACAACTGGACAAATTGACAGCACTCCCAGATCAAGTGGAGCGTACGCACAAGGAAGCCGAGAGCATTCAAACGGAACTCAACAGTAAATTGCGGGCTCAAACAAAGGAACTGCAAGAACTAAGGCAGCGCAAGCAGGCTCTGGATCCGCTACCCGCGCAAGTGGCCGAATTGGAACAACAACTGAAGGTCTTGAATCGCCAGCATGCAAAGCTCGAGAAACGAGCCGACAAGGAGACCGAACGACGGAAACAAGGGACAGTCGAACTTGGAGAGCGCACTCAGGAACTCAGAACCGAGCGCACTGTATCCAAACGTCAAGCCCGGCAGATCGAGAACAGCGCCAACCAACAACAACGGCGAGATGAACAAGTCATCGAATTGACCAGCCGGGTGGGCGATCTGCGCAGCGAACTTATCGAGGCCCGCAAGACCTCAAGCGCAGTTGACAAGGAACTGCACAACGTGCGCACAGACCTCGGAATGCGGGATCGCCTTCTCAAGACCCTGCGAACGGAGGTCAAAGCCGCCAAGTTGAAGCTCGGCGAGGCAAGACGTCAGACTCGTGAGACCCAGCGCGATATGCGTCAGCTAGCCAAAGATCTGGTGAAACTGAGAAAGGCCAAGGGAATGGTGATCGACGGCGTGATCAAACCAGCCAAGAGGGGCAAGAAAAAAACCAGCAGCAAGAAAGCAAGTAAACGGTCAGCGAGCAGGTCCAAGAGGACCCCTGTGAAATCCGCCAGCAAAGCCAGCGCAAAGGGTAAGTGAAACGGTGAGGACCCCGGGCTGGAGTCGCGAGGGGCGCTGGCGCTATTGGCCGCTCCTCGGAATGCAACCACTCCTATATTCGGGGTTTTTCATTCTGGGCGCCTGCGTGCCTGTGGACGACGGCCGCGGGCATCCCAGTCTGCTGATAATCACCTTGAACCAACCGGCTGAACCCAGGCAGATTGCGCCAGACCAGCCCGCCCTGAGAGAGTTCCTTGAAACCAGTATGTTCTTTCCCAATGTCTGGCATCCGAATGGTTCGCCGGATTCTGTATTGGCCTCATTGCTGACTGGTCTGCATCCCCATAACCACGGGGTCAGCTCCACCAATCTTCCAACCATTGCAGCAGCGGTCTACGAACAGGATGTGTGGACGGCAGGGGCGCTGGGCCAGGGGCACGGACAATTGGCAGCTGGACTTGAGCGAGGCTTCGAGCGCTTCTCCCGGGCTCCAGCGAGTACGCCCGATCAAGTGGCTCAGATCGCCATGCAATGGCTTGAAGAGCGTGCTGACCGCGATGGGGGTTGGCTGATCTGGACACACCTGGAGTCAGCAGGCACACAAGCAAGCAACACGAACTCTGCCCTCCAGAAACTTGTGACGGGAGTACGCGGACTTGATCGCCTGGATCGCACCCTGATCCTAGTCATGAACATCTCGCCCGCGCAAGCAGGACCACTGCATAGGGGCTGGGCTGCTGCGTCATTACCTCGGGCCATTGGCGGCGACTCTCGAGAAGATCTGGCCTACAGTGATTTTGCTTTGCTCGCCATCGAACACCTGTCTGAACCCACATGGCCACAAGCTGCCCGTGAACCGTCAGGCCTGGACGGTGTCAGCCCCGGGCTGGCTCTCTATGGCCTCGGAACTCGCCGAGGCCCGATTGTCTTCCGCGCCCATGAAAACGAATCTCTACAGCCCACCTTGGCGCTCTTCGCTGGTTGGAGTTTGAACCCAGATGGCACATTCAAAGCGACTACTGGTAATGGCCCAGCCCCTCCCATGAGGGTCCAAGTAGCCCTCGGCGAGGCTCTCAAGACCAAATAAAGAAAGCACCCAGGACGAACACGCCTGCAGCTCCACGGCTCTACTAGACTGGATCTCACATGCGCCTTCCCCTGCAGATCCCCCTTCTCCTCTGCCTCAGCATCGGCCTCGTAACTACCAACTCAGCCGCAGGTCAAGACCTTGAGCGGGCCCTGGGAGCAACGCGCAAACAGAAGGAGTCCCTGGTGCCCCTGATCGAGGTGTTGGTCGAACGCATCGAGTTGCAGATGGTCGAGGTAGAAGCCAAGGTCATCAAGCGCGTAATCAGAAGAGCTCTTGAGGTACAACTCACCGCCAAAGCTGTGCGCCGGTATCAAACTGAGCTAACGCGTCTGATCGCGATGGACTTGGGGCTCGACACGTCTGAAGAACTCGACATTGTGTCACGCATGGTCGCCAGCTCTTACCTCCGGTCTCCCACGGGGAGCGAGAAGTTGCTGGCCCTGCCCGCGCGCAATTCCAGCCCAGAATCCGAGGGGAGCCTCACCCCCGCAGAAATCGAGGATCAGGCCGACCTGAGGCTCAAGACCAACAAGCTGCTCGATGGCCTGGCCTGTCCACCTCTCGATGTGGGGGCCTTTCACCTGCGTTGCGTACGCCACGACAAGTCGGTGCCAAGGGCCCTTGAGGCCTACAGACTGACCCGAGTGGACAAGAAGCAAGCCAAGGGCATGCGCGCTCTGGCCAAGCTCTACGGCCCTCAACTTGCGCAGGCTCTCGGCAGTCGGAGAGGTTTGGAGTTTGCCAAGCAGTTGGAATCGACGCTGGGCTACGAGAACACGGGAGTAGCAATGGCGGCGACTCTGGTCAAGCTCCGCCGACTGGTGCGCCCGTTGCTCTACAAAGAAGAGGGCATCAAGGACAAACCCCGAGAAGTATGCGACGCCCAAGCCATGATCATCGACCGCGTCTGTACGACTTTGGGGGAGGGCTTGCTCTGGAAAGGGTTGGTTGCCGATCACCAGGCCATGCTGCGTGATCCCAAGGGACACATGGCGCGTATCAAGGCCCGCAACAAGTAAGGCCCGGTTCCGGACAGGCCTCCCTAGGGAAAGGTCGCAAGCGCCTGCAGCAAGTCATCGTATGCAACCTGTGCCTCGGCGCTCAAGGGTGCCTGCAGCAGATTGTTGACTTCCACCAGATCCACCGAGAGGTCGAAGAACTGCTGACCAAAGTTGTCGCTGATCAACTTCCAGCGCCCATCGCTTATCGCTCTCTGGTGCCCGGGCCCCGTTGCTCCGCCAGCCTGATCGTTGCTCTTTTCAGAAAACAGGTACTGCCGTGAACCAGGAGTGCTGGGATCAAGCAGTTGAGGAACAAAACTGATCGAATCCTGTGCTTGGAAGTTTCCGCCAACCCACTCCACCAGGGTGCGGTGAACGTCAACTACCGAGATCAGCGCGTCGCTGCGTCCTTGGCCCACACCCGGACCATGGACCACCATGGGAACCCGCACGCCACCTTCGTAGAGCGAACCCTTGGCGTGATCGGGGGACCAGGGTCCGTCTGTAACCGGCCGAGGAGTTCCGTTGTCCCCCAACACGATCACCAGGGTCGTGTCCAGGTCGACTCCCGCCAGCATTCGGCCGATTTCAGTGTCCATGGCCTCCAGCATGGCACGGAACTGGGTGATCTCATCACTCGGTGAGCCATAGGTGTGCAAGTGAGGCGGCGGCACATGAAAGGGCGCATGGGCAGCGTTGTAATTGACGAAGAGAAACCAGGGCTGGGGCAGTATCTGGGTCAAGCGCAGCGCATCGGTGGTGGTCACAGTTGTGGCATAACGGTTCTCAATCGCAAAAGTCCCGTCTACATATCTGCGCCAATGAAAGTAACCATTGGCACCCACGTTGTACATGGAACCAAGGTGATGAGTGAATCCACAGGCCAGAGGATGAGTGGTGGGATTACCCGCACTACGCAGGTGCCACTTGCCGATCACGGCACTGCGATAAGCGGGCAGAACCTTGGGGATTGTGATCTCAGCGGGATCAAGCTGAGGTTCTGTGGGGTCACCTGGACCGATCTGGTTCATGATCCCGTGACGCGAAGGAAAACGACCTGTCAACAGACTCGCACGGGTGGGACTGCAAGAGGGCATTGCCCAGACCCGATCGAAGGTCACGCCGCCAGCGATCAACTGCTCCATCACCGGCATGCGCACGGGCACCGGATGTACGCCATAACTTGGAAAGCGATCAATGCCCACATCATCAAGGGTGATGAGCATGATATTGGGAGGCGTACCCGTGGGCCTATCGCCTGTGGTGGCGCCGACCGAACCCACAAGCACCAAAGCACACAAGAGTCGAAGCATTGCCCCCAGGTTAGAACACATCGCAGAAATAGGGGTCAGTGAATGCAAGAAGCGGCTCTCAGGAGCGACCGAAGACCACTTCGATGCACCTGGCTCTCACCTTGAAACCCCTAGCAATCGACCACAACGCCAGGGACCAGGAACGCCAACTTCAAGGTGATATCGTTGCGGTCCAATCCAGTCAGGGCCGAAATCACCCTCCGATAGGCTTCGAGTTGGGGCGCATAGTGCTTGACGCGACCCTCCAGGTCTTCTGCGCTCACCGAATCTGTCTTGTAGTCGATTATTGTCGCCTTCTCGTGAATTCCCTGTGCACCGAGGTGAAGCACAGCCCGATCAATGCTGCCGTTCCAGATCTCTTCATTGCCCTCCTCGGCCAAGAGCACAGAGAAACGGCGCTCGCACCAGACTTCTGAGGTATCCGAGTTCATAGGAGCACTGAGCAGTTCACGAATTGCCGGAGCCCCAAGGGCCTTGATCAGGAGCTTCTGCACCCCGGGGACCACCTTCTGGGAGATTCCCAAGCAGGCCGCCAGCTTGGTCAGATCTTCTACAGTAGGGCCGGTGTTTTCAGCTTCAAGCCACTCGATTTGGCTGAGCCACTCATGTGCCAGGGTGCCCCAGTCCGCAGCACCTGCAGGAATCGCGTCAAGCCACGCAGCAGCGGTCTTGGAGTGCCCCCCTTCCGTGGCAGACGGGCTGCGATGGACCAGTGAACGCAATGGTCCACCGGCTGTCAGTTCTAGGGGTTTGCTCTTTGACGTTGACTGCGCGACCGACTTGTCCTCCAGAGCCGAGGGCCAGTCATCATTGCAATCGGGATGACTCCAGACTGGTTCCGAATCAAGGTCCAAGACAAAGGTCGATCGCACAATCCCGGCGAAAGTTCGCTTGTTCCACTTCGTCGGATTCTCAGCCGGCAGTATCAAGTCCACCGAATGCCTGGCGCGGGTCATAGCTACATATAGGGTGCAGAGCGTGTCGTGCAATTGAGCCCTGTCCTCAACTTCATGAAGGGCCTTTAGATCCCCGCTCAAGGCTCGAATCTCTCTCTTCTGGTAAAGAGACATTGCCTCGATCTTGCCGTAGGCGTCGGGCCGTGAAGACACCACTGTCGGCGGCTTCTCCAACAGATTGATCAACTCGGGTAATACTACTGCGTCGTACTCCAGCCCCTTGGACGCATGAATCGTGACCACGCGCACGAGGGCATCGCTCTCCACTCCGACCTTCATGCCCAGCACATGGTCAAAAAAAGTACCCAGGCGCACATCAATGCGAGCTGACCAGGCATGAGCTGCGGTAATCAGCGACTCGAGTCGTTGGTGCTCGAAGAGTGTGAGCTCCCCAAGGCGGTCACGTAAATCAGCCAACCAGGGTCCCAGGCCCTTCGAAAGAATCTCGGTTCGCACTCGATGCGCAAGTACTTGACCACCCTTGAGACCATCATCGACCTCAAGTTCCAGGACACCGGCCAACTTGGACCCGGTCACCATGGCCCAAGCGTAGCCATCGCCTGGGTGATCCACCAGGTACAGCAGGGCAAGCGAGGCCCTCACCAGTTCACAGTCGGTGATCGAGTGCCCCCCATCACCTGCGGCGGCAACCCCGCGCAGGGCGAGACGCGCAATCATCTGCTGGCCGAAGTCCTTGGAGCGAGTCAGAACTGCGATCACCGCCTTGGGTGCCTGCTCATGGAGCCGAGCCACATGGTCGGCCGCATAATCAAGCAGCTGATCCTTCGAGTATTCATCCCCTTCAGGCGCCTGCCAGATGCGTACGGCCCCGGGCATGGATGCGTTGGAATCAGACGAAGTGTGTTCAGTGAAGGACTCCTGCCAATCAGCCGCAGCTTCTCGCAGGTGCAGCCGGTCCACATGTTTCTTCTGGTCATCCTCAAAGGGCGTCGCCTCTGCGATTTGGCTGAACAGTTCATTGACAGCGCTCAGGACGACAGGAGAGGAGCGATAATTCCTGTCGAGCCCTTCGGGGACGATACCCAGGTGATCTCCAAGACCAATCAACAGACGCGGCTCTGCCTGACGGAATCCATAGATCGACTGCTTGGGGTCGCCCACCACAAACATCGAGCGGTCTTCACCGGAGGGGGTGGCTAGTTCCTGCAAGGTGCGATCAAGGGAAGCGTGCTGCAACGCGTTTGTGTCCTGGTACTCATCGAGCAGCACATGGTCCAGCTGGGCATCAAGACGATAAGACAAGTCAAAAGCCTGCTCACCGCTGGCAGCTTCAGCGAGTAACGCAGACAAGTCGTCAAACCGCAGACCACCCTGGGCGCGCTGCAGTTCCTGGTGAATCCCACCGAACCGGGACAGCAGTTCGGCCTGAGCGACATTTTGCTTGCGGACCTGCCTCAAGAGTTCATGGGCCAGTCGGTCCCGGATGATCCCAAAAGGCTCTAGTAGATGATCAGGGACGGGCTGATTGAAGTAGGTCCCGTTGTCCAGGCTGCGCTGAAAAACCGTATTGCTCACAGCGCCCAGCCAATCCTCTTCCCGCACACATTCCACCAGCGCATGCACTGCATTCCCCCAACGCTTGTCAGGCTTGCCGGCCTTGGTCTGCGGCAATTCCCAGCCATCTGCATCATCCAGCAAGGCCTGCCAGACCGTCTTGCTGGGAGCCTTCGGCACATCGATCTGGTCCCATGCATCCGCTGTGGCCCAGCGCTGACGACTGCGCCCGATCTCGATGCTGCTCATCAATTGAGAGATCACGCCAGCCTTGCTGCCTCCCTTTTGCAGGTCGCTCAAGAGCACCCTGCGCTGATCTGGATCCAATTCACCCAGCAGTTCCTCTACGCTGCGCGTCCGCAGGGCCTGGTCCTCCACCTCTTCAAGCATGGCCCAAGCAGCATCAAGGCCCAGGTCTGGCGCAAAGCCGCGAGCAAGCTGAGCAAACCATCCATCCAGGGTCTTGATCCGCAGATGCGCCAGATCGTTGACGACCCTCACCAAGGCCTCTCCACAATCCACGGCCTTGAGGTCTGGTTGCTTCAGGAACTTGCGCAGATCTTTCAGGTCCTCACCACCTTCTGCCGCCCCCGCAATCCTGGCCAGGATCCGTGATTGGATTTCACCCGCTGACTTGCGCGTGAAAGTTGCTGCCAGGATGTTCTTGACTGAAACTCCGCGCAGAACCAAGCCCGCATAACGCAAAGACAGCTGGAAGGTCTTCCCTGAGCCTGCCGAGGCAAGCAGGATTTCTCCAGGGGAACTCATCACTCACCATCCTCAGTCAAAGCAAGGCCCTGACCAATCAGGAAACTCTCCATGTGAGAGTAGGGCTTGTAGTTATCTCTGGGTGGGGGGAGTTCGCCACTCCGAATCTCACGAATGATCTCGCCAGCTTTCTCATAGGCTTCCGCCAGATACACCTCATCGCATTTGAGGAGCATGAGCCCGGTCTCGCTGGCATCCTTGCCAAGCCACAGATAGCCCAATTCCGGAACATCCCCGCCGATCAATTCCCGAGCAAGGTGTGCATAAAGCGGAAGCTGCAGGTCTCTCCAGGGCCCAGCAATCTGACCATCGTTTTTTGCTCGATGCGCGCCATTGGGTGACTTCTTGGAATTCCCCGTCTTGTAGTCCAAGAGCGCCCAACGACCATCCTGATTTCGCTCGATACGATCGATACGCCCGCGCAGGAGTGCTGGACCATCAGGAGCCGCAATCGGAACGCTGCGCCCATCCTTCGGAGCCCACTCCACCTGCTCCACACGCCACCCTGCCTGCACACGAGCCGCATGTATCCCGGCAAAGTTCTCCAAGCGATGGGCAGCCTGCTCTATTTGCAATTGCACGGCCGGCAGAGCATCTGAACCAAAAGACAATCGAGCCGCATCAGCAAGAGCCCCATGGAGAGCACCGCAAATCTTCTTCGTGTCAGCGCAGGCGCGCAACTCATCAGATCCCAACACCTCAAGAGCTTTGTGCACGAGACTTCCAAACGCCGATGGAGTCAACTCCCGATTCCGGTCGCTCAATTGATGCAGATCCAATTCACGCTGCAGGTGATAAAGGTAAGGGGCATCCAGCCAGGTCTTGAACCCGGTAACAGAAAACACTTCAGGATGAGACGCCGAACCCAGCCGTTGACAGGCGGAAGGAGGCGGTGGGACAAGCCCCATGGTGGGCGTGATCTTGCCCCCATCGCTCCAACGCCGTACCTGAGCTGGCAAAGCTCTGGGCGAAACCCGCAACATCAGGCGGCTGGGCAAGAAGGGATCCCCTTGAGCCGCCACCCGCGGCGTGATCCAGTGGGTCTCACGGGAATGATCGAGCACCTCGGCGGTGAACAGATCCCGAGCCAGACGGTCCTCTTGATTCTCGAAGCCAAGCTCTCTGCGCAGAGCTTCAGGCAATATGGAATCCGGCGACGAACTAGCGGGGATCGCACCTTCAACTACAGAAGTCACCACCAAAAGAGGAGCCGGGTCAAACAGGAGTTCGAGCCAACCCAAGAGATCCACCGCCGGCGTGCTGGCATCCAAGGGCGCGGGGGCGATCATGCACTCAGACAACTCGTCACTGACACGTTGCAGGACCTCATGGGTGGAATTCCCCGGAGATAGTTCTGCAGGCAGATCCTCCAGGTCACGCAAAGTTGTCCCAAGTTGCCGCAGACTCATGACTTGCGCTCGTTGAGCAGGGTCCTCCTGATCGAATTCCTGCTCGCCAAGCAACGTGCCCAGCACCTCGCGCAGTGCAGCACAAACGGCATCAGCGCCCTGAGCATTCGCCAGGGGCAAGAGCAATTCATCGGTCCGTGCCAGAGCCTCTTGCAAACGATGATTGCGGGCGACTCGGCTGCTGTGACCATCCGTCAACCAAGACACTCCGATCTTGTGAGGCAGGTGGTTGGACAGATAGGAGTCCAGGTCTGCCAGCAGGCCGCCGAACGCAGAACCTTCACCCTCTAGGCTCCGCTCCATCCAAGGATGCCGCCAAAGGTCCGCCAGGGAGCGAGTGTCTCGCTCCTTGAAGAAGGCCGCCAACAACTTGATCAAGCTGCCCTCCATAGAACGCGCTGCAGACTGTCCAGCCGCATCTCTGGCCTCGATACCATCCTCTGCCAATGCGGCGATCAACTCCGGTACCGCTTCCGAATCACCGATGCCGATGCTGACCTCACTGTCCTGAGTAACGCCGGATTGAGCCACGATTTCCATAGCTCGCTCGGCCTGAGCCTTGGGATCTGACACAACCGACCACTTTTCCCCGGGCACGATGTGCTCACGCTGAAGCCAGGCATCGGTCAAGACGCAACCCTGAGCATCAAACAGGTCCCGCAGAGATTCTGGAGCAAACACCAGGTGCTGGACCAGACCCTTACATTGTACGAGGGCTGCATTTCGCAGAGGTTCCTGGCTGGCAATGCCAACCAGAATCACATCCAGGTCCGCACTCGGCTGCTGGGCCAACGCCAATCGCCGACGATCGTGGGGATCAACCAGATCAAGGCTCGCCAAGATCTTCCGGTAGGCCTGCTGAAGGCGCCCCACCGCTCTCCAGCGCACGGCCTCATGGGCGCGCATCTGAATGCACTCGGTCTTGAGAACCTGATCCACGTCCATGCCAGCGGCCACCAGATCCGCATGCAACCCGCGCACTTGTACGGCCAAACTGGAGCGGCTCTGGACTGCGTCATGGATCGCCAGACAACCACGATCCTGCTCAGTCGCCTGGTCCAAAGCCCGCTCCCAACAAAGACGTCTCACAAGACCCGAAGCCACACGCCCCTCGCCACCCACCAACAGGTCAGTCAAGGCTCCAACGGTCACAATGTTGGGGGCCAACAGGGTTGCGCCTCGCTTCTGAGCTCCCCGCAGCAGGGCCAGGCGCAGACTACGAACGGCTCGAGAACCGGGCAGAGCCACGACTCGGGTACTCATGTCAGGTCCCAAGTTGTCAAGTAACCACTCGGCGGCGCTTGTAATCGGTGGAGTATCCCAACCAAGAAATTTCAGGTCAACGAGCGCCATGATGGCAGTCTAGCGAATCACGGCTCGATCTTCACATGTCCTCACGGGCGGCAGGCTCACCCATCAGAAACACCCGGAACAAAACTCATCCCCAAACAAATTCTCCCCCCAAACAAGCATGTATGGTGGGCCCCGTGGGACTCGAACCCACGGCCAAGCGATTATGAGTCGCTTGCTCTAACCAGCTGAGCTAGGGGCCCATGCGACCCAGAGATTAGCCTGCGGGGGTGCCGTCCGTCACCCTCAAATTGATTGCAGACACGAATGGATAATCTCAGCAGACTGACCACAGCCCTTGATGGCATGGAAGACCTGCGCCAGAAGGGCAGCGACGCTCTCAACAACAGGCAGTCTGAAGTCTCGGGCTGGTCCGCTGCCCAGCACCTCTACCATGTGGCCCTGTCCACAGATCTTGCGATGAGATGCGTGACGACGATCATGGCAGGCACGAGCCCTCGCCTGCGGCATGATCTGCCCAAGAGCGAGCTATTTTCTCAACTGCAGGCCTTGGGGCACTTTCCAGGGGGAACCAAGGCGCCACGCCTGGTGATCCCGCCCGACGAGATCAATCTGGAGTTTCTGAAGCAGGAAATCGCCACTGCTAGCGCGGCGGCACAAGAACTTGAAGGGCAAGACCTGAGCAACACCACTGGGCGAATAGTGCACGAGAAACTAGGAGGTCTTGACGCCCGGGAATGGGTTACCTTCGCCCGTATGCACGCGGAACACCACCTGCAAATTGCGGAGAAAGTCCTCAATTCGGCGTCATGCTGAACGAATCCAGACGCGCCATCAGATCGGTGGGGTCAACCGCAATCCTGTTGGTTCTCATCGGTGCCTGCGGTCAAAAACCAATTACCCCGACACCAGCGCCCTCCAGGGTCGACAACCCCTCTCCCCCCACGGCGGTCTGGAGCACGGTGGAGGACCTCAAAGCAGGCCGCGATGCTCACCATGCCCCTTCCGACGGTGGCGGAACCGCGCAACTTGTACTACAGCCGGACGAAGAAGCCGTGGTCCAAGTCAGTACCCCTCACACCTGGACCATTGACTTCACGGTGGGACCAGAGGGTATCGAGACAGGCGGTGCAATCTTCCTGATGCCCGAACCATTCTGGGGTTGGAGCAACCCCCAGACACGAACTCCAGAGCGCCTGGGATTCACAAGCGCCACGACCGATGCCGAAGGAGTGAACCTGGTTACAACCGCAGTAGGGCCGCTGTTCCAGGCCACGGTCGGCGGACGCGCCCTGCTCCCCGGCGAGGTGGTGCGACTGATCTACGGCAAGGGCATCGGTGCCCTCTCAGATCATCATTCCGAGGCTGCCGCGCGCATTTGGATCTGGGTCGACGGGGATGGAGATGGCACACGGTCTGTGCTGAAGGACTCACCCACCGTGCGCATCACCGCTGGCCCCGCAGCCATGGTGGTTGCCCTGGCCCCCACGGTGCTGCGTCCTGGCGAAAGAGCACTCCTGCACCTCTCGGTCTTGGATGCATTGGCTAACCGCGGAGTGGAAACGGAAGGCTGGCTACGCATCAAGGAACCCCAAGGCCTGCTGGAGATCGAGACCGAAGTCAAACTGGAAGTCTCGGCGGAAGGAGTCATGCAGGTCCCATTCCGCGCCCAACAAGCAGGCACAACACGGCTCGAAGTCACATTCGTATCAAAGGAACTCACTCTTGTCTGCAGCTCCAATCCGATCCTGGTCTCGAGCGAGCTGCCCAAAGTCCTGTGGGGCGACCTACACGGACACTCGTGCTATTCAGATGGCACAGGCAGTCCCGAAGATTGGTTCGCCTACGCGCGAGAGGTCGCAGGCCTGGATGTTGCGGCGCTCACCGATCATGACCACTTTGGGGTGCTGTTTCTCGATGAGAACCCCGACCTTTGGTCCAGAATCAACGAAGTGGTGACCGCCGCCCATGAACCGGACAAGTTCGTGGCCCTTGCGGCCTACGAGTGGACCAGTTGGATTCACGGCCACCGCCACGTGCTGTTCTTTGGTGGACAGGCACCACTACTCTCATCCCTCGACGATCGATACGAGACCCCGCGTCAGCTCTGGGAGGGACTGAAGGGTCTGCCAGCCTTGACCTTTGCCCACCACTCTTCGGGAGCGCCCGTTTCCACAAACTGGACCTTTGCCCCTGACCCGGTGCTTGAACCCTTGACGGAAGTAGCCAGCGTACATGGCTCCAGTGAGGCAGCGGACGGAGCACCAACGGTGAGGGGCAGCCGAGCCGGGCAGTTCGTCAGAGATCAATTGGACGCGGGTGTCCAGCTGGGGTTCGTTGCCTCGGGTGATGGTCACGATGGACATCCTGGACTCGCGCACCTATCGCCCCTCTACGGCGCGAGGCCAGAAGCGCGGGGAGGCCCCCGTCCTGGCAACGGCGGACTTGCCGCAATCCTAAGCGAGAAGCGAACAAAGATGGCGGTTCTGGAAGCCCTGCGCGCCCGCAGAACCTACGCCACAAGTGGCCCAAGGATTCACCTGACTGCATCCCTCCTGGGGCAGCAACCTGGAACAGTTGTTGCCCCGGACGCAAACCCACGGATAGACCTGACTATCACCGGCACCGCCCCTATCAAGCGTGTCACTCTGGTGCGGGACAGCCAACTCACGGACCTGATTCGCGAGCCCTTGGCGGTACCATACCTCACCGGATCCTACGAGCTCCCAGGTGGCCCATGGACGGTTGGCAGCTACGCCTACTTGAGGGTGGAACAGGTGGACGGAGCCTGGGCCTGGACCAGCCCCTGGTTCGTAACGAACTGACTCCACCTAGGCGCTAGCCGCGCCCCCGTTCGGATCCACAGCCAAAGACACTCTGTTGCGGCCCTCAGCCTTGGCCACATAGAGCGCCTTGTCCGCTTCTCGCAAGAGGTCATCCATGCAACGCATCCAGGGCTCTCGCTGCGCAACCCCTAGACTGATCGTGATTTCCATGGGCTTATCAAGTTGAACAGGGGGCAATTGGTCCACCGCATGGCGCAGGCGTTCCGCAGCAATGTGAGCAACATCCATGCGGGCGCCTCCCACGACGCAAAGGAACTCCTCTCCACCCATTCGAGAGACCGCGTCTCCGGTGCGACAATTCTCTGCCAATGTGCTGGATACTTCCCGCAGGACAGCATCTCCGATGTCATGGCCCGCAAGATCGTTGAACTTCTTGAAGTAATCAATATCGATGGCAATCACCGAGAAAGGGTGATTGACGCGATCAGAGCGTTCCCATTCCGTCTCGAGCAGGCGCATCCCATGACGACGGTTGGGAAGGCCAGTCAAGGCGTCGGTCAGGGCCGCTGAGCGCAGACGGCGCCCCATCAAACCCATCTCTGCAGCGCGACTGTGGTTAGTTCGCTCGGAACGCTCAACTGCCTGACGCTCGGCCACGACCCTGGAACCAACGCGCACACGCGCGACAAACAACTTGGGATTGATCGGTTTGGACATGAAATCGTCCGCTCCACAATCAAGAGCCTCCAGAGCACGTGCGTCGCACCCATCAGCGCTGATTCCGATCGCATAGACGCGACGACCAATCTCGGACTTGCGCAATACCTGCAGAAGCTCCTCGCCGCTCATCAAGGGCATGAACCAGTCAATGATCACCACCTCCGGCTGCATATGCATAGCCAGCTCAAGGGCCACACTGCCCTCGGTAGCCATGAAGACCTCGAAACCCTCATTCTCCAAGTTGAAAGCCAGTAGCTTCAACATGGCAGGGTCGTCGTCCACCAGGAGCACCCGGGTGGGACGCGGCTGTTCAGAGCCCTCCTCCTCATGGACAGTGTGGTCTTCCATGAAGAGGTCGCGATCAGTCTCTTGCCTGCGGCCTACAAATGTCTCGGGCAGTGGCTCTGATTTGGCTGCCTCTACTAATGCCAAGGAGAGGTCCCCAAGATCTGGGCCCATCCTGCGAATGCCTGTGAAGTTAGCCCATTCATGCCATCTATTCGAGGCCTCTAGAATCAAGCCAGTGAAGCTATCAGGAGACAGACCCATCTGCTCCACTGCAGAAGGCAGCGAGGTCAGAGCTCGCGCCCGATCCCCAAGGGGATCGCTTGCATGGGGCGAAAGAACCCGGCCAATCAAGCGCGCAACGATCAGGAGAAGAGCCCACTCGCCCTGGGATTCTCCACCAACCGCCTTCCGTGGCGAGGTCTGCTCTATGGCCTGACTGAAGGTCTCGGGCAATCCCGAATCCTCTAGCAGGCATGCACCGACATCCAAATGGTCGATTTCAAAGGTACGCCACTCCAACTGCAACATGGACGCTTCGTCAGCAGCTCTTGGATCACAACAGATTCTTCCATACCTTTCTGGATGTACGCAGGCCAAAGCCAAACGCCCGATGCCACTCAGCAAACCCAGGGTGAAGAAGCTGGCCGGATCCTTGCCCGTAGACTTTGCGAGCATCTCTGCAGACACCGCGCAAGCCAAGGACTGACTCCAGAAAGAGTCCACACAAAAGCGACTCGCTACAGGCATGCGGGTCTCCAGTAGACTGAAACCAAGAGCCACCTTGCGCACAGCATCAGGGCCAAGACGCGCAGCGGCCTGCTGTACAGAGGAGACAGACCCTTCTGTGCTGCGTCCCATATTGTTTGCCAGACGCAAGACTCGCCCGCTCAAGGCCGGGTCAGCGCCTATCAGACTCACGAGTTCATCTTGATCGTAGTCAGAGCGAGCAGTCAGTTCCAGAATCTTGAGACCGACTGCCGAGGGCGTAGGCAAGTCCCGCGCCAGGCGCATTTCATCAAAACGGCGCTCCATGGAGAATCAAGTCCTCTTGGCTTCTGAGCCTTGAAACGAAGTCACACACTGATTGTGTCCTAACTTCTTGGGAGCATGGAGGGAGGCACCGACGACTCTCGTCAATTCGACAACACTCGGGAATTCATGAGTCAGCACTTTCGCACCGACGAGCAAGAGCAAGCTCCCCGATGGCATTAGGTTTTCGCAGGCACAATCGAGCATCATGCCAACCACCCAGAACCCGGATTCAAGGCAAGGCTGATTACGGATCGCGAGTTGCAGCGCAAGTGGTTGAGCTTCTGGGAACGAGAGTGCATTGAGAGAAGGGGTTGACAGGGGAGACCTGTCTCACTAATCGGAGAAAAGTACGCAAAGAGTCGAGTACTGATCTCGGATCGAGACACTCCCACCGCGCTGACTCCCACCAGAGGGTGAATAGGGGAGCATCAGGGAATAATCGGCAGGCTCGGAAACCCTGACGGGCCAGAGCTGCAGGTACCCCCAGGCGTCGATCCTGGATCCAAGGGGGGCGGATCCGGCAGCCGACGCCCAAACACCTCAAGCATGTGTTTGACGATCAAGACCTCGAAGAGAATCGTGGCCGGAGGTAGCTGGACGTGATCCGCAACTCGGGTCATCACCTTTGGGTCGAGACCACAGGGCTGAAACCCCGCGAATTTCCCCAGGTCCGTGTGAACATTGAGGGCAAGTCCATACCAGGTCACCCACTGCCGCACCGCGACCCCGACGGAGGCAACTTTCTGCTCGCCAATCCAAACGCCGGTCAGACCCTGCTTGCGTTCACCGGTGATGTCGAACTCTCCCAGCACCCGGATGATGACCTCCTCAAGCATCCCAAGGTGCTTATGCAGATCGCGCTGGCCCTCGGGCAGGGCGATAATGGGATAAGCAACGACTTGCCCAGGTCCATGATAGGTGGCTTCACCCCCTCGCTCCACCTCTACCACAGGCAGACCAGCTGATCCCACGGCTTGTGGGTCGCCGCCGCGACCCACAGTAATCAATGCCTCGTGCTCTACCAGGATCAACGTGTCACTGATCTCCTCCGCCGCACGTTTTTCGAGCAACTCCTGCTGCAGCTCCCAAGTTTCCTGATGGGACCTGATGCCCAAGCGCAAGACCTCGAGCAGCGGTAGATCAGAAACAGGAGAGTTCACTGGCTCAGGCCTGGTAGATGTGCACGGCCATGTTATGCACCGCTTCGGCGGCTTCCATCAGTGCTTCAGGCAAGGTCGGGTGCGCGTGAATGGTGCGCGCAAGATCTTCGCTGGTGGCTCCCATTTCGATAGCCAAAGCTGCCTCAGCAATGAGTTCCGTGACCTCCGGGCCAACCATATGCACACCCAGGACAAGGTCAGACTTGGCGTCCGATACGACCTTGACCATGCCCTCAGTATCCTGCAGGGTCATGGCCCTGCCGGAGGCTTTGAAAGGGAAGGAACCTGTAACGGGCTCGTAGCCAGCCTCGCGAGCCTGGTCCTCGGTCATTCCCACGGATGCCATTTCCGGAGCAGTAAAGATTACGGCTGGCACGCAGCGCACATCGTACTCCTCGGGCTTTCCGGCGATCACACCTGCAGCCACCAATCCCTCCTTGCTGCCCTTGTGGGCCAGCATGGGTTGACCGGCGGTGTCGCCCACGCAGTAGATATTGGACACACTGGTCCGCATTTGCTTGTCGATCTGGATGAACCCGCTCTCGGTAGTGGCGAGGCCCACGTTTTCAAGACCCAGCCCCTCGCTGTAGGGCCGCCGACCCACGGTGGAGAGGATCTGATCACACAAGATCTCTTCGGTCTTGCCTTTCTTCTCTATCGTGACCACCAAACCATCGCCGGACCTGCTCCACTGTTTGGCAAATGTATTGACCAGCAAATTGATCTTCTTCTTCTTGAGGGAACGCTCGATGACTTTGACGCAGTCCCGGTCCTGGCCCGGCAATGCACCACCGGTAGCCTCCAGCACGGTTACCTGGGAACCCAGATGATGGTACATCATGCCCATCTCAAGCCCGATATAGCCCCCACCGATCACCACTAGATGATTGGGAACCGTTGTCGGAGAAAGGGCACCGGTGGAAGACCAGACCGCGTCCTCGTCAAAAGCAAAGCCCGAGATCTCAATGGGCACCGAACCGGTAGCGATCACAATGTCGTCACAGGACACTTTTTGGGTGCCCTGCTTGGTAGTGACCTCCACCGTGTTCTTGTCTAGTAGGCGCGCCGTGCCCATGATCACCTGGCAACCGTGTTTCTTAAGCAAGGCCCCAACCCCTCCGGTCAAACGCCCAACTATCGCATTCTTCCAATCCACCAGCTTGGCGGGATCGAGTTGCATGCCTTCGATGGTGATGCCCATGCTGTGAGCCTGGCTGACCTTTTCCATCAACGAACCCGCGGCGATCATGGCCTTGGAGGGAATGCAACCCACATTCAGGCAGGTCCCGCCCAGGGCTTCCTTCTCCACAACGACTACCTGCTGGCCCAATTGGGCGAGGCGGATCGCGCAGACGTAGCCTGCGGGTCCGGCACCGATTACAACGACCTTGCGGCTCTGATTCATGGGGAAGGGGGAATTCTCTCTCAAAGGGGAAAGGCACCATCGCCGGGGGTCGCATCCCCGCGGCGTTCAGCGACTTCTAGGAACTGATTGAACTGGAGACGCAGGTGACGGGGCACCTCGCTATAGACATCCTCCACCAAAGAACGCAGAGGGAAAGGAGGGGCGGCTTCTTGTTCATGAATCACCTCATCTATCTCTGCCACGATCGCCTCCTCTTGGGCCGAGCGCTCGTTGGCATCGATCAGGCCCCGGGCTATCAGGAAAGACTCGTAGCGATCCAGGGGATCACACTGGGCCCAGGCCTCGACCTCCTCGTCTTCTCGGTACTTGCTCGGATCATCGGAACTTGAGTGTCCCAACATGCGGTAGGTCTTGAGCACAACCAAGCTGGGGCCACCCTTTGCGCGAGCCCGCTCGACCGCAGTCTTCATTTCGACATACACCGCAAGTACATCGTTCCCGTCCACAGTCACGCCTGGCATGCCATAGGCTTCGGCCTTGTCCGAGTAAGATTCGGCGGCGGTCTGCTCAGAGGACTTGACCGAAATCGCCCAACCGTTGTCAATACAGACAAAAACGCAAGGCGTCTGCCAGACACCAGCAAGGTTCATACCCGAATGAAACCCGCTGGAGCTGCTAGCACCATCGCCAAAGTGAATCGAGTGCACCGCGTCATCCCCGCGCCGGGCGCTGGCGTAGGCGGCCCCGACTCCATGAGTGATCTGGGTTCCTATCACCGAAGACCAGCTAGGGTAGTTCGACTCCTTGTGCTGAAAGTGATTGCACATCTGCCGGCCCTTGGCGGTGTCATTTGAATTGCAGTACATCTGAGCCACATACTCTGACATGGGCAGTCCGCGGGTGATGGCGGCACCACCTTCCCGCAAACCGGACCACATCCAGTCCTGGGGCAAGAGGGGTGCAGCCGCACCAACCAGCGATGCCTCCAAACCTGTAGCGGTGCCCACAAAGCCCACTCGGCCAGCACGCTGCAGTTTCAACATGCGCCCGTCCAAGGAGCGAATCATGAGCATGTGCTGAAACAACTCCCTCAGACGCTCATCAGACAAGTCAGGGACCTCTCCCACAAGGGCTCCGGTCTCATCCAAGATCTGTTGAAGCTCAGCCACGCAACTAAGAAAAAGATTCCATCGAATCGATTTTGAGAGCAAGCAAGAGGGTCAGCAAGCCTGGCTCTTCCAGGGTTTCGCGCAGGTGTGCCACGAATCGGGCCGCGTCGGCCCCATCGGCTAGTCGATGATCCACGCTGCAGGAGAAGTTCATGTACTGGCGCACTTCAATGACCTCACCATCAGGCGTATCCACTACGCCTGGTCGCCTGACAATGCGATGTACACCTAGGATCGCGATGTCTGGGAAATTGATGATCGGTGTCGCAAGAGTTCCACCGATGTTGCCCGCGTTAGTGATAGAGAACGTGCTACCGCGTAGTTCATCCGGGCGCGCCTGCCCCTTGCGTGTGCGATCAGCTAGATCACCCAGTTCGGCCGCCAACTGCAGCAAGCCTTTGGACTCCACCCCAGGGATCACAGGCACGATCAGGCCATTGGGGGTGTCTGTGGCGATTCCCAGATTCACTGTGCCGGGCAACACAATCTCTCCGGCAGCCTCATCAAGGTGGCCATTGAGCATGGGGAATTTCATCAGGCCGCTAGCCACGGCCTTCATGATGAAGGGCATGAACGTAACCTTGATGTCCTGTTGAGCACCGAGCGCCTTGGCCTTTTGTCGTACCCGCACCAACTCAGTCACATCCACTTCTTCCACGATGGTGAAGTGCACTGCGGTCTGGGCGGAACGCGTCATGGCTTCGGCAACCTTGCGACGCACCCCACGGAATGGAATGCGTTGCTCGGAGACGGCTGCGGGCCTGGGCACTGTAGATACGCCACCTGTACCTGAAACACTAGCCTCCACATCGGCGCGACGGATAACTCCGTTGCGACCACTACCCGCGACAGTCTCAAGGTCCACGCCAAGTTCCCTGGCCACGCGACGGGCGCTGGGAACCGCCAGGACCTTGCTGGTGGTAGTTGTTGCAACGCTGGTGGTAGCTGTTGCAACCAGAGCGGGAGCAACTGCTGGTGCAGGCTCATGTGTACTCGGAGCAGACGGTTCTGATTCCGCAACAGGCGCTCCACCACCAGCGCTGTCAAGATGAAAAATAACATCGCCCACGGGCACAATGTCACCTTCCCCAGCAAGCAACTTGGTAATTGTGCCATCTGCAGGAGCGGGCACCTCGACCGTGGCCTTGTCAGTCATCACCTCGACCACTGCCTGGTGTTCCTTGACCGCTTCACCAGCAGAAACGAGCCACTTGACGATCTCGCCCTCCGCAGTGCCTTCGCCGATATCCGGCAATTTGAATTCAATCATTGTTGGATAACTTGCTGGGGTCAAAAAGAAGCCACACCTTCAATCGCATCGAGGACCCGACGCTCGTCCGGCATGTAATGGTGTTCAAGAGTGTTTGGAAAGGGAGTGTCGAATCCCGTGACACGCCTGACGGGGGCTTCCATGTACTCGATTGCATTCTCAGCAATCAAGGCGCTGATTTCAGCGCCATAACCGCAAAAACGGGGAGCCTCATGTACCACCACAACGCGCCCAGTACTCCTGGCCGCATCCAGGACAGCTTCCTCGTCGAGAGGAAGCAACGTGCGCAGGTCAATCACATGCGACTCTATGCCACCTTCAGCAGCCTTGGCGGCGGCCTTCTCGCAAACCGGCACCATTGCTCCGTAGCAGAAAACCGTCACATCTGACCCTTCGCGCACAGTACGTACTGTTGACAGATCAACGCTGTAACTTCCCTCGGGTACTTCGCCCTTGACTGAGCGATAGAGGGCCTTGGGCTCCAGAAAGAGTACAGGATCGGGATCTTCAATGGCGGCTATCAAGAGTCCCTTGGCATCGTGTGGCGTGGAAGGGATCACGACCTTCAAACCGGGAGTATGCGCAAAGTAGGCCTCGCCGGATTGGCTGTGGTACAGACCCCCTCGGATACCGCCGCCGTAGGGCGTACGAATCACCATGGGAGCTGTGTACTGACCGCCGGAGCGATAACGCAACTTGGCCGCTTCGCTGACAATCTGGTCAAAAGCGGGGAAGATGAAGTCCTGGAACTGTATCTCGCACACAGGCAGGAGTCCGTTGACCGCCATGCCCACCGCTGCCCCAACGATGCCATCTTCGGAAAGGGGCGTGTCAAAGCAGCGTTGCTTGCCGAACTCCTGGGTCAAGCCTTCGGTGGCTAGAAAGACACCTCCTTTAGGACCCACATCTTCGCCAAAAACCACCACGCGCTCGTCCTCGCGCATTTTTGTGTGCAGCGCTTCGTTTACCGCCTGGAGCAGAGTAAGTGTTGTCATGGTGTCTGTGCTTGCTTGGTGAATCGGGGGGCGTTGCGGAATCAAAGTGGAAAAGCACCGCCTCCAGCGTCTGCGCCGCCTTTTCTCTCGGCCAATTCGAAGGCCTGCTCACCCTGACGGCGCAGGTGTAAGGGGAGGGTCTCGTACACATCGCTAAAGATCGTTTCTAGAGTCGGACCAGGAGTCGCCTCGGCAACCTTGGCAGCCTGGGCAACTTCATCAGCACACTCTGTCAGCAGCTTCTCCTCCAGTGTCTCGTCCCACAGACCGCTCTTGTCGAGGAAACGCTGCATGCGCAACACCGGATCTTTTTTTGCCCACTCTTCGAGTTCCTCGGCGGGCACGTATTTGGTGGGATCATCCGAAGTAGAGTGCCCACCCATGCGGTAGGTATAAGCCTCGATCAAGGTAGGACCTTCACCTCCACGCGCACGCTTTGCAGCATCGCTGACCGCCTGATTGACTGCGAGTAGATCATTGCCATCCACCGTGACGCCGGGCATGCCATAGGCCTTGGCCTTGATTGCATAGCCATCAGAGGCAGTTTGACCGCTTGCGGGCAACGAAATCGCCCACCCATTGTTCTGACACAGGAAGATCACCGGCGCCTTCCAAACACCTGCCAAATTCAAGGCACTATGGAATCCAGCGCTCGATGTGCCTCCATCGCCGAAGCTAGCCAAGCTCACATCATCTTTGCCCAAGGCCTGAGCAGCATAGGCCGCACCCACGGCATGGGGCAAGTGCGTACCTATCGGAGAACTGATCGAGAAGAAACGAACAGGATCGGTAAACGAAAAGTGAACTGACATCTGTCGGCCGCGGGCCGAGTCAGACGCGTTGCCGAACATGTTGTGCATCATGTCGACAGGCTTGGCACCATGGTGCAATGCCATGCCGAAGTCTCGGTAGCTTGGAAAGAGAAAGTCCGTCGCACGGAGGGCGCTTGCAGCCCCTACCTGGGTGGCCTCGACACCCTTGTTGGGGATCGAAAAACCAATCCTGCCCGAGCGCTGCAGTTTCATGCAGATGTCATCAAAGGCACGCACCATCAGCATGGTGCGATAGCAATGGATCAACGCCTTCTCATCCAGAGCGCCGTTGAAGTCTGGAGCAGATCCATCGGCTTTGAACATGGTCAGCATTTCGGTCATATTGAATGTTCCTCCTTACGCCGCTCGCGCACAAGGTAAGCGGCTTGGAGTTCGCCCGCCTTGTAACTGGAGCGCACCAAGGGCCCAGAAGCAACTTGACGGAATCCCATTGCCCTTCCCAGGCGATCGTAGGCGTCAAAGCGTTCGGGTGTGACATACTCACGCACCGGAGCATGTTGAGGTGAGGGACGCAGATACTGGCCCAGGGTCAGAAAGTCCACCTCTGCGGCCCGGAGGAGCCCCATGGCCTCCTCCACCTCAGCCTCGCTTTCGCCCAATCCGAGCATCAATGAAGACTTGGTGAATACACGCGATGAGAGCACGCGAGCCTCACGCAAGGTATTCAATGACCTCTCAAAGGAGCAGCGAGGATCCCGGATGCGGCGCTGCAAGCGCGGCACCACCTCCACATTGTGTGCCAGCACATCGGGCTCCGATTGCATCAAGGTCTTGAGCATGGAACCGGTGTAGTCGGGAATCAGGGTCTCTACAATCGTTTGCGCCGAATGACTACGGATCGAACGAACGCAGTTGGCGTAGTGCCCTGCCCCACCATCCTCCAGGTCGTCCCGATCCACGCTGGTAATGACCACATAGTCAAGATCAAGGGCTGCCACAGCGCGCCCCACATGCTCGGGCTCAGCTGGGTCCGGAGCCGCAGCACGTTCAACTGTCTTGACCGCGCAAAATCGGCACCTCCGAGTGCACTCGTCCCCCAAAACCATCAGCGTCATGGTTGCCCGCTCGCCCTTCCAGCACTCACCGATGTTTGGGCAGTGGGCCTCCTCACAAACCGTATTGAGCTTGAGTTCACGGGTCAGCCGACGCAAGCGCGTATAGCCCTCACCCCCCGGCAGAGGCACCTTGAGCCAACCGGGTTTGCGGCCGCTCAGAGCGGTCGGATCGATAGGAGGGATCTTGAGGTCCATGGGGCAGCCGCGGAGGTTATCACAGGCGCGATCCCAGGCCCCAAAAGGGGTGACAATTCTCTGGGCCAGATGGCAAAAATGCCTCACAAATGGGGCTCAATTGCGACCAATGGCGGGCCTAGCGTTTAGGGCGTCGCTGACGCAGAACAGGACGGGCGAAGGCTGGCAGCTCGTGCTCCTCAACCTCTCCGCTGCCATCCAAATCCCAGCGCTCCAAAAAGCTGTCAGACAGGGAGTCGAGATTGCCGCCCCTGGCGATTGCTTCCAGGCGCATCCACTCATTGCTCTCAAGCAGGCCCGAGTAGTCCTGATCGGCAAGCTCCAACAGATCCTCTCGGTCACGCAACTCACGCTGCGAGAGATCCGTATCCCCATTCTTGTCGAAAGCCGCCAAGGCGCCATCCTCCAGAAGGGGCGGCAGGGGAACAGCCAGATTCCTGCGCACGGGCCACTCGGATGGCAGAGGCAAGACCACATTTCCACGTCCCCGATCCTTGCGCAGGGTTGGCAGCTGCACTCCTCCATCTGAGTCCCGATCGAGTGCCATCCATTCAGGGTCGAGAATCTTGAACTCCCGAATTGCAATGGTGCCGCCCTTGTTCAGGTCGCGCTTGCTGAAGTCCTCAAGAGCACCTTCGTCCCCGTAACGAATCTGCCGGGCGCGACCCGGGTGCCGCGAAAGCTCGCCACGGTTCAGGCGGTCATCACCGTTCAAGTCCAATGCCGCAAAGAGTGCATGTGACATCTCCCCGCGATCAAGGCGGCCGTCTCGGTTTCGATCATGAACACGGCCATCATGACCGTCGAGCAAGCGCGCAAGATCACCGTCGGGATCCGTACGCTCCTCGCCAAAGACAACCTGCTCTGGCTCAGCCGCCGCGGTCCTTGGCTTCTCGAACAGTTGCCCCACAAGCGCGGCTTCTGCCAGGGTTACGCGACCATCCCCATTACGATCGAGAACACTCCCAGCCTTGGCGAGTTCGGCTCCGGTTAGAAGGCCATCGCGACTCTCGTCGTACCGAATGAAAAACAAACGTGCGCTGTGGCCGGGAATCGCCAAGGGAGGTTCGTCTTTCTTGATCGTTCCCAACAACTCGCCCGGTACATCGAGAATATTCGCTACTTCCCTCGGCAACAACCAACGGGAACCCTCGTGACTCACATCCTTGAGACGGCGACCGGAAGGATCAATCATGGCGTCGAGGGGGAACTCCTCCACCGCTATGGCGTAGGCGTTACGGATGCTCATCAACACCCCACCGGACTCCAGGCTCTCCGAATTGGTCAGGTCCACCAGACTGACACCCTCATCACCGGCCACCAGGGCCAGGGGCTGCAGGAAGGGCTGGTTGTAGATCGAAAGGTGCACCAGCGACTCGGAGGAGCCTTCAACTCGAAGAGAATCAATCACGCGCGGGCGCTTAGGATTGGCCACGTCAATCGCCCGCACGGAAGAAACCTGATCCCCATTGCCCTGGGTGCGCTCCTCCAGCAGGTAGACATAATCGGTCTCCGCTGTTCGCCTGCCACCCAAGGGCGGCGCTGGATCAACCTTGGAGCGCAGGGCAAGGCCCCGATAGAGGGTCCCAGGCCGCCGACTCGCACGCGTTCGGCGACTGGGGTTGGGATAGACCACTTTTGGATAGCTGGGCTCGGTTACATCGATCAGGATCAAGCCCGCATTCTCGTCCACTACAGCGCATAAATTGCGCGCATCAGTGCGATAGGGGGCCGTCACATCCCCGTACAAAACCGCAGGCCGACTGTACTGAAACACCAAATCCAGATCGATAGCCGCCATGGTCTCGTTTGCGCCCACTGCCCAACCAAGGCCGCTGATCAAACGCGGTCGAATCGGATCGCGGATATCGACAATTGCCAGACCACCAGTCCCATCCGCCAGATAAGCGTAAGGCCAACGGACCTCAACCTCTTGTGCATCGAAGAGCGGCAACTGACCCACAACCTTGGGGCTGGCAGGAGCACTCACATCCACTACGCGCAGGCCCCCAATGCCATCTGCGATGAACAGATGGTCCCCGGCCTTGGCCATGCCCCGAGGAGAAATCGTCTCAATAAACGCCAGCCGGTTGATGGCGCGTGGATCTGCCACATCAAATACATGAATTCCACGTCCACCTTCGCTGGCATAGAGGATCTTGCCGTAGCCCTGCAAGGGATCGCAGTCCAACTCCAGGTCCACCACATCCGGCAGGACAAACTTGCCCAGGGGAATTGAGCCAGCCATGTTCTGTCGATTGAGTGCCACCGCCTCGATTCCCCGCCGGTCCGCCACAAAAGCGATCTGGCGGCCCAGGCGGAAGTTCGAAGTACCCAGACCCCAGGTACCGCCCGAACGGTGACACTCCACGCATTCGCGGGCCGTGGGGCGGGTGGTGTGCATCTGGTGGTGGATCATGGTCATCCCCGACAAACCCGCAGCGGTTTCAGGCATGGCCTGGTCCAGAATACGGGTCCCGTCCTCAGCATCCACCGTGCCCATAGTGGAGAAGCCGGTCAGGTAGGGCGCGATACGGCCCTTCTCGTTGAGTCCTGCGTAGAAGGACTTCCAACTCGTGAATACTTTTTCCTGGGTGGTCACGCGGCCCTTGGTGCGCCGCCCGGTGATCAGGTCCATTTGCGTCAGGCTCTCATTGCGATAGAAATGAAAGCCCAGAAAGTTCACATTCCACCCCGCATGACAGGCGTAGCACTCAAGACTTCCGTGATTGCTGTTCATGGCAGCAACTGCAGCGGGAATGTGATCGGGATGGTCCGGATCGAGCACATCCATGACCTCTTTGATTCGATGGGTCTTGCCCGTGACTTTGCTCTTCAGAAACAGTTGACTTCCGTCTCGCCAAACATGGTCGAGCGCCTCACCGCGAGCGGTGGTCATGGTAGCGCGAGCATCGAACGTACCGTGACAGGATTCGCAGGAGATCGCCACCGCATGCTCCATGCTCCCGTGCAGGGCACCGTCCCCCATCACATCCCCGCGCCCATGACAATCCACGCAGTGCATGCCAAACTCATGATGCACATCCGGCGGCGTCAAGAGATTGTCGTTCACATAGAAGGTACGATTCAGTCGTACATTCGTTGTGCCTTCGATGTCCGGGCCCCCCGCGCTGTTGGGAGGCAATTGGGACAGCCCTCGAAAGTGGAGCCCGATGGATGCATCCCCATAGTGACAACTGACACATGTCTGGGTGCTGGGCGCAGACGTCATTACATGCCGACGAGGATGACCCGGTTCTGTCTTGGAAATCGAACGATCCGCCGTGTCAGACAAACCGGTTGAGGCGTAGGGCACATGACAGGCAGCACAACCTTCACCACGATAATCCCCATCGAAACCCGTTCGGCCCCGCAAACCCCGGCCCGGCGACCACAAATGGCACTGCATGCACTCCTTGCGAATCAGATCAGGGAAGTGGCTGGACAGGCGCGTCTCATCGTCCGCGGTAGAGAAGGCGGGCGGCTGAATCAGACGGTCCACATCACCTTCATCGGTCAAGTGCCCGGGCACGGGAAAGACGCCGAAGAGCGAGCCCTTCTTCGGGACCTGGCCGATCTCGTAGAAGCCATCTGACAGGTGCCCGGCAGTAGTGCCGTGCAATGAAAGGAACAGGTCCTTACAGGCCTCCTCATGGCAGGTGCCACAGGTCACATCAATCACCCGCAGGTCAGCGGGGTTCTTGAAGCGCCGCCAGGCCAGATCCTTGGCTAGGGGGGCCACGCGCTCGTCCGTGTCCCTGTTGGAAATGTTGGGTACATGGGCCTTGACCTTGTTGTGGGTGGTGGGATCTCCCCCGTGACACTCCACGCATGAGAGAGCAAGCCAAGGGTGCATGTCCTCTACGCCTTGATGACAATGCAAGCAACCATCCGAACCCTCACCTCCCGCTGCCGGCTGGGTGGGCACCGGGTGAGGTTCGATGTCCATTTGAATGACCCCATCTGAATCCTGGAAAGTCGAACCCGCAGGAACTCCCTCCACCAAGAAGGGCAGTGCAAGCGCCATGGGCAAAATGGGCCACCATCCCCAGCGTGACCGTACGCGGAAAGGCTTGAGAGACTGGTCAGAGTCCACGCGATCAGGAATAGAGGCCAGTCAATCGGCCACCACGGGCGAGGGGGGCAGTGGTTCCAAACAACTCGCAGACCGTGCCCACCACATCAGTAGTGCGCTGCTCGGAATCAATCTCCACGCCACGCTTGAAGTCAGGACCCCAAGCAAGGCAAGTCACCCGGCGCAGGTCCGGCGATCCATCACCATGATCCAAACCGCGTCGTGAATTCAGGTCCCGATCACGTCCGAACTCCGGCATCACAATCACAGCAGTGGACTCAGCTAGCTCCTCGTCCTCGCGAATCGCCGTGACCAGTTCGCCGATGGCCGCGTCGTTCTGGCGCACCACCTCTGAGTAAGCGTTGTAGGACCCGTGAGCCACATCAGCGTTCTGCAACACTACACCCACCACCTTGGGTCGGAAGAGGGACAGGAGATTGCGCGCCAAGCGCAAGGCCTTGCGATCTCCAGCAGCCGTTCCCGTGATATCGGAAGTGCCCTGAGTCAGTTCCTTCAGGATGTACTCCTCCACCCGCGCAAGACGCTCGGCCTCGCGCACCGCATCAGGTCCACCGCCTACGCCCTTGCGAAGTTGATCAAGCAAGGCCTTTTCCCCTTCGCCCATGGATTCCGGCATACCCCAGGTATCGAGCAGTTGCTTGAACTCCGTATTGAAAATCCCCTCACCATCCAAGATGTTCGCACCGTACTTTGGGCCGTATTCAGGGTGCAGAGAATATGAGTAATTCACCTGCTGTGCGCCGCCGGTTGTCGTGACCCAAATGTCTTCCTTGGGCATGGCGAGTCCCTTGCGCAGGTACTCAAAGAGGGTTGGCTCCTGACCTCGTGCGTTCTCACGAATGCCCCGTGGCTCGCTGACGCCGGTGAATATCGACATGGTCGCGCCGAAGTGGCCAAGGTTGGCCGTGGCCACATTGGTGTAGAGCACACCCTCATCCGCCAGTTGGCGCATGTTTGGAATGTTGTCCGGTGTGCCAAATGTCTCGCGTGTACGTACACCGCCTGCAAAGGCAACCAACACCACACGCTTCGTCTTGCGGCCCTTCTGCAGGGGCAAGGAGAAACTGCTGGCCAGCCCTGGTGAGAGTGCTCCCGCAGCACCCAATGCGGCGCCTCGTATCAAGGAACGGCGATCAAAGTTGAATTGTTCCATTGTGGATGTGCCTCCGCAGGGCTGCTGGTGAATTCAGGGCCTAATAGCTCTGATATTCGGGATGGGACAGTAGAGCGTACAGGATTGTCACTGGACGACAGTCCGGTTGATGAAAGATGCCAACAAAAACCCTCAGTTCCTCCCCTGTGGCCTCACGGCCGAGAAGACGCTGGAACTTATCTCCGATCCAACGTGTGGGGTCTGTAATTGTGTCCTTCTCAGGAATCTTGGCGCGCCCGGAATCCAGCAGCAGACGCACCACTACCGAGCGCAGGGGACGCGGGTCAGCCAGAGCATCAAGGGCTGTGCGCATGGGATCAAGCTCCTCCTCCGCAGGCAAGCGGTCGAGCAGATCCACGAAGAGGCCGTTCAGGAACAGGGAGTTGGATTTCGGCTCAAGCCTCTCGAGCCGCTGATTGTATTCCTCAGAAAGCAACCAGTCCCTGGCCGTGGCCAGGTACTTCCAAGGATCCCGATGCAGGCGACGGGCTTGATTGGCGAGTGCCTTCTTGTCCCCCGAGGCGTGCACCAGGCGCTGGTACTCGCGCGCCAAGAAGTGCTTAGAAGCCTTGGAGTGGTTGACGCATACCTCGATCACTTCGGCTTGATTGTTGACGATGGTGCCGAGAAAGTTGCCCTTGCCCCCATCATAGGCGCGCTTGCCGCTCTCCAGATCCCGCCGATTCTTCTGAACCACCAGGCCACAGAACTGCTCCATGACAACAGTGACAAAGGTATCTGAGCCAGGGTTGCGCTGGTCAAAGCTCGATGTCAGAGCAATGCGGTGCAAAGCGGTTCGGTAGTCCATGCGACCCCCCGCCAGCTTGTCAGGAATTTCCCTCGTAGCACGCGCTATGGGCTGAAAGTTGTCCACCAGCAGGAAGTAGTAGAGCTGCTCGCTCCACCAGTGCCCCCAGAACTCCTCGCTCCCCAACAGGGCATCCAACAGCTTGTCCCTGCCCAAGCCAAGCCACCGCTCGTATTCGCTCTCATAGGGCGGCCGCCCGACCAGATCCATGAAGGTCGTGCGCAGGGATCCGTGAGCCAAGGCCCGGGCGGGCCTGGCCTTCGTGCTTGGATCTTGGGCTGGCCCTGAATCTTGGGATGAAGACTGCTGAGCCCTACTCACTGCTACATGAAATGGCTCGGCGTGCACCCTGGGGTTCTCCATGACTCACACGATACCCCCCAGTATCTTGCTGGTCTCCCAATTCCAGGTGCTCACACCAGAAACCCCCCGGTTTTGTGCCGGGAATAGGGTCAGACTCGATCATCAGATGAACGGATCGACCGTCTTTCGCAGGGCGGGGGTGCGCAACTTGCCGAGGGCTCGCATCTGGATCTGACGCACTCGCTCAAGGCTGACGCCCAATTCCCCAGCCAACTCTGACAAGGTGTGCTCATCGAAGGCACCGAGGCCGTACCGGCGTTCCAGCACCAGGCGCTCGCGCTCGGAAAGCAGGTCAAGAGCCTCACCTAGACCCTCGCGAAGAGTCACATCTTCCATTGATGGTTGATAGAGCCCCTCGGACTGCTCGTCGCTCAAACTATCCGCAAGCCCCGGACCATCCCCTTCGTCACCGGACGAGGCATCGATGGACAATGTCGAACGGCTTGCGGTCAAGGCGCTTTCCACGAGGCCCAATCGCATACCCGTCAAGTCCGCGATTGCTGCGGCCGAGGAGCTGGTGTTCCCGAGCTTGCCCATTGCTGCCTTCACATGTCGCATGGCTTTTTGCAAGTAGACGGGGATACGCACGGTCTGGCCGTGGTTATAGAGGTGACTGCGGAAAGCCTGATTCAGCCAGTGCACGGCGTAGGTGCGAAAAAGCAGACCACGGCGCCAGTCGAAACCATCTACTGCCCGAAAGAGAGCCGCGGAACCATCCTGGACCAAATCCAGGCGAGGCACACCAAAGTGCGCGTACCGCTCAACGTTGATCAGGGCCAGGTACAGGTTGCGTTCCACCAGTTCTGTGCGCAGGCTATGGAGTTCCTTCCAACGAGTGAATACATCCCGAGGCAACTCACATTCTGTAGGCTCAAGATCCCGGAAGGTCTGTGGGTGATAATGGACGCGACCCTCCAGATCACTCATTTGTAGCCCATGCTCTTCGAGGCTCAGCTCCAGGCAGGTCCTAACGAACTCAATCCGGCGAGCGTGTCTCGCTTCCTCGTCCCGCCCCATGATGATGATCGAATCTATCTCGGCTCGCAGTTGATCCTCGATGGTGACCACACCGTTGGCTGACCGGCGAGGGGCTCTCCAACTGGTGGGATCCTTGAGTTCGAAGGATGTACCTTCTCGGTTCCACTTGCTGGCCAGGCGCCTGATGCGCCCTTCGAATTTCTGAGGCTCATCTGCCCAAGCGTCGAGCTTGGTATCCAGGTCCTCAAGACTGATCGTGTTCTTCCTGTTCATTTCCAATTTCCCTCTCTCTAAGGTTGGTTAGTGGGGCCAACTGGCCTCTGGTTCCAAGAACTCCCCGAATATTCCCTGGTCATGCGCCCGTAACGCTGCCCTGGGCCCCACATACGGCAATGCCAGACAGATTCGATGCCTTCTGGATTGCAGACCTTCTGCGAGAGGGTCCTGGGGGGATGATTGGCAGACTAGGCATTGCGCTTCAAGATCCATGTGGGGGACATGGCTCAACTGTGCAACATACTGAGCCAGAGCCAGAAAGATACCGAACGGACAGAAAAATACTTATTCAGATAAGTATAAACCCTAGTTCTACCCTGAACGATCCGGACCCAGGGCAGTAGCTTCGGATGGATCCTGGCCACCAGGAACACCGCTGACCAATCTGGTGAATCACCGAGACAGAGAAGCCAGAAGCCGCTTTCTGCCTTCCAGCCCGCTAGATGTTCCGCGAGCCGACTAGTTCTTCCGAGTAGCTTTCCTGCACCTCGGTGGGGATGAACTCGCTCAGGTGCTCCAGTTCCGCGGCTTCCCGTATCAGATGGCGCGCAATCACCAGGCGCTGGACCTGATTGGTGCCCTCGTAGATCTGCAGGATCTTCGCGTCTCGGAAGAACTTGGCAATGGGATAGTCCTCCATAAATCCATAGCCCCCAAAGACCTGGACAGCGTCAGTGGCCACTTCCATGGCAACATCCGTGGCGAAGCACTTGGCCATGGCCGCCATCTTGCTGTTCAAGGGGGAAGGGCCTGTGTCGTCAATGCCCGCCGCGGCCGCATAGACCAACTGACGCGAGGCCTCGGTCTTCATGGCCATATCAGCCAGCATCTGCTGGACCATCTGATGGTTGGCGATCGTTACGCCAAACTGCTTGCGGCGATTCGAATAGACCGTTGCAAGATCCAAAGCCCCCTGTGAAGCCCCCATGGCCTGCGCGGCCACACCCGGACGGGCGTAGTCAAGGGTCGACATGGCGTGGCGAAAGCCCATGCCCGCGCGGCCGCCAATCAAATTGGCCTTGGGCACGCGCACATGATCGAAATGTGTCTCCACCACGGGAACGCAGCGAATACCCATCTTGTCCTCGACTTTCTTGATCTCGAAACCGGGGGTGCCCTTTTCCACCACAAAGGCGCTGATTCGGCGAGACTTGGAGTCCGGCTCGGTAACCGCGAAGACCGAATAGATGTCCGCCACCCCGCCATTGGTGGTCCATTTCTTCTCGCCACAGATGATGTAGTCGTCACCATCCTCGAAAGCGCGTACGGAGAGCCCCTGCGCATCGGATCCAGCAAACTTCTCAGAGAGGCAGAAGGCGACCATCTTCTCCCCGGCGGCAATCTGAGGAAGCCAGCGCTGCTTCTGTTCCTCTGTGCCCCCGAGAATAATGGGAAAGGATCCCAGGGCATTGACCGCGAAGGCCACTCCAAACCCAGAATCAGCCTTGGCCAGTTCCTCAGCTACTAGAGCCAGTGCAAGCACGCCGGCACCATGTCCGCCGTACTCAGCTGGGATAAAGGTGCGGAAGAGACCAGCCTCGGCAACCGCTCGCGCGGCATCATAATTGTACTCCTGAGCCTTGTCATACTTTGAGGCAAGAGGGCGAACGTGCTTGTCTGCTATCTCGCGGGCTATGGCCTTGAGTTCGAGAGCTTTTTCGCTGAATACGATGTTGGACTGCTGCATGGGTACTTTCTCATCTATTGCCCTGGAACCACATAGGACTCAGACGCCCTGATTATACCGGGCAGGAGGTGGCCCCAGCGGCCCTGCGCGCAAAGACAAGTTGGCGAGGAGCTTGCGCATTGAAGACCTGTGCACCAAAGGCCCCCCAACGGCGTTCCACAAGGAATCCGTGGTCCTCGAGCAGGGCATCGAGATCCTCCGGGTCGTACAGCCGCACATCTTCCTCCCAGACCAGGGGCTCGGACCCCGTGCGGCTGAGACGTACTCGCTTGCGTACGCGTCTGCGATCTTCAGAGAGACTGCGGGTCTCTTCCAGCCGCAGGCCCTGCTCTTCGCGCACGGAATGGGGCACAAGACCAGCTCGAATCGAGTCGGGATTCATCAGGTCCAACACCAAGAGCCCCTGGGGCGTGAGTACTCTCCTCAGTTCCTCGATCACTGCCGCGTCTCCGCAATCATCGTGATAGCCAAAGGAACTGAAGAGCAGGGTCGCCCCATCGAAGCACTCGTCGCGCAGGGGCAGCATCCGCTGATCAGCACGGGCAAGGGAGCCCACAGTCTTCTGACCCCCCTCAAGGGCCCCCGCACGCATCAACAACTCCTGCGAAAGATCCAGGCCAAAGGCATCAATCCCCTCATCGCGCATGGCGATCAGGTGTCGACCCTGACCACAACAGAGGTCCAGCACCTTCCCGCACAGTCCCTGGCCCAACAGGAATCCGACCTCTGCCCTTGCAGAGGCCTGATCCCGGTGGGCATAGACCTCCAAGTACTCCGCTCGAAATGCAGTCTCGAACCAAGGGGGAATAGAGGGCTTGGAACTCATGGGTTGACAGCATTCTGACATGCCTGCCGGGCAGGCTGCAGGCTTCCCCACCACCGGACAGGCACGCATCTCATGCTGGGCTCTCAGGCAGCATAGAATATGAGCCGATGAATGATCGTGTGATCCGATCCACCCGCCACAGACCTCTCTACACGTGAAGCAAGCTGCCTTCCTCAACCGCCTCGCCAAGGAGGAACGCGAACGCCGGGACCTCGCCCCCTGGGCCAGGTTTTCTGCGGAAAGCGCCGGTCGTCGAGAGCCAGAGGCAATCGACCCCATGCGCACGGTCTACGAGCGTGACCGCGACCGCATCACTCACTCCACAGCCTTTCGGCGACTGATGTACAAGACCCAGGTGTTCCTCAATGAAGAGGGAGACCACAACCGCACGCGCCTCTCCCATAGCCTGGAGGTCTGCCAGGTGGCGCGCAGTATAGGGGGAGCCCTACGACTGAATGAGGCCCTGTGCGAGACCCTGGGCCTGGCCCATGACCTTGGGCATCCGCCCTTTGGACACCGCGGTGAGCGGGCTCTCGATGATCTGATGGCAGATCACGGAGGCTTCCGGCACAACGCCCAGGTGCTGCGAGTGGCAGACCAGCTGGAACGACGCTCCCCCGATTACAGAGGCCTCAACCTGACCTGTGAAGTGCGCGCTGGACTGCTCAAGCACGAGGCCGATCGGGACTGGCCTGAGGACCTCTTGCCAAGACATCCAAGGCCCTGCCTCGAAGCCCAAGTGGTCGATCTGGCGGACTCTTCCGCCTACAACAAGCACGACCTGGAGGATGGCCTGCTGGCCGGAATGTTCCAAGAAGAAGACCTACGAGCAGAGAGTTCCCTTTGGCGGAGAGCAGAAGCACAGGTCAACGAACGCCATCCCGGGTTCCTCGCAGCCGATGGGGACAACAAGCTGCGCGTATCACGGGTCACCAACGAAGTGCTGGGGATCTGCATCTCTGATCTGATTGAAAGCTCCCAGCTCGCCCTCGACGAGGCTCAACCAACAGACGCGGAGGCTGCGCAGCAACATGGTTCCATGCTCATCTGTCACGGAACCGAGATCGCTCGTGAAGTCGCGGAACTACATAAGTTCCTCTATCAGCACTTCTACTGCCATGAACACCTTGAGCGCTTCTTGACCTTCGCACGCAAGGTACTCGACGGGCTCTGGACAACCCTGCGCGCGGCACCCGATGAGTTACCCGAGTGGTACCAGAATTGGGCGCAGTCGGAGGGTCTCGAACGCGCTGTGTGCGACTACATGGCGGGCATGACGGACCGGTTCGCCCTGCGGGAACACGAGCGCCTGGTGGGACCGCTACCCGGTGGATTCACGCCTCTGAGTGCCTCCACCAGGCCCTAGAACAGCAGAGCCGCCAGCGCGATCACAACCAGGATGACCACCAGAAGCGGCACCAGGCGCACACGCGCCTTGGACTTTGGCTTGGGCAGGCCCGCCAGGAAGGGCTCGATCAGATGGTCGTTCTTGCGCATGGGAGTCACCTACGAGGACCCTGGGTCAGCGCTTCATTATCTCCGATCCCTTGCCCTCCCGCATCCCATGCGTACCCTTGTCTCTTCTCAGGGCACCTGAGCGTGCCCCTATCTGATCCTGCCCCCATGGTCACCCCCGATCCGATTGAATACGCCTTCAAGGATGAGAGCCTCCTGACTCAAGCCTTGACGCACGCATCGATGGGCATGCGCCACAATGAGCGCCTGGAGTTCTTGGGGGACGCGGTGCTCGATCTGGTAGTCGTGGATGACCTCTACCGCACACGTGAGGATCTCTCAGAGGGAGAACTCACCGTACGCAAGAGCCATGTAGTCTCGCGGCCCAGCCTGGCAGTAGCCGCAGACAAACTCGGTTTGCCCGGGCGCACGAAGGTTGGGCGCGGACTCAACCGTGATGACCTTTCAGCGGCGGTCAAAGCGGGGCTCTATGAATCTGTACTGGGCGCGATTTTCCTGGACGGCGGCCTGGAAGCCGCGGCGGAATTCATCAAGCGTACCCTGGGGGAGCCTCTCTCGCGTGCGCGATCGGACGAAGGTGTACGCGTGCCGAAACAAAGCCTGCAGGAACTCGCGCAAAGAAACGGGGGCGAGCCACCGACCTATGAGGTGCTTGAGGAAGCGGGCGAGCCCCATGCTCCGCGTTTTCTGGTACGGGCTCGGATTGAAGAGCGCTGCTTTCCGGAAGCCTGGGGATCTACCCTCAAAGAAGCTGAGGGGTTGGCCGCAGAAGCGGCCCTGTCAGAACTCAACCCGGCCCCACAGGACGATGCAACGCAGGAGTTTGGCGAAGGAATCTTCACCGATGGGGAAGCGCCGTGAACGACAGCGACCAGCCCCATCTGCTACGGGCCCAGGACCTTGAAGCATCCTCTGAAGTCGGCGAACTGATCAGCCTGCTGCAAGGCGATCAACAAAAGGTATCCGTCGGGGGCCTATGGGGCTCATCCCAAGCACTGATCCTGGCATACCTCGCCAGCCATGACGCCCTGGGTGAGGGGCCCTGCTTGGTGGTGCTGGCCACAGACGGGGAAGCGATGGGCTTCCTGCAAGACCTGGAGATCTTTGGCGTCGAAGCAACTGCCTTTCCATCGCGCGAGGGAGCCGAAGGCGGGGCAGCAATGGCACGCATCGATCTCGCCCGGCGTATGACCGGCCCTCCAGAGCACCAACCGCGACTTGTGGTCACCAGCGTGGTTGCCCTCTTGCAACCCCTGCCGGGTCTCAAGGATTTGGAGAAGGAACTGATCACCTTTCGCTGCGGCGACACCATCGACCCAGAAGGGCTGCTAAAGCACCTTGTCAAGCTAGGCTACCAACGCCAGCCACTGGCTGAAACTCCCGGCGAAATCAGCCTGCGAGGGGACATCCTGGACATCTTCCCCTTTGCCGCAGACCAACCCATACGCATTGAGTTCTTTGAGGACGAAATCGAGTCCCTGCGCACTTTTGATCCCGCCGACCAGCGCTCCACCAAGAGCTTCGAGGATCTCCACCTGTGCCTCGCCGCAGATTCCGCCGAGGTGGGCGATGTCTCGGCAACCCACGCCACGGATCTCTTCAGCACGGATACATTGATGGTGACCATCGAGCCCCTGCGCAACACAGAGCGTGCCGAAGCCTTGGCTGTACGGTCTGCGGCTCATGAACGCGCCCTGAGCGCAATAGCCAAACGCCGCGAGCAGCTACGCGAACTTTGCCTCCAGACCCTGCCAGGAGATGACTTTTGCTTCGAGACCCGCTCGATTCAGGCCCTCGAGGTAGGGATCAACCGTGCGGCTGAAGCCCTACGCGAGGTGGTCGATTCGTCCCGGGTAATCGTTGCGTGTCTCGGGGAAGCAGACCGACATGCATTGAACGAAGCCCTCACATCACAAGGTGGCGTCCCAGAGGCGGAGCTGGGCCTGGGGACTATTTCCAGGGGCTTTTGCATGCCCTCCTGGAAGCTGCTGATCGTCAACCATCACGAACTCAAGGGTGTATTGGGAACAAAGCGCAAGGTCTCAAAGGGCGCGCGCCACAAAGTCAAGGCAATCCAATCGTTCTTTGAATTGCGCCCCGGTGACTTCGTAGTGCACGCGGTGCATGGTCTAGCGCGCTTCCATGGGCTGGTGCGCATGAAGCGCGGAGCTGGAGAAGAAGAGCATCTGCACCTGATGTTTGCTGATGAGGTCAGTCTCTATGTGCCCAGCACGCGCATCGACCTGGTTCAGCGTTATATCGGCGGCGGCGCCACCGCCAACTTGGACAAGATCGGCAGCGGGGCCTTCAAGAAACGCAAGGAGCGAGTGCAGCGAGGACTCTTTGATCTCGCAGCAGAATTGATCGAGGTGCAGGCCAAGCGTGCTCTCCGCAAGCGCGATCCCTGGGACGGGGACGAAGGAATGGTGGCAGACATGGTGGGATCTTTCCCATTCACCGACACCGAAGATCAGGTCGCCGCGCATGCGGAAATCACCAAGGACCTGGCCAGTGAAAAGCCTATGGACCGAATGCTCTGCGGAGACGTTGGCTTTGGGAAGACCGAGATCGCCGTACGTGCCGCATTCCATGTGGTAGCTGGCGGAGGACAGGTTGCGGTACTCGTGCCCACCACAATTCTGGCGCAACAACACAACACCACCTTCACCGCACGCCTCGCAGACTTTCCCGTGCGCGTAGAGTCTCTCAGCCGCTACACGACTCCCAAGGATGCCCAGGCAATCCTGGCTGGACTGGCCGCCGGGGAAGTGGACATCGTGGTGGGCACCCATCGCATCTTGTCCAAAGATGTACGCTTCCATCGACTAGGAATGGTGGTGGTGGACGAAGAGCAGCGCTTTGGAGTGCAGCACAAGGAACACTTCAAGCGCATGCGGGCTGAGATCGATCTCTTGACCCTGACCGCCACGCCGATCCCACGCACCCTGCACATGTCCCTCTCCGGCCTGCGCGATATCTCGGCTCTCGCCACCCCACCACCCGGCCGCCAGGCCATCAAGACAATCCTTGGTTACATCGACGACGAGGATCTTGTCCGTGAGTCCATCCAGCGAGAGATCGGCCGGGGTGGCCAGGTGTTCTACCTGCACAACAGGGTCTCCTCCATCAACGGAGTCATGCGTCGACTACGGGGACTGGTCCCCGGAGCGACCTTCGCAGTGGGGCACGGACAAATGGGCTCTGCCGAGTTGCGCGCCGTAATGGAATCATTCACCCAAGGGGAGGCGGATGTCCTGGTGGCAACCACCATCATCGAAAACGGCGTAGACATCGCTGCCGCGGGCACAATCCTGATCGAGGATGCAGATCGTTTCGGACTGTCTGAACTGCACCAATTGCGGGGACGAGTGGGTCGAGGAGACCAACAGGCTCGCTGCTATCTTCTGGTGGAACGCCACAAGCCTCTACGTGACATCGCGCGGCAACGCCTGAAGGCGCTGGAAGAAATGACCCACCTGGGAGCCGGTTTCGGTATCAGCATCAAGGACCTGGAGCTACGTGGCGCAGGCAATGTCCTCGGTGCTCAACAATCCGGTCACATCGCGGCGGTGGGTTACGACATGTACTGCCGTTTGATGAAAATGTCGGTGGAGCGCATGCAGGCGGGAGAAGACGCGGATGCTGTGCCCCAGGTGGAGGACACCGAAGCGGGGGTGGAACTGGAACTGGGCGTGGCTGCGCTCTTGCCCCCCGAGTGGATCCCCGACCCCGTCTTGCGCTTGGACCTCCTGCGCAGCTTCACCGAGATATCTTCCCAGGAAGAAGCTCTCGCAGCCGAGCAGGACCTGCGCGACCGCTTCGGCCGTCCCCCCAGCGAAGCTCTGATGCTTCTGCGCCTTGCGGGACTACGCACGGAACTGGAAGTTTATGATGTGCGCCGGATCGCCTTGCGCGACGAGGTCTATCTAGTGGAATACGGCGACCCGGTAGCCTTCGAAGGACTCTTCGCCCGCTCCCAAGCCGAGGTGCGCCGCATCCGCGCGGGCCTGGTGCATGTGGTTCTGCCAATGGACCGCCAGGAACCCCTGCAGGCGCTGGCGTGGCTCGAACACCTGACTGGTATCAAGGCTCCAAGAACGGACCCGGGCCACTCCAATGCAAGCCCCTCGCAGGTACGCTGAAAATGTCCCGGGGCCGCAAACCCCTACTAGCCCTGCCCTTGTTCAAGAAACAACGGGGAGCAGACTGCCAAAGCCATACCATCTAAGGGTCCACTTCCACTTCTCCTAGGTGACAACATGCAGAAAGCTCCATCAGGACCATCCAGTTCTCTCATCCTGCGGACTTGGTTCAAGGACCTGGCCATCAGCATGGGGATTGGAGGCCTCATCCTGGTGCCGATTCTGATTGCCAGCTCATTCGTAGAAGAACCGGCCCACAAGAACACCATCGATTATTCCTGGAGCATCGAGGCACAAGAACACACTCTACCCGCCGACGACCTGGAGCTAACAGGATGGGTGACCAGTTGGGACGGCATCGAAGGGGTGCGATCTCGCCGTTATGTAAGCGACAGTCGAACCTACGTGGAGGTCAAATTCGAAGCCCATTGGCCTCTTACCGCAAGTTCTGACGGGAGTTCTTCTGCTTCCCTGGAAGACTTCCAAGAGAGGATAAAAGCCGAAATGCCCAACTTCGGGTACGAGGAACCCACAGGCACTGGAAAGAAATCGCAGGCTCCATTCAAGGTGCACACCACCGCTCTCGGTTGGGTAGTTCGCTGCTTCTTGCTGGCGTCAGTTGGCTTTCTCGTTCGTGCCAGACGCTCGTGGGTGCTGCGCAGCCAGGAGACCGCAGGAGTCCTTGGTTCACCTGTCTCCACAGGCAAGTGCCTCTTGTGGGGAATCCCCGCCGGTCTGGGATTCTCGATTCTGGGCTACGCAACCTACATTTGGACAGGAGACTCGGTCCCTTATTCGGGCCTCTATTTCTGGGCCTTGTTCATGCATCCCGCCTTCACGGTGATTGTTGTGTTCTTGACGGTCACGATTGTCCCCATCGGTCAAGAGGTGTTCCTGCGCCACCACCTCTACGCGCGCATGAGTGCCGCCGGAAGCGGGGTCAAGGGAGCGCTGATTTCAAGCTGCTTGCCGGCCCTCTTTCTGGCGGCCCTACCATCGGCAGCTCTGATGTTGTTCGCCCAGGGCCTCGCCAGTTGTTGGCTCTACAGAAAGACTGGAAGACTTCTGGTTCCGATCCTGCTCAGTGCAACGATCACCGCTTGCTTCTTCGCCTTGGCCCTGGGACTGCCTGGTGACATGGACTCATGGCTCCAGGAAACGATGTCCCAACTCCTCAAGTGACCAAGAGCCCAATGGGCAAGCACAGAAGCACGGCTTGTTGCAACGCCCATGACTCGATCTGGTTGATTTTTTCTCAAACCACCCGACCCTCAACCCCGAGCCGACTCCGCCCAGACAGGAAGAACTCCAAACGGCTGAGCGCAGCGGGTCATGCCTGTCAAGATGAGAGCCCCGCGCTGAGAGGCAGTGATCTGTACGTCCGGATCACTCGTGGAAAAAACCGTACAGGCCGAAGAAATTTGGGCCGGGAGATCGCTGCCACCCTGATCATTGGCGCAGGAAAACAGAAGCAGGCACAGGCCTTGCGGCACAAATATGGGAAATGGTCTCACTGGCAGCGGAGGTCTGGAAGCCTCGGACCCTGACAACCGTACTCCCTATGCGCCCCGCGCAAGCCAGCAACGGAGGGAGGAGAACCACTCAGCTTCCAACCGCGAGCGAGAACTTGCAGACACCAGTCCTTGCCCCGGGCGCAATCGAGTCCGACAATGACATGAATGCGAGCCCTCTCCTCAGACCAGCAGCAATCTCGTACGTTGACCCGTTGCGCTGCAATCATCGGGCTGGCCCTGCCGGCAACTGCACAAGAACTCCCCGCTCCCAGCCTCCGACCTGATCTGCCGGTAAGCGCCTATCTTGACTGGGGAGTGGGAATCTCCGGCGAGAAAGTGATCACCATCAGCGACATCTTGAGGGCAGAGAGCGATCCTTCTCAGGACTGGGGTCGTCAACTGCAACTGGGCGCTCAACGCGGTCCGATTCAGATCTCGATTCTGCAAGATCTCGCCATGACCCAGCTCGAGATCGATGCAGGCCGCACGCGAGGCTTCGATCCCAAGCTGGTGGAGTCCCTGGTCGAACAGCACTTCGAACGTCAGGTCGAGCGCTACGGAGGCGCGAGCAGCTTCACCAAGCGCCTAAACGACTGGCGCATGACGCCCACTAGATTCCGCACGGAAGTAACCTCGGACCTCTATCGCTATGCGTGGCGCGACTCCTCTCTTGGCAAGCAGCCCGGACCCACGGGGAGGGTCAGCGTAGATCGCTACATCCGCCCTGGCTACCTCTATAGCACCTACAAGGCCTTCGCCGAGTCCGCTGATCCCGAGAAGCTCATGGTCGTCGGTGGCTCTGCCGAAGAGGTCATTCTTCTGCGCATCATCCTGCCCGTAGACGAACACGCCCCAGAACTCGAACCAGATGCCGGACTGGATAAGGTCACGCTTCTCGCCGAGCAACTGCGGACCCAGGTCCTTGAAGGTGAAGCGACCTTCGAAGCCCAGGCCAGCGCCTGGGACGCAAATCGAGGTCAAGGCGAACCGATCCAGCGCACTCTGGACGAGATTCTGGGCATGTCCCGGACATTTCACAATTCAGACCTGCTGCATGAGTTCGCCACAGCGGCACAGGTCGGACACGTCTCCGCGCCCCTGCCTTTCGAAGCCAGCGATGGACGCCGGGCCATGGTGCTGTACGCCCTCAGCGAGCGCCTTACTGCAACACCCCCCAAGCCCTTTTCCGACCTCCAGGTCCAACAGTCCCTGCGAGAGCACCTGCTCAGCGAGTTGGACCGGCGCCGCATGACCCGCGCCCGACTGCATCTGGTCCAAAAAAGCCATCTGCACCCCACGGACCTGCGCCCGGTCTTGATGAGGCATGAGATTCAGGGCCGCTAGACCTGAGCCTGGAAATATTCTCGCCCTCTGCGGTCTGCCAGACGGTGACTGACCCCATTACGGGTATAGAATGGTGAACCCCCCCTGTTCCCCGCCGTTGGATGCTGGACGAGGTCCTCAATGCCCCCTGCTGGGCCCCCACAGGCCCTCGTGAGCCCCCGAGAGCACCCAGGAATCAATCAAGACCATGAGCGAAGCGCGCTATCAAGACATTCAGATCGAATCGACCCTTCCCAAGCCCTGGGAACACGAGGATTCCTTCAACGACGTCCTCTATGAATGGATGGAGAGAGCGCCCTGGCTGGCGATTTCCGCTGTGGCCCACTTTGCTGCGATCATGCTGCTGGCGGCCATTCCGTGGAATCTGTTCTTCCCGCCGGACGAAGTCATCATCGATGCCACTACAGCTCAAGCTCCCGAAGAAGTAGTCGAGGATCCCGAGGAAGAAGAGGAGGAGGAAATTGAAGAGGTCGAAACCGAAGAGGAACCGATCATCCAGGACTACGAGATTTCCGACCACAACGAAGTCGATGTGGACCAGGACTTCGAATTGACCGATGGCGACCCGGACATGATGTCCAACTCTCCCTTCGACCAGAAGAACTTCAACAACGTGATCGGTGTTGGTGGCGGCGCAGGCGGCAAGTATGGCGGACGCTTCGGCGGCAATCGCAACCTGCGCGCTGGCGGCGGCGGCACAGCCCAAGCGCTGGCGGATGGCCTGGAATGGCTCAAGAACCACCAAGCTCCAGATGGTTCCTGGGATGTGGACGAGTACTGGATCAACAATGTCAGCGGCGGCACCGATTGCTCTGAAGGCGCTGGCTCTCACATCCAGGACACAGGCATCACGGGCCTGGCCCTGCTTGCCTTCCTCGGAGACGGTCATACCTTGCGCGAGGGTCTGTACAAGGACGTGGTCACCAAAGGCATCAAGTGGATGCGCAAGGAACAAGACCCCGAAACCGGGCTTCTGGGCCAGGACATCGGCGAAGCTTTTCTCTACGATCACTCCATCGCCAGCTTGGCCATGGCTGAGGCCTATGTGCTCTCCAACAAGACACCGATACTGAGCAGCACGGTGCGCAATGCAACCAAGTACATTGTCAATTCCCGCAACCCCTATGGCGCCTGGCGCTATCAGGTCCCGCCCATTGGCGAGAACGATACATCGGTCACCGGCTGGATGGTTTTTGCGCTCAAGTCAGCGGAAGAAGGTGGCTTCAAGATTTCAAAGGAAACCTATGCAGGAGCCCTGACCTGGTTCGATGAAGTCACAGACCCGGGAACAGGCCGTATGGGCTACGACAGCATAGGTTCCTTGAGTTCGCGGGTAGATGGGATCAATGACGACTTCCCCGCAGACAAGGGCGAGGCCATGACCTCGGTGGGCCTTCTGTGCCGCTTCTTCATGGGCCAGGATCCCAAGGAGAACCCGATCATGGAGAAGCACGCAGACCTGCTGCTCAAGCGTCTCCCCGAGTGGGATCCCGAAGGCAAAGGGACAGATATGTATTACTGGTACTACGGCAGCTACGCCATGTTTCAGATGGGAGGCAAGCACTGGAAGTCTTGGAAGAAGGCCATGGAGAAGGCAGTGCTCAACAGCCAGCGCAAGGACGGGGACTACAAGGGGTCCTGGGACCCAGTTGGGCCTTGGGGCTACAGCGGCGGCCGGGTTTACTCCACGGCTCTGCTGGTCCTTTGCCTCGAAGTCTACTTCCGCTACGCCCGGGTGCTGGGAGCACGCTGATTACGCTACCGGATCCAGGACGACCTTCATTCGCAAGCGATCCCCTGAGCCCGCCGGGTTCAGGGGATCGCTTGCGAATGAGGGTGGTCTCTTGCCTCGCCAGGGTCCTTCCATGCCGTACGACCAGGCACTTGCCCTGAAGAACTGCCCCTGGATAGACTGAATAAATGCTCTCACTAATCAACTGCGCCCTGCTGGCAAGCGCACCGACACTCGAAGTCCCCGCAACACTCGAACTGACCCACCTCGACACGAAAGAGCCCACCATCTCTGCACCAAGAGACGCCATCAAAATGGGGCTCGCCTGGCTGGCACGACATCAGAATCCGAACGGATACTGGAATCACAAGGAGTTTTGGAAGGACAACAGGGCAGGCGGAACACAATGCGTCCAAGGTGCGGGGACGCATGTGCAGCATGTCGGTTCTACGGGGCTGGCGCTACTGGCCTTCGTGGGCGATAAGCGTTCTCTCAAGCAAGGAGAATACGCGGTTGGAATCCTGTCCGCCGTCGAGTGGCTCCTGGAGAAACAGGAATCTGAGAGCGGTCTCATTGGCGATAGCTTGGGCATAGCTTTTCATTACGACCATGCCATCGCAACTCTGGCCCTGGCCGATACCCTGACCCTCTGCGCGAACAAGAAGCACTTCAAAGATCTACCAGACACAAGAATGTTGACAGCCCTGACCAAGGCTAAAGAGTACATCCGCAAAGCTCGCAATTCCGAGGGTGTCTGGCGCTATCAGGTTCCGCCCATCGGCGAGAACGATACTTCGGTCACGGGTTGGATGCTGACAGCGATCGACGCCCTCCAGCCTCACCTAGAGATCAAGGCCAAGCCGATTCATGAGTACTCGATCAAGTGGCTCGACAAAGTCACTGACCCGGGAACGGGGCGCGTGGGCTACGACACCATTGGTTCCATGAGCGCGCGAGTAGACGGCATCAACGACGACTTCCCCTCCGACAAGGGCGAGGCCATGACCGCCGTAGGCCTCCGCTGCCGACTGTTCTGCGGTCAGACTGTCAAGACCGCGCCCATCATGAAGAAGCACACAGATCTACTGCTCAAGTGTCTCCCCGAGTGGGATGCCGATGCTAAAGGCAATGATATGTACTACTGGTACCACGCAACCCTGGCCATGTCCCACATGGACAGCAAAAGCTGGCGCAGTTGGAAGAAACCCATGGAGAAGGTAGCCCTCGAAGCCCAGTGCGAGGAGAAGAACGACTACCAGGGCTCCTGGGATCCCGTGGGCCCCTGGGGATACAGCGGTGGCCGCATCTACTCCACCGCACTGATGCTGCTGATCCTGGAAGAAATCGCTGGCTGAGGCCAGCAGCTAGCTGACGCGCATCCAGAACTTCTCGATGAACTCAGCAACGTTGCCCTTGTCCCGCGAGAGGACGGCGCCGTTCGATTCACTACGGCAATGAGTCGATGAGTTAGGGATGTCGGCTGGGCCATCTACAGAGACGATGATGGTGGAGGTGCCACCAAGAAAACCATTCTGCTTCGTGGCCACAATCCGCAGGCCAGCCTCATCGGTCTCTGACACAGTCCAGCCCGGCATGTCTGCAGCCATTTCGCATGCTGCCGAAAAGATGTCACCCTTCTCACGCGGAACCTGCACAGGCTTGTGCCATCGCGCTGAGTTCGTATCGCTGGTTTCGAACATTCCCATCAGATTGGTTGAGATCCAGAAGGAATCCCGACAGTGCGGAGCCCTGATTGATCGAGGCTCTTCGTAATTGCTCAGCTCGCGCCAGCAGCACGCGTCAAGCGAGACCTGTTGCGAGCGGCAGCGTTTGCGTGAATGATGTTCTTCTTGGCTGCCTTGTCCACCATCTTCATTGCGTTAGGCAAGGCGGCCTGGGCGGATTCAGTGTTCTCGGCGTCGAGGACCTTCTTCATGGCAGTCTTCATGGCACTTGAAACCGCCTTGTTTGCGACTCGGCGGACTGCGTCAGTGCGCATGCGCTTCTTTGCTTGATTGGATGTGGGCATGTTTACTTGGTGAATGCTACTTGTTCGGTATTGCTGTCTCAGTGCGGCGAAATGAAAGTCGCCAGGCGGACCGCGAGCCGGCAACACCCTTGGGGCGGGGCTCAAACCAGCTGATGATCAGTCTTTGCTCAGTTGTTCCATCTTTGCGGCCACGTCCCGGTACCCGATATCGGTCTCGAATATCCTTGAGTAGAAGGCGCGCGCCTCGGTGTTTTCGCCCTCAGCTTCCGCAATTCCGCCGAGATTATACAGGATCTCCCTCCCCCGGTCGTCCAGGGTCGATTGATCCTCGAGGGCCTCATTGAACTGCTTGCGGGCCAGGTCCAAGAAACTAAGCCGGCGAAAGCACAGACCAAGCAGGAAATGGCCCTCAGCGGCCAACCGAGGGTCCGCAAGCGCTTTCTGGAGTTCCGCGGCGGCTCCATCCAGATCGTCAGCCGCGAGCAGGTAGCGCCCCAGGGCAAGGCGGCTGGAGGCATCTCCAGGCCTTCTCTGGACCATTTGGCGCAGGCGATTACCTTCCAAGTCGCCCAGTTCCGCCTCCAGACGATCTGCGGCCTCGTTGTCCCCCAGCTTGTCCGCCTGCGAAATCTGGCGCTTGATCGATGCCACGCGCAGAGCCACCGCCCGGTCCGCCAGTTCACTGTCGCCCTGGCGAAAAGTCAGGGCACGTTCCACGAGGTCCAATGCCGCACCGGGATCGCGGCGCTTTTCCTGCACGCGAGCCAACTCCAGCATGACCTCCACATCGCTCGAATCCTCCGCCAGACGAGCCTCCAGGCGTTCAACTTCAGCGTCCAATTCCTCAGATGACATCTGCAGACGGTTGGCGCGCTCCAGAGACTGCGTCTCCTCGCGATCCACGATCTGCTCACGACTGTGATCCACAGAGTCAAAGCGACCCCCCTCCAGGGCAGCCTCTGCCGCCAGATCCTTGCGAGCTTTCATCGCGTCCCGATCGCGAGGATCCGCTTCAAGGGCACGCTCGTAGTAGGCCAATGCCTTTGCAGGATCACCTTGCTTGGCCATCATGGCCCCGGCGCTCTTGAGCCCTTCGGAGTTCCGAGGAGCAATCTCAGCCAGGAACTCGAACACCGCCAGGGCCGAGGCGTAATACCCGCCGGCTTCAAGCGCCTGCCCCAAGAGCAGGTTCCCCTCCTCATCCAAGGGATTCGTAGCCAGATAGCCCTCGTAGCCTTTGATCGCTGCGTCCCAACGCCCTGCACGAGCCATGCCCTTGGCGGCAGCCAGAGGCGCCGCCCCTTTGAGCTTGCCGAAAAGTCCGCGCCCGCCCTTGGCCTCATGACGCGCCTTGAAGACCCGTCGCAGCCCGGCTCGAGCGTCGCCTACATCGGGGTTGATCTCCAGCAGCTGCTGATAGAGCTGAATAGCAAAATCGTAGTTACGCCTCCTGGCTGCCTCTTCCGCCTTCTGGATGTGTTTGCTGTAGTCCACGGGGTTTGCTGTGCTTCGCAGGGCCTGCCCTGTCTGGGTGTGCTGAACGACGCAAGGAGATTCGGGCACCAAGTTGCGGGGAGAATCCTATAGGGGGGCTCTGAGACCGTCAACGCGCGGGTATCCTGTTTCCCTACTGGAATTTGGTGCGGCTCTCTTGGGATGCAAGCCTAGTCACCAGCAGCCCCGAACCAAGCCCATGCCCGCAGACCTCGAACTCAACCTGACCCTCTACCCCTCGCCCCTCTTGCGTAGGGTGGCCCCTGTGGTCAAGACCTTTGATGAGAGCCTCAAGAATACGGCCGCCAACATGCTAGAGGTGATGTACAAGAGCGGCGGGGTCGGCCTGGCCGCACCTCAGGTGGGACTTGGGCTACGCCTCCTGGTGATCAACGAGACCGGAGACCGTGAAAAGACAGAAGAAGAGCTGATCCTGGTCAATCCCACCATCACAGGCCGGAAGGGGGAGAACACCCTGCACGAGGAGGGCTGCCTGTCCTTTCCCGACATCTACGCCGAGGTCTCTCGGCCCGACGCCTGCACGGTCAAGGCCCAGGATGTGACGGGCGCGGCCCTCAACCTGGAACTGACCGGTTTCCTGAGCCGCATCGTGCAGCATGAGCTCGACCACCTTGAGGGCATCTTGCTCGTAGACCGCATGAGCGCGGGGGACAAACTGCGCAACCGCGCGGCTTTGCAGGACCTGGTGGACACCTACAAACAGGGCCTCTGAGCCTCTCCAGTGCGCGTCACCAAAGATCTCGGCCAACTGCCCCTGGCAGACAACCCAGCGGCGGTGGTCAGCATCGGGGTATTCGACGGACTGCACCTGGGACACCAGGCGATCCTGCAGGCAAATCGCGAACGCGCAGCAGAAGCAGGCGCCCTGGCCACCGTGGTCACCTTCGACCAACATCCCAAGACACTGCTCCTGGGCCATGCGCCTCGCACTCTGACCACCCTGGAACACCGTCTGCGGCACTTTGAGCGCCTCGGAATCGAGCACACCCTGGTGCTGGAATTCAATCAGGCGCTGCGAGAGACATCCGCCCGGGACTTCGTGGACCAGATCCTCCTGGCTGACCTCGGTGCCCAGGCCTTCGTACTTGGCTTTGACAGCAAGTTTGGCGCGGGCCGGGAAGGAGACGCCTTGTTCCTGCGCGGCCTGGGCCATGAGGTCCAGATCATCGACAAGGTCGAAGTAGGCCAGCGAGCCGTCTCCTCCACCGCCATCCGAGAAGCGGTCGAGCTGGGCGACCTGGTGGGCGCAGAGCGCATGCTAGGGCGCCCGGTGAGCGTCTACGGCGAGGTTGTCCGCGGAGAAGGCCTTGGACGCAAGCTGGGCTTCCCCACGGCAAACCTGAATCCGCACCATGAACTCCTGCCCCCCACAGGGGTCTATGCGGGCTGGGCCCGGGTGGACCCCCATGTCCAGGGCACAGCCAGAATCGAGGCCCTGCCAGCGGTGGTCAACATCGGTTTCCGGCCAACCCTGGATGGCCAGCGTCCAGAGAAGCCCCTCTTTGAGGTGCACCTCTTGGAGGGTGGCCGGGATCTCTACGGCCAGCACCTGGAGTTCGAGTTTGCAGGACGCCTGCGGGAAGAGCAGCGCTTTGAGGGGCTTGAAGCCCTGACCCGCCAGATTGCCTTGGACTGCGAGGCGGCCAGGGCATTGCTGGCCTGAGGCCATCCCTCCAGCCACACCGGGGCACAAAAAGACGGAAGGCCCTTCGCGACGCGCGCGAAGGGCCTTCCGTTGATTCGAACCCAGACCCTACGACGCGCGCAGGATGCGGGTTGAGGTGGGATCAGAAGCCGATCTGGAGACCGATCGTGATGGTGTCAGATCCGGTGCCGGCGTCGTTATCCGGCATGGAGAGCCCGATGGTGTACTTCACATCGTGGCCGCTGACATAGTGGTTGGCAACGATATCGAGATCCGTGTCACCACCAGCGGTATCCAGGTCCTGATGGCGGATGCCGATTTCCCAGTCATCTCCAATTGCGTAGGTACCGGTGATAGCCATGGGCGATTCGCCAGTCGCAGTCGAAAGCGCGCCGGCTGATGCGCCAGCACCAGTGGTGCTACCGCCCATATCAGCAAATTCAGCGCTGAAGGAGAAGGTGCCCGAAGTGAGGCTGGCGTCGACGATCGTTGAAGAGTCGGCAGCACCATCGTCATCAACCATAGAAGCGCCAATCACAAAGCCCATTCCGTCGGCAGCACCGTAGCAGCCTTCCACGGAGGAACCTCCGCCCATGACCGCAAAGTCAACGTGCACGGTGGTCTGGTAGTCATCACTAGCGGCAATGTCGTCACCGTTTTGGATCGCCACAGCCCAGTTCAGGTTGCCAGAGCCGCCGCCCAACATGATGCCGCTATCACGGCCGGCAAAGTTACTGCCAATCGCGCTGCGGTCCTGGAAGAACCCGTCACGCTCGGCACGGCCACCACTGGCACCCGCGGGCGCCTTGAAGAAGCCGGCGGTCGTGTTCATGCCGCCTAACTCAGTTGTGGCGTAAGCATCGGTGATCACGCCAAGGCCGCCAGCCCACTGAGTTCCAATGGTGACACCGTAGCCCGAGTTCTCAGCGGAGAACCCGATACGTGCGTTGTTACCACCGAACATGGAGGTGTCCGTGTCGGAGTTGTTGGTGTACAGAAGGTCTAGGTAGCCACCGATGGCGACACCGCCCCCTTGGGGAGCAAGACTAGAGGAAAGTGCCTCGACTTCGCGGTCAAGCGCGGTCCAGTCACTGCCGGCGGCCATGGTGGCTCCGGTCATGGTGAGCGCAGTTGCGCAGAAGATGATGGTCTTCATGATAGTTCGTATGTTCAGAGTGCTCGTGAGAGACAGACAGAGAGTTCAGGGATGGGGGTCTGTTGCGCGCAGAGAATGCCGAGTGGGCCTCCTCAATCCAAGTACCCATATGGGCAAATCGACGCATTTTTGTTTCCGGGGGTAACTTCGGCGGGGTGTCGGATGGCATGTCCCTCAAACTGACGATTGAATCCGACCAGATGACCTAAGTTGTTGATTGGATTAGACTTAGGTCTCGACTCCTGCTCGGCGAGAATCTGCGGAGAAGCCCTCCAGCTACGGCATTGATGACAAGAAAGTACCTGTGTGCAATCTGTGTTAGAAAGTCCCTTATCCTGGCCTGATGCCGGATCCTGACTCCCAGGGGCCATCACCGAGCCCTAGCGCCGTCCAGCAGGGGTCTGTGACCCAGGAAAGGACCTCGGATCAGACCAGCACCTGCTGAATTCAGGTTGATGGAGGTGACCCTATTATTAGGCGGCGCTGCCATGGCTAGGATCTGACAAATCTTGGTGTTTGGACACATGAAACAGGCCCCCCATCCTCCAACTCGGGAAAAACCACCCCTGAGAGGCCCAGGAGGGGGTTTTGAGGGGGGGGTAGGGGCCCCATGACGATGGCCCCACGGCCTGGAGCCGGGCCCTGGAGGTCAATCCTCCTGCGAGGGCTTGCGACGGTCCTGCTTGCGCTTCCCCGCCCTGCGCTTGGCCGACAGGCGTCTTTCCTTCGATCCGGTGGTGGGTTTGGTCGCTCTGCGCGCCTTGCGGGGCTTGAGAGCGCCCACAATCAAAGCTGCCAGGCGCTCCCGGGCCTCTTCCAGGTTCCGCTGACGTTCGCGACTGGCCTGGGCACGCACCACGAGCACACTCCCCCCCACCAGACGAGAAGCCAGGTGCTGGTGCAACAGGTCCTGCCGAGCTCTGCCCAGGCTCTGGGAGGCGTCAATGTCAAAACGCAGCTCGACGGCGGTCTCCACCTTGTTGACCCGCTGACCACCTGGCCCGGATGCGCGCATTGTTCGCAGCTCGATCTCCTCCGGGGGCAGGATCAGGCGCGAACCAACGGGAAGGGGCTCCATCGAAGCCCCTCAGCCAGTAGAACCGGCGGGATCGTTCTCCCGCAGCATGGGCCAGGTAAAGATGCCTGTACTGTGACCGTCTGAAAAGGCAACAGATAGGGCGTAAGTACCAACCAATTGGACTCCATTGTGAGTAAGTTCCTCGGGAACCGAAGCGGGGTCCAGCAGGGCCTGGCCGGTCAGTTCATGGATACAGCGTGCGCAAGGACACAGGCGCCGCAACTCAGCGCTGCTGTAGATGGTCCTGTGACCATCCTGCCAATCGAGTTCAAGCCGGGTAGGGTCCCGGCGCCCGATACGCTTGGGTGCTGTGCTCATTTGGGAGTGCCGGACTCTGGTGAGCGCGGATCTGACATGGCTTGGGCCCAAGGGGAATACCCCTGGGCAGAGCGATGGTGGCCAGGACCAGACTTGAACTGGTGACCCCTTGATTTTCAATCAAGTGCTCTACCAACTGAGCTACCTGGCCGGGGGTCGCCGCAGAATCCTGCGGGGGGGCGGATTCTCGCCATACGGAGGCGCCCCGTCAACGACTTGCCCCCAGGAATATCTATTCGGAAGCGGTGCTGGACGGCCCTCGAAACCCAATATGCCCTGGACAGACCTGCCTGTGCCTTCAACTGAAGCAAGATCTGGACTCCCCGGATTGGCAGTCAAAAATACCTCTCCAGGAACCGATACTGCCTGCACGGGACTCGCCCGCCCGCTTCAGCGCCTCGGGGCAATCCCACGCACCACTGATCGATCATGCTCACCTCTCTCATCACAATTTCCGTTGCTGCTCTGGCCACTGGACACGAGCCTCCCATCCCGGCCCGGCCGAAAGCCCCGTCCGTGAACCTGATCCAGGAGACCCTGGCCAATAGCCAGGGCCCGGACTCGCGCATTCCCTACACCTACGTGGAACTGGGCTACTCGAGCACGACCCTGGACGGTTACTACGAAGGCAACGATGTGGAAGTGGATATGCAGGGAGGGGTCGGATCGCTGGAATTGACCCCCTACATACACATCTTCGTCGGCGGCGGTCGCTCCTCCAGCGCGACAGTGCAGAATGTGAGTGTCGAGGGAGGGCAGATAGACAACTGGTTCGCCGGTATTGGCATCCACCAGTACATCACGCCGGACCTGAACGGATTTTTTCGCGTCTCAGTGGCAGGCTTCTCCCTACAGGCCGACAACCCCGCCATCAACATCGCCAGTCACGACACGGTGTACAGTGGGGGCGTGCGCTACTTTGCCTGGGAGTCCTGGGAACTGGGCGCAAGCGCCTCAAGAGCCGAAGCTCCTAACGCTGACCTGACCTATGAAGTGTCGGCTCTCTATCGCCTGACCGAAAGCCTGGGCCTGGGCGTGATCTACAACAAGCCAGACGAAGGTGACACGTTCAGCATCGGTGCACGCTGGTACTTCTAGGCAATCAAGAAACTCAATCAAGCGCGGGGCGGGGTGAAAGATCACCACGCCCCGCGTGTTTACTTGGGCAATCAGTGCTCCGGATCAGGAGCATTGGCGGTTCCTCCCTCGCGCATGGGCTCGCCCATGACAGCCCTCTCGCCAAATTTCAATCGCTCTTCGATTGTGCGGTCAAATGAAGGATGGCGCGGAGATACACCAAAGCCCCGGTGAACTGCAGAGCAGGAATAGCAGACAACCTCGTCACGAGCGATGGAAAAGAGCACAAGGTCAATGACAGCCGCCGCAACGAGACTCCAGTAGTTCTCGAAGACCAGAACAAGCAAGGCCGCCACGCCAACGATCGCGAAACCGAGAGTCTTGTTGAATTTCTTGCGGGTGTATAGCTCCGCATGCCCACAGTGCAAGCAACCTGTCAATCCACCCTCAGGAGTGCGCTTATCCAAGTGCAACTCCATCTTCACATCAGACTCGGGCGCGAAGTACCATGAGCGTAGAGCAAATGGACCATCGGTTCGCAAGGTCACCAGGCGGCCACCACCATCAGGATGAGGCAGGTCCAACTCAATCCAGCGCAGGGGTTTCGGATCGAAGCTCACAGGGGGATGTGGTAGGAATCTTGTAGAGAGAGGGATGCTGCGGCGCCAATCAGAACCAGCACCGTGGAAGCGTACAGGATGCCGGTCGCCGAGCGTGTGTTTCCGTAGGCCAAAGATCCACGGGCCATCCAACCAAAAATCAGTGGCAGGATCAGGCCGATCACCACTCGCGAGCCCAGATGAAACAGACCAAATGGCGAAAGCAACGGCGTGTCAGCGCCACTCAAGGCGCTCTGATGCTGGACAATCAAGATCCCCACCAACACCAGCGAGACACCCATGCTGACCAACGTGACCTGATTGAGCCGCTTGAGCAGATCCAGAGGCAATTGGGGCACGGTCAAGTACCAATGCCCCACTACCATGGCAGTTCCCACCCCTCCGGCCACGGCTCCTGTTGCCAGTGCAGAAGCAGTGCCGATTGTCACCTGGAAGACTCCCTGCAGCCCAGATGCGTTGTCCTGCAGAAGTTGGAACAAGGCAACAATGGTGGCCAAGAGCGCCCAAATGACTGCCCCCAGCCGTCTGCGACTGTTCACAGGACCCGAGAAAAGGGGAAATGCAAGGGCTCCGGCCAAGCTGGCCAGGCTGGTGGGAGCATCCCAAGCGATCCCTCCGAATGCGACCGGCAAGAGGCCAGCAGCAAGCAGTGGGATCAGGGCCGTGGTGCCCATCATGCGGAAGAAGAACTGGCCCAAGGGCGCTCTTGGCATGAGAGACAAGAACAGCAGCACCCCAAAGGCGAGTTCCAGGCAGAATTGAGTAGCAAGAGGGCCCCAGGCCATAGACCAACGATGATAACGACTGGGAGATCCATCCGAAGCCCACAGCTCAAAACACCGCTCAGCAGACTATGCTCGACGGTCGAAGACCATAGGATACATCCCTCCAAATTGAACCCGAGAACTTCATGGCCCCCACACGAATCCTGATTACTGGAGGCGGCCGCGGCATCGGCCGCGCAATCGCCCTGCGTTTTGCCACTAGCGGCGTCAAGATCTGCGTTGCATCCCGAACCTCAGACGAACTCGACAAGGTCGTAGAGGAGATTGAAGCCGCAGGAGGTGAGGCAATTGCCGCCCAATTCAACTTGCGGGATCATGGCTCAATCGAGGCCGCTGTCTACCGCGCTGTTGATTTCTTTGAGGGCCAAATGGACCTGCTGGTCAACAACGCTGGAGTCTTTGATGTCAAGCCCTTTGAGGAATGCGACCCTGGCATGGTTCAAAAATTCTTCGATGTCAACGTCCTGGGGGCTATGTACACAACCCAGGAAGCACTAGGAGCCCTGCGAGACGCAGACGGCGCACACGTGATCAATATCAGCTCAACCGCAGGACTTCAGGGCTACCCCGGCAGCTCGGTCTACTGCGCTACGAAGTATGCCTTGCGAGGATTCTCGGACGCCCTGCGCGAAGAATTGTGCGATGAAGGTATTCGTGTCACAACCGTGTACCCCGACGCAACAGACACGACTCTCTTTGATGGAGTCGACCTTGACCTGGATCGCAGCACAATGGACTCACCAGAGACAGTGGCAGAGGTTGTCTGGAAAGCTGCCCAAGAGAACGAGTGCCCGAAGGACATCAAAGTGCGTCCATGACTGGCTGAACAATTTAAGCAAAATACACCGGGCCGCTCCCTGTTTCAGGGGGCGGCCCGGCTTCCTCTCCCATTACAGGAAAAGTGTGGCGATCAAAGTGATGGCCTCAGGCTGCAGGCACCACTTGTTGGGTTTGGCGCAGAGAACGGTCTCCAACGCGCCAGCGCCAAGGCAGGGTTTGCTTGCCACCAGTTGCCGGAATGAGAACCGAGACAGTACGGCCAGCTTCGAGTTCACAGCCAAGATGCTCGACCTCTTCGCAGCAGTGGCGCTGCCCGCGCCGCTCAAGAGAAAGTTGAGCGGTAGTTTCAAGAATGCCGGCCTGCTCTTCGTCCGAAGCTCGCTGTGACTCCAGTCGACGCTCAAGGCGGCGGATAGATCTGGCCCGATCGATGTACTCAGTGGCAATGCCGGAAAGCAGCGGAATCAGGCGTGTTGCGGTAGCTTGATTGTAGGTCTGTCTCATATCTACCCTCCTCCTTGGGGCTACCCTAGTAGCGATTTCACAGGGCCCAACCGAAGGGGGAATTTTCCCAGATATACACTTATCCAACTGAAGAGCAGAAAGCCCCGCGGGTGGCCTTCTGGGTACTCTCTCTCCATGAACCACCCCATCCTGACAATCACCCACGGTGTGCAATTCTCTGCTGCCCACCGCATGAACAATTCAAAACTGAGTCCCGAACGCAACCTGGAGATCTTCGGGCCCTGCAACCGGATCCATGGGCACAACTACAAGGTAGAAGCAAGCTTGAGGGGCCCGCTTGACCCGGAGACCGGCATGGTGGCAAATCTGGTGGACCTGATGCGCGTCATGAAGGAAGAGATCTTTGAGCAACTGGATCACCAACTGCTCGACGAGGTTCCCTGGCTGAAGGACACCGTGATCTCCGCTGAGACCCTGGCAATTGCAATTTGGAAGAAGCTCGCGAATCGCCAGGACGAACTGGGCGCAGCCCTTCACCTGGTGCGCGTCTACGAAACCGAGGCCGACTCCGCCGAGTACCGCGGACCAGCATCAAATGACTTCTAGGGCTGCCTACCTGCCGCCGTTGCTGCCGCCTTTTTCGGAGGGCCGAACGGCGGGCTTCTTGGCTGGAGCCTTCTTGCGAGAACTGCCGTCAGCAGGCTTGCGTCCATCGCCAACCGGCGGCTTGCTCGCCGGAGTGTTGGGCTTGCGCCTAGCCTGAGGTGCCGGACCATTTCCTCCAGGCTTCCTGCGAACAGGAGGCTTGGCAGATGGTGTCTGCACCGGTGGACTTGGCTTGACCCCTGCCTGCTGCATTCGTCGGGTCAGGGCCTTGTGCAGTTCGCGCGCCTCAGTCGGGCTCAGGCTGCCCGACTTGGCCAGAGCACTGACTCTGGCTGTGGCCACCTGATGCAAGCGACGCAGTTCTTCGACCTTCGTGGGCAGGGTCGTATTCGTCAAGAGATCAAAAACATCCTTTGCGGCAGCTTTGGTCACGCGACCGCTCGCAACCGCTGCACGCAAGAGTTTGGCGGCCCGATCTGAATCAGACATGGGTGCCTGAACGGGCTCAGGAGTGCCCTTTCCCGCGTCATTACCGGTTTGATCCTTGGCCTCCTTCTTGGCCCGGACCGCGTCAATGCGAGCCTGATCACTCGCCTTCTTGTCCGCACGGGCCTGATCGATGCGAGCCTGATCATCCGCCTTCTTGTCTGCGCGAGCCTGATCGATGCGGGCCTGGTCGCTCGCCTTCTTGTCTGCGCGGGCCTGATCGATACGTGCCTGATCATTAGCCTCCTTGTCTGCGCGGGCCTGATCGATGCGGGCCTGATCGCTCGCCTTCTTGTCTGCGCGAGCCTGATCGATACGTGCCTGGTCATTAGCCTTCTTGTCTGCGCGGGCCTTGTCCTTGCGATCCTGATCCTTCTTCTGCTGCGCAGCGCGACGTGCGGCATTGATGCGCTTGACTTCAGCTTCAAGATCCTTGGCAGAGGATCGACCTGCGCGGCTCAACAGTTGACTGTAGTAGACGATGAACTCTTCACCGGAAAGACTACCGCTCTTGTCCGCGTCCATGCGCTGCATGTCCCTGGAAGGAATTCCCGCGGCCGCTGCTTCGGCCCGACTCAAGAGGGCGTCCCCGTTGGTATCAGCCTTGCTGAAGGTTGCGCGAACCTTTCCAAGGGTGACCCCCGTAGCTTGGGCGCTAGCGCCCCCAACCAGGAACAAACCGAGAATGATCAGATGAGTGGATTTCTGCATGTGGAGCCCTCCATGGGGCGAAGATCCGCGCGAACTGCGCGGGCCAGGATCGCTGACTGATTGCTATGGGCGAATGGCGTGCCATACCCCCCTGGAATACCCAGATCCTAACCTCAGGGGCGCAGGGAGGGGCAATCTGGATCGTGCAGGGTCTGGGGTGGACGCAACCGTCCTCTGGGTGGGACAGATAGAACCAATGCAGGGGGGAGAGGTCCTGAGAGGGATTGACCAGGAGTTGTCGCCCTTGACCTCAGGTCTACCGTTGTCCCGGGAGCACAACCTCTGTACAAACTGTTTTCATCCTGGGCCCCGCGGGGACCAGATCCCTCCCGGTCGGCGACTTTCCCCCAGGGCCTGCCGACTTCCCCCCCAAGAATCCCAGAGCACCCGTGTTGACCATGCACCAGCTCGCGCCTCTCAGCAAGGGCGCCAACCAGAAGATTGCCACGCGAGCCGCCTACGGGCAGGCTCTCCTCGAACTCGGAAATCAGCATCAGGATGTAGTCGTACTGGATGCAGACCTCTCCGGGTCCACCAAGACCGCGGTTTTTGGCAAGGCACATCCTGACCGCTTCTTCAACTGTGGAGTTGCCGAGTCGAACATGATGGGCGCCGCCGCAGGCCTGGCCTGCACAGGGCGCAAAGTGTTCGCCAGTTCCTTCGCCATGTTCGCTACTGGCAAAGCTTGGGAGCCAGTACGCCAGAGCATCTGTATCCCGCAGATGGATGTGAAGATTTGCGCGAGCCACGCTGGCCTGACAGTCGGCGAAGACGGCAAGTCTCACCAGATGCTGGAAGACATCACTCTCATGCGGGTGCTGCCCCACATGAAAGTCATTGTTCCTGCAGACTCTGTAGAAACTGCTGAGGCCGTGCGCCTGGCCTACGAGACACCCGGCCCGGTTTATGTGCGCCTTTCACGCGCATCCACGCCGGTCATTTTTGGTGACGAATACAGACTGGAATTGGGCCGTGGTGCGATCCTGCGAGATGGTTCCGACATTTGCATTGCCGCTTGCGGTGTCGAACTGGCGGAGGCCATGATCGCCGCAGATATTCTGGCCAACCGCAACATCGAAGCAAGGGTGGTCAACCTGGCCTGCATCGACCCGATAGATGTGGACCTGATCGTGGATTCGGCCGAGCACTGCGGAGCAATATTGACGGCCGAGGAACACCAGATCCGAGGCGGCTTCGGCGATGCGGTGGCCCAGGTTGTGGTACGCCACCATCCGGTGCCCATGGACCTGGTTGGTATGGACGACTCCTTTGGCCAAAGCGGCCCCGCATCTGACCTGATTCGCCATTACGGCCTGGACGGTCCCTCCCTGGCGGACCGCGCCGAAACCCTCATGCAACGCAAGGAGCGCTAAGAATGGCCCTCACACGAGAAGAAGCAACCCAGATTCGCAAAGTGGCCCTGGAAGTGCGCCAGGACATCGTACGCATGGTCCATGCGGCAGGCTGCGGCCACCCCGGTGGCCCCCTGGGAATGGCGGATTTCATGAGCACCCTGTTCCTGCAGCATCTCAACCTTTCGTCGGATAATCGCCTGAGCGATGACCGTGATCGCTTTGTGCTGGGCAACGGTCACACCTGCGCCGGATACTATGCCCTCTTGGCGCAAAAGGGCCTGATCCAGCGAGAGGAACTCTTGCGCTTCCGCAAACTGGGCAGCCAGTTGCAGGGGCATCCGCACCGCAACCTGGAACTGGGCATCGACTTCTCCACGGGCAGCTTGGGGACTGGCCTCTCGGTCGCTGCAGGCATGGCCCTGGGCGCACGCCTGAACTCATGGGATTCGCGCGTCTACTGCACATCCAGCGATGGCGAAAGCCAGGAAGGCCAGATCTGGGAGGCCGCTACCAGCGCGGCTCACTGGGGCCTGGGCAATCTGACAGTGCTGGTGGACTTCAACAACATCCAGATTGATGGCCGCATGCGCGAAATCATGGACGTGCGGGACTTGGAAGCAAAGTACAGCGCCTTCGGCTGGCATGCGGTCACCGTGGACGGACACGATGTAATTGCTGTTGATCAGGCTCTCTGCGCCGCCAAGGAAACGACCGATCAGCCCTCTGCAATCATAGCCATCACCACTATTGGCAAAGGCGTCTCCTACATGGAAGACACCTCGGCCTGGCATGGGGTGGCACCAAACGATGAGCAACTGGCCCAGGCCCTCGAAGAACTCGGCGCCGCGGTCTCTTGAACCAGCGCCCGGCTCTCCTGGGAGGCTGGCTGCTCGGCGTAGCTACCGGCGTATTGCTGTTGACCCTGGTACAAGCGATCTTGCAACGCGGAGGTCGACAGGATACGACCCGGTATCAACTGGTGAGTTCCTACGCCAGGGATGCCTTTGTGCGTCAGGTGGACGATGAAGAACTTCTCGACGCGGCCTTGACGGGCATGCTTGAGAGCCTGGATCCCTATTCACGCTTCTACCCACCAGTGGAAGCGGTGCAGTTGGAGCGTGAGACCGGCGGGCGTTACAAGGGGATTGGCGCCCTGTTTCGCCGCCTTGGAACCCGTCGGCATGTACTTTTTACCCTGCCCAACTCCCCCGCCCGCCTGGCTGGGTTGACCGTGGGCGATGGAGTCCTGACCATCGACGGGGAAGACCCATCAGGCTGGGAGGATGAGCGCTTTCGAGAGGCCCTAGCCCCTCAATCCGGAGAGCCGGTAACCCTCGAACTGATCGATCCGAGCGGAATGGAGCGCGAGTTGCAAGTGGATGCTGCGGGTCTGATTGACCCCAGTCTGCGGCATGTTCGCATGATCTCAGATACTCCACCCATCGCTTGGATCTCAGTACATTCCTTCTCTCGGGAAACTCACGGCGAGTTGGTCATTGCCCTGACCCATCTCGAAGAGGAGACCCCCCTGGCCGGGCTCGTTCTGGACCTACGTGACAATCGCGGAGGTGTCCTCCAGGCTGCCGTCGACATTGCGCGCATGTTCATCAGCGAAGGCGTGATCGTAGAGACCCGTGGCAACGGAACCAAGCGAGTAGAACGTGCGCTCGCCGATCAGGTCAGCCACCCCGACCTGCCTCTGGTGATACTGGTCAACCGCTCCTCCGCAAGCGCATCCGAGGTACTTGCCTCTGCCCTGCAAGATCATCGCCGGGCAGTGCTGGTGGGCGAAGGCACCTACGGCAAAGGAGTGGTCCAGACCATCAGGCGTTTTGAACCCTGGGGTGCGCGGGCCAAGGTCACCAGCGCATACTATTACAGCCCCAGCGGTCGCAACTTCGAACGCACCATAGGGGAGGATAGCACCTTCGGAATCCAGCCCGATGTGGCTCTTGTGGTCCCCGCAGGCGAGCGCCAAGGGATCAGCAATTACCTGGGCTCGCACTACCCAGATTCCCGAGAAGAGGCTCTGATCAGTGCCTGGGAGGCGGATTTGGGCATTGAACTCTTGCCCTCCGCGCCGGTTGATAGCGCCCTTGAAACAGCTTTGGACATCTTGCTGGGCAACGAGCTGGCCGTGGAGAATTGATTCCATGTCGAAACTCATCCTGGGCATTGAGTCCTCTTGCGACGAAACCGCGGTTGCGGTAGTGGAGGCAGGCCGCAAGGAGATCGCTAGCGTAATCCACAGCCAGATCAGTGAGCACGCGCCCTGGGGCGGGGTAGTTCCTGAGATCGCCAGCCGCAGCCACCTCGATCAGATTCTGCCAGTGCTCGATCGTTGCTTGGAAGAAGCACAGCTGGAACTAGCAGATCTTGCGGGGATCGCGGTGACCACCAAACCTGGCCTGATCGGATCCTTGTTGGTAGGAGTAGGCGCGGCGAAGGGTCTGGCTCTGGCAACTGACCTGCCACTTGTGGGAGTCGACCACATCGAAGCTCACGTATATGCCGCAGCCATGGACTTGCCCGCACCTCCCTATCCCGCCATCGCGCTGGTGGTTTCAGGTGGACACACAGCGCTCTATCTGGCCGAAGGGCCCCTGTCCATGAAGCCGTTGGCGAACACCTTGGACGACGCCGCCGGCGAGGCCTTTGACAAGGTCGCCCACATGTTGGGCCTGTCCTATCCGGGGGGCCCATCGATCGCAAAGCTGGCCCCCAAGGGCGACCCCCGCGCAATCTCCTTCCCACGCTATCGGCCCAAGGACGGAAGCATCGGATTCTCCTTCAGTGGGCTCAAGACTGCCGTGCTCTATCACCTGCGTGGCGGGGATGCCCTGGCTGCCACCCCAGCACCCGAGGACATCACTGATCCCGCCAACGTGGCAGCATCGTTTCAGGAAGCGGTTGTGGATGCGTTGGTCAAGATGACCCTGCGCGCAGCACAGGACAATCACCTGGATCGGGTGCTGGTGGCTGGCGGCGTAGGCTGCAATCAGCGCCTGCGAGAGGTCTTTGCCGCGGTCAGCGAGCCCCACGGCATCGAGACCCACTTTCCGCCACCGAGTCGTTGTACGGACAATGCGGTGATGATCGCGGGCTTGGGCTGGCACTTGTTTGAAGCAGGCCGGGTTGCGGGCCTGGATCTGGATGCTTCGCCTCGCTGAGTTGACCCCCACAGGCTTGCCCCCTCCCACGAGGTTCAACGTACAATCCCCGCCGGTGGAAAAGACGGACCTCGAGGCTTTGCTCAAGACGGTGCGTGACGGAGGAACCTCTGTCGCGGATGCCATGCATTCCCTGACCCACTGGCCCACACAGGATCTGGGGCACAGCCAACTGGACCTGCAGAGGGGAGCGCGCTGCGGGCAACCGGAGGTGATCTTCGGCGCTGGAAAATCTCCATCACAACTAGCCGAACTCACTCAGGCCATGCTGACCCACCATCCTCGGGTCTTGGTCACGCGCGCAAGCAACGAGGGCGCTCAAGCAGTTCTGGAAGCGATTCCAGACGCACAACATGAAGAAGACGCTCACCTGATTTGGGTGGACCGGGAGCCCCGCGAGAGCGAAGGCATGGTGTTGGTTGTCAGCGCTGGAACCAGCGACCGCAGCGTGGCCCTGGAGGCCCTGCACACCGCCCGCTTGATGGGAGCCAGGGTAGAACATCTGGCGGATGTGGGGGTTGCCGGATTGCACCGCCTGATGCGCCACGCGGAGCGCCTGCGGGAAGCCCGTGCCCTGGTGGTCGTGGCGGGCATGGAAGGCGCCCTGCCCAGCGTGGTGGGCGGCCTGGTGGACCAACCGGTGATCGCCGTCCCCACTTCCGTGGGATATGGCGCTGCGTTCGGGGGAGTCGCCGCCCTACTCGGTATGCTGAACTCCTGCGCGGCCGGAGTCACGGTGGTAAATATCGACAATGGCTTCGGCGCGGGCTACGCAGCAGCGATAATCAACCGAACCAGGACAGTGAGCCCCCAATGAACCCATCGAAACGAGCCTGGCTGGCCCTTGAGAGCGGTGCAGTCTACGAAGGGCGCAGCATCGGAGCAGCGGGTGAAAAGGGCGGCGAGTTGGTGTTCAACACCGCCATGACCGGCTACCAGGAAATCCTGACCGACCCCTCCTACGCGGGGCAGGTGGTGAGCATGACCTACCCGATGATCGGAAATTATGGCATCTGCGATGAAGACTCCGAGTCTCGGCAGGCCTGGCCCGAGGCCTTTGTAGTACGCGAAGTCTGCACGACACCTTCCAACCATCGCTCCCAGATGGCCCTGCCCGAGTGGCTCACCGAGCAGGGCATCGTCGCCATTGATGGCATCGACACTCGCAGTCTGACTCGTATCGTGCGCAAGCAGGGCGCGCTACGCTGCCTGATTTCCACCGAAGATGACAACCCCGAGTCCCTGGTGGAAAAGGCCCGACAAGTTCAGGGTACGGCAGGCCGGGATCTGACTGCTCTCGTGTCCTGTGAAGAGCCCTATTCATGGAGCGAGGGCTATGACGAGAGCTATCCGACGGAGTTGCCCCAGGCACACGGCGAACGTCTGAAGGTCGTGGCCATTGATACGGGCGTCAAGTACAACATCTTGCGCAGCCTGGTGCATGTTGGTTTTGATGTGACGGTGGTACCCTCAAGCTCCAGCGCAGACGAAATCCTGGGCCTCGATCCTGATTGCGTGTTTCTATCAAACGGCCCAGGCGACCCGTCCGGAGCCAAAAGCGTGATCGAATCCACAAGCGTACTGGTACACAAGAAACCAGTCTTTGGTATTTGCCTGGGCCATCAAATCCTCTCCATTGTCTTTGGCGCCAAGACCTTCAAGATGCCCTTCGGCCACCACGGAGCTAATCATCCGGTTCGGGATGAGACCACGGGGCAGGTGGAAATCAGTTCACAAAATCACTCCTATGCGGTGGATCGTGAGTCGATTCCCGACGAATTGGAGCTGACCCATGTCAATCTGAACGACAACACGGTGGCTGGTATGCGCCATCGCCAACTGCCGGTCTTCAGCGTGCAGTATCACCCTGAAGCCGCACCCGGGCCTTTGGACTCGACTCACCTCTTCGCGCGCTTTCGCGATCTCGTACTGGCGCAGCGCTCAGGGGTCTAGAGCATCGAAACCGGATCCACATCAACTGTGATCCGAGGTCGGGTGTGTTTGTTGGCGAAGTCCAGCAACAGGTCCCGCGCCCGGTCAAGACCTTCGCCCCTGGGACCTGTCTTGAGCAAGAAGAACCGGCGGTGACGGTTTCTCAGGAGAGCAATCGGAGCTGGAGCCGGGCCGAGGATCTCAACCAATTCGGCGGTCAGGTGATGATCCAGGACCTCGGCCAGATGGGCTCCGATCCGATCCACCAAAGCCTGATCTTCATCATCCAGCAGGACCAGAATCACCCGCCCATAGGGGGGGTAGCTGAGTTCCTCACGCAGGGGGAGCTCATGGCTGGCAAAAGCCGGAAAGTCGTGGCCCGCGGCACATAGGATTGCGGGATGATTGGGAAAGTGGGTTTGAACCAGAATGCGGCCCGACAGATCGCCACGGCCGGCTCGACCTGAGACCTGGCACAACAACTGAAAAGTCCGCTCAGCAGCCCGAAAATCCGGCAAGTGCAAGGCTGAGTCGGCACTGACGATGCCCACCAGCGTCACACCGGGAAAGTCGAGCCCCTTGGCAATCATCTGGGTACCCACCAGAATGTCGATTTCACGGGCGCCAAACTTGCCTAGCACTCTTTCATAGTCCTCCTGGCGGTGCATGCTGTCCGAGTCCATGCGCGCCACACGAGCGTCAGGGCATAGAAGCTGCACGGCAGACTCAACCTGTTCCGATCCCTCCCCCAAGAAGCGCAGACCTGGAGCGCTGCAGGTAGGGCATTGCTTCGGCGGTCTCTGCTCTGCGCAGCAACCGTGGCAGACGATGCGCTTCAGCTTGCGGTGATAGACCATGGAGGCGTCGCACTGCTCGCACTTGACCACAGACCTACAAGAGTTGCACCAGAGCACCGGAGCAAAGCCGCGCCGATTCTGGAAGAGGATCACCTGCTCTCCCCTCTGGACCGCTTCCTTGATAGCCAATGCCAGGGGTGCCGAGAACGGTCCACTCATCTTGACGCTGTTCAGGTCGATCACCTCAACCTCGGGGAGTTTGCCACCTTGAACGCGTTCCGGCATTTCGAGCAGGGTGTAGCGTCCATTTCTCGCATTTTCCCAGGATTCAAGTGACGGGGTCGCAGACCCCAAGATACAGACCGCCCCCGCTTGCCTGGCTCGCACTACTGCCAGGTCACGCCCGTGGTAGCGGGGCGTGGACCCCTGCTTGAAAGATGGTTCGTGTTCTTCGTCTACAACCACCACACCCAGGTCCGGCATGGGAGCAAAAAGAGCAGACCGGGCACCCACCACAACGCGTACCTCGCGCTGGCGCACCGCTTTCCAAGCGTCATGACGTTGGGCATCGGTCATGCGGCTGTGCAGCACGGCCACTTGACCGAATCGGCTGCGGAACCAGCTAACTGTCTGGGGAGTCAGGGCGATTTCTGGAACCAGTACGATCGCGCCCCGACCCAGGTCCAGACACTCCTTGATCACCGACAGATAGACCTCGGTCTTGCCACTGCCTGTAACGCCTCGCAACAAGAAGGCCTCGAATTCTCGGGCTTTCAAGGGCTTGGAGATCGCCTCAATGGCCGCTGCCTGCTGAGCCATGAGTTCTTCGGGCTCAGTCCGATGCTCCGCAGGCGCACCGCTGAGAGCATCAGTCACAGCATCTGCCTGCTCGGCAATCACCCAACCCTTCTTGATCAAGGTCTGAATCGGCGAAAGGGAGATGTTCAGCTTGCGCACCAGGTCATTGCGATCAAGAGGGCCACCGGCGTCGAGCAGGGTCCGCAGAACGCGATGTTGCGCCTCGTATCTATCTTCAAGCGTGGCGAGATCAAGTGCACCTATACCCTCCGCTGGGCTCAGGCGAGTGATCTGACGGCGTCCCCCTTCACGCTTGAGGACTGCAGGCAGAACGGCAGCCAGTGCCTCACCCCAGGAGCAACCGTAGTAGGTTCCCATCCAGCGGGTCACCTGCAACAGGTCCTCGTCGAGCACAGGCTCGTTGTCGAGTACCGCCGAGACACTCTTCAGCCTTGAGGCGGGCACATCGGTGCTGGAGGGCAGGTCGACCACTATGCCCACTTCTCGACGCCCCCCGAAATGCACTGCAACGCGCATGCCCACTGCAAGATCATCTGCCATGCCAGCAGGCACCGCATAGGTATACTCCGAACGCATCGGCCGCTTCAGGGCCACACTTGCAAGGACGCCATGACTGGCTCCTCCTAGCATTTCCTCCTGCTTCACCCGCAGGAACAGGGTGTGGAGCTACAACGAGGGCAGCCCTCGGCGTACTTCTTGCACGCAGCGGCTTCCAGTTCAATGCCAACCAGCGAGGCCATGCTGGCTAACCACGCAAGCACATCGGCGAACTCCCCTTCCAGGTCTTCAGTCTGGCCCCGACGCAAGGCGCGGGTCAATTCGCCTACCTCTTCGCAAAACCACATGTGTGTGCCCTCAAGCCCACGGGCTGAATCCTTCTTGAAGTAGATCTCTTCGATCAGACGTTGAAATTCGGTGAGATGCACGGGGTTCACTTCTCCTTGGCGATGACCAACAGCGTAGCGCTGGGGATGGGGTCACCGGATGCTTCAGATTCGGGATCGCCCGCACGGTTGAGGCAGGTCTCAATGACTCCCTGAGCTGCATTTTGGATCCCACGGCGCACATGGGCGTTCACCGTTTTCTGAAAAGCCTCTTCGCCCCATTCTTCTCCCTCTTCATCAGGCTGTTCGACTAGGCCGCTGCTGGCCAGGATCAGAGCGCTCCCCGTGGCCAAGACTCCTTCACGCACTTCCAGACGCTGCTCGAACACAGGCCCTGCGTCAAATCCAAGAGCAATTCCCTCCGGTTGAAGTCGCGAGAGTTTGGAGGTTTCTTCATTCCAATACAGGGGCGCGATCCGATGGCCCGCACAAATGATCTTGAAGCACCCTGTGCTGGGCTGCAAGTCCACTACAACTGCTGTCACCGAAAGTCCTCTGCGAATATCCCGGTGCAACTCCAGGTTGGCGCTGGCCAGAGCATCGGTCAATCCAGCTTTTTCCTGGAGAGCGGCGCGTATGAAGGCCCGAGCCGTGGCCCCCACCAGTGCACCTGGAACCCCATCCCCCGTGTCACATAGCACTGTCAGGATGCGATCCGGCTCCTCGATGTAAGTGTGAAATGACCCGGCGATCTCGGTACCCTCGATGCACTCCTCGGTAAACGACCAACCCTCGGCAGTGGGCGTACTGGCAGGGCGCAGGGCAGCACTGACCTCACGGCCAACCTCTTGCTCACGTTCACGCACACTCAGCTCAAGTTGTGCGTCCTGGGCAAGATCCAGTTCAGACGCCATGTTCTTGATCGCACGCGCCAATAGAAAAACCTCCTTGGGACCACTCTCGCGCACAGAATGACGCAAGCCGCGCCTCCCCAAGGCGTGCACATCGTCCACCAGCATGGCCAGAGGCTTTGATGTCTGGGTAGCTACGCCTATGGCGATCAAGCCGGCCATGAGCACCACCAGGGCTCCGACGATGACTATCAGACCTGTCAGATCTTTCCGGGGGCTCTCCTCAATTGCAGGAGCCACGATACTGACCCCGTTGTCTCCCTCGAACTCATAGACCGCGGCCTCACGCCCGGAGAAGGTTCCCTTGGGCATCTTGGTGTCAAATCGCAGTACGCCCTTGGCCCTGCTCATTTTTGAGCCGGGCGTAGGCTGGAGATCTGCTCCGGTTTGATTCACCTCAGTCTGGGCCCGCACTGCGACCCTGAGAGCACCGTCAACGCAACGATCCACTACTTCTTGGGTCTTGGGCAACAAGACCAGACCAGCCAGAACCATGGCCAACACCAAGAAACCTGTCATCACAAGCGCAAAGCGTGCTGCCATGCCCATGCCCGGAGCCGAGCTTTGGGATCGAGTTCTGCTCATAGCGCCCCATTGTGGACCCAAAGGTCGCCACCTGGAAGGAAGTAACGCAAGAGAGCCATCACTCCCAACCCATAGAGGCCGGCAGCCACATCATCGAGCAGAATTCCATCCCCGCCGCCCAGACGCTCAAACCAGCGCACAGGCCATGGTTTGAGAATGTCAAAGAACCGAAAGAGAACAAAGGCCACGCCCATGGCAAAAAGACTCGGCGGAGCGATCCAGGCCACGGTGATCAGGTACCCAATGACCTCGTCCAGGACAAAACACCCCGGATCTTCCCCATGGGTTTCCTCTGCCCATGGGGCCAGGGCACGGCCGATCAGATACAGCACCACGCACAAGCCCAGCAAAGCGGCCAGGTAGGGCTCGGTAGAGCGCAGGATCCAGACGGCGAAGACCCCCGCCAAGGTGCCAAAAGTCCCAGGAGCGACCGGAGCGCAGCCCAAGAATCCAGCGCTGATCAGGCCCATTCGAAGACGGTCCATCAGCTAGCTCCACCCAGGATCTTGCGAGCCTTGAGCACATAGCTCGCACCCGACCCCACGGTTGTCAGAAGAGTAATCCAGACCAGAATCTCGGTCACGATCACCCAACCCTCGCGCCAAGCATCAGGCCAGGGAAAAGCATGAATCCAGAGCACTCCGCCCACAGCAACGCACTGTGCAATCATCTTGATCTTGCCAAGACCGTCCGCCGGGAATTCCTCGCCCACGCTCTCTACATAACCCCGAATACCGGTCACCAAGAATTCACGCGCGAGAATAATCACCACGATCCAAGCCGGAAGCAATTCGCGCATCCAAGGACTGACTGCAGCAAAGATCATGGCTCCCAGGATCAAGACCTTATCTGTGAAAGGGTCTGCAATGCGCCCAAAGGCAGTCACATGATGGTCACGGCGTGCCAGATAGCCGTCCAGGTAGTCGCTGGCAGCGGTGATCAGGAACAGCCAGAAGGCCGCCTGTACCACGGCGCGGTGTTCGTGGATCGAGTCCCTGGGTACATCTGCCAGGGTATGCAGGATCCCAAAGAGAACAATCGACCCGACAAAGCGCATGGCCGTGATACGGTTGGGCCAATAGCGGAAGACTCCTTTCATATCGCTCTCCCGGTCAGATCAAAGTTCTCGCGGACCCCATCGATGGCAACCTGTACCCGCTGGCCAACGATCACATCACCTTGCACAATCACCCGGGGGTCGACCTCTGGTGCATCCATGCAAGTGCGGCCTAGGGCCGTGCCGACTTCATCAGAGGCCTCATCGATGAGAACCTCATGGGTCTGACCCACAAGTGCGCCCTGCATATTGGCGAGATTCCGATCCCGGACCTCCAAGACCGCCGCCAGGCGAGCGTCAGCTTCGTCTTCAGGCACCTCCCCATCGCTCCCAAAAGCTGGTGTGTCCTCCTCATCAGAATAGGTGAAAGCGCCCAGTCGCGTGAACTGATAGTGCTCGACCATCTGGAGCAATTCGTCCACATCGGCATCGGTCTCACCGGGGTAGCCCAACAGAACTGTAGTGCGCAGGGTGATACCCGGAACCTCCTCCATCAACCGGTCCAACATTCGGCGCACCTGAGCGCCATCACCCGCGCGACCCATGGCACGTAGCACATTGGTCGCGGCGTGTTGCACAGGAATGTCCAGATAGGGTTCAACCCGAGGATGGTCTTTCAGGAGGCGTGTCAGCTCCCAGGGAAAACGATTGGGATAGGCGTACATCACGCGTAGTCGGTGGTCACCCTCCAGTTCAGCGAGCGATTCGATCAGATGCGGAAGCTCCAAGCCAATGTCCCGACCCCAGGCGGTGGAATCCTCGGCTACTAGCACAAGTTCCTTGACTCCCACGCCAATCAGGTCCTGGGCTTCCGCCACTAGATCGACTGGCCTCTTGCTGCGATGAGGCCCTCGAATCCCAGGGATTGCACAGAACCCGCAGCTATGGTCACAACCATGGCTGATACGCAGGTAGGCATAAGAACCAGGAGTTGCCAACATGCGCGCGCCCTCGCGATCAGCGGGCCTCAGGCCCGGGCTGTCGAGGTAGCTTTCATGCTTGTTACCGTCGACCATTGAACGCACGGCCTTGGCCATGGCGCGGTAGTCAGAGATCTCAGACCAAAGGTCCACGTCCGGGAATTCTTCACTCAAGCGCCGCTTGTAGCGCTGCACCAAGCAGCCAGCCACGACCACATGGTCCAGGTCGCCCGCCTGCTTTCGCTCAAGCAGGGTACCCAAAGCCTCATAGGATTCGTCCCGCGCGGGCCCGATGAAGGAGCAGGTGTTGAGTACCACAGTCCCCGCCAGATCGGAATCCCCAGAGACCAGTAGATCCTGCTCTGCCAAACGAGCGAGAATCAACTCTGAGTCAATCAGGTTCCTCGCACATCCAAGGTGTACGAGGGAGACGACCTCAGCTCGATTGGTGCTGGTGGACAAAGGGAACTTGGGATCAAAGCCAATGCCCCGCTTCGGGGCGCCTCAGGAAGCAGCCACCTTTGACTGCCACTCCTCTTGGGTCATCAGAATATCACGCTGCTGCCCACCCTTGTATGGTCCGATCAGCCCAGCTTCCTGAAGTCCGTCAAGAACCTCACAGGCTGCCTGAAAATCCAGGTCGAAATGACGCTGGATAAGGGACACTGCCACTCGGCCCTCGTCCAGAAAGAGTTGGCCGGATACTGCCAGCAACTCCTCGGAGGAATGGTCCGGCGTGGGGGGGGAAGAATCGGCCTTGGCCTTGCGCTTGCCCTTGCGAGGCTTGAGGTCCACAGGTGAGGACGCATCCTCGGAGGGCTCGGTGTCTGGCTCATCCTCGCAGGCCTCGTCTTCCTCTTCTTCATACTCAGCCTCCTCGTCTTCTTCCTCTTCCTCTTCGTACTCAGATTCCTCGTCTTCCTCTTCGTACTCAGCCTCCTCGTCTCCCTCTTCCTCTTCGTACTCAGCCTCCTCGTCGTCTTCCTCTTCCTCTTCCTCTTCGTACTCAGCCTCCTCGTCGTCTTCCTCTTCCTCTTCGTACTCAGATTCCTCGTCCTCCTCTCCGTCCTGTTCGTCCTCGTACTCGCCCTCTTCCTCCTCGCACTCAACCTCCTCAACCTCTCCGGCAACTTCCTCAGCCCCCTCTCCGACTGAAACGATCACCTCGGGTTCTTCCAAGCCAAACAAGTCAGGCTGCTCCCAGGATGGGATTGGAAGCCCCGCTCCCTGCCCCAAGACATGAACCGCCTCTGACTGGCTTGCATCTGTTCCCTGAACGCCTTGCTCCTCCGATAGCAAGCGGGCAATGGTCAACGAGTCCGGAGCCCCTTGAGGGGAGTCGATGCCATGGGAAGCACTCGCACCAGAAGCCAGATCCGTATCAGAGACGCCTGTTTGAGGCTCGTTGGCGAGGGACCCTCCTTGGGCGGTGACCCTGGCTATGCGCGCGAGCTGCTCATCTTCGGGACTGACGAGAGGCTTGACGCCCACGGGTATCTTCCCTTGCAGGCGCACATCCTCGGGGTAGGGCGAGCGCGCCGCAGAGTTCTTGTCGATGGACTTCATCCATAACCCCTCTTGATGTTCCAAGGCAGCTTCATCCGGCACCAAGGCGTTGGTTTCTGCCTCGGTTACGCCGTCTGCCTCCGCTTCCGAGAGGACATCATCGATGCGCGTTTCATTCTTGCCCTTCTCAAAGAGTGGACGATTGAAGAATCCTGCCACGCCCCACGCGTTCCAGGCCATGCCCAGCCCCAATCCCATTCCCACCAGCAGGCCCAGAGCAGGATGCACCGCGGCCAGACGCCCACCTGTCTGTTGACCAAGGTTGCCCCCAAGAAGAGGATCAAAGGCACCCAGCGAAACCGCCACGCCGGCCCCTAACGCAAGGATCCCGGAGAGGTGACGCACGGGATCGCTGACCGCCCCACCGGTGAACATCCAGCCCCCAAGAATCGACACTGCCAGGCTGACCATGAGCACAGCAGCACTACCAAAGGCCCCCACCAGGGCGCTGGCAAGAGTCTGCAGGACAGTCATGTCCTGACCCTCAAGAGGAGGTCGCACCAGCAACATGGCCACCAGGACCGTGGGCAAAACGCCAATCAAGAAAAGGGCAATGCCCAAGGACTCGTTCTTGCTGTTAGTTGACTTGGAGGTGATGGTCATTTGATTCAAGCCTCTGCGTTAGCGATGTTCTCTTCGAAGTCTTCAAGGGTCATCAGGATTTCGCGGGACTTGGAGCCCTGGTGGGAACCAACGATGCCCGCATCAGTCATTTGGTCGATCAATCGTGAAGCACGGGTATAGCCAATGCCCAACGCCCTTTGCAGCAAGCTCGCCGAGCCGCGCCGTGACTTGAGCACCACGCGCACAGCATCAACAAAGAGGTCGTCAAGCTTGTCGCCTCCTTCACTTATTTCTCCTGCGGCCGCAGTCCCGGTTGCGGACTGGACCAGTTCCTGATTGAAGGTCTGGGGCGCCTCCTTGGTGACAAAGTCCACAATCCTCTGTAGCTCCTCGTCTTCGATCATGGCGCCCTGAACCCGCCTTAGCTGACTGGACTGGGGCGGACTGAACAGCATGTCTCCCTCGCCCAACAACTTGTCCGCGCCAGAGGCATCCAGAATCACACGGCTATCGATCTTCGACGCTACCTGGAAGGCTATCCGAGTGGGCAGGTTGCCCTTGATCACACCCGTTATCACGTCGGTCGACGGACGCTGAGTGGCCACGATCACGTGGATCCCCACGGCTCGCGACTTCTGCGCGAGACGCGTGATGCCGGCCTCAGCATCCTTCTTGGACTGCAGCATCAGGTCGGCCATTTCATCAATAATCAGCACGATATAGGGCACATGGCGCGGAGTCCGCTCTTCGTTGAAGCCGTCTCCGAGGCGTTGACGAAGCTCCTCCTCTCCCAGAGCGTTGTAGCCCTTTATGTTCTTGACCTGAGCGTTCTTGAAGAGCTCGTAGCGCGCCTCCATTTTCTCCACAGCCCAGTTGAGTACATTGGTGGCCTGACGCATGTCATTCACCACGGGCAGTTCCAAATGCGGCACCCCGGCAAACATCATCAGTTCGACCATCTTGGGGTCCACCAAGATCAGACGCGCATCATGGGGCGAACGTGTCAACAGCAAACTAGCCACAATCGTATTGATGCAAACTGACTTGCCCGAACCGGTGGTGCCGGCAATCAACAGGTGCGGCATGCGCGCCAGATCCTCCACAATCGGCTGACCCTCTGCATCCATCCCCAGGAAGAGTGGCAAGGCCATGAAGTTCTTGTCGTAAGCCCGTTGGCTGATCAACTCTGAAATGCGTACCTTGCGGCGTTTGGTGTTGGGAATCTCAATACCGATGGTGGATTTACCCGGAATCGGCGCAATGATGCGCACGCTCTTCGCACGCAGGGTGGCGGCAATCTCCTGACTCAGATTGGTCACACGGTTCATGCGAGTGCCTTCGGAAACCGAGAGTTCAAAAAGGGTCACAGCTGGCCCCACCTGAACCCCTACCACTTCAGCGATGACCTTGAAACTCTTGAGGGCCCGCTCGAGAGCGAGCGCATTGCGCTCAAGAAACTCATTGTCGGTGCCGCCAGCGCCTGAAGGCGGCACCAGCAGATCCGTTGGAGGCAAGGTCCAGGGCCCCGGGGGAGGCGTAGGCGGCTCATAGATCGGCTGCTTGGCCGGAGTCGGCAAGGCCATGGGCTTGGTGGGCACGATAGGTTCGTCTTCTTCGAGTTCCTCTTCCTCCCAATCGCCTTCCTCCTCTTCGTCCTCCTCGTACTCGTCCTCCTCTTCTTCCTCTTCCTCTTCCTCTTCCTCTTCTTCTTCCTCGTATTCGTCCTCGTACTCGTCCTCGTACTCGTCTTCCAATTCAGGCTCGTACCGTTTGCCCTTCTTCTTCTCTGTGGACTTCCTTGCAGCAGGCTTCTTTGCGGCAATCACCCCTTCCAGATCGGCTCCGCGCAGAAAATCCCAAAGCCCCAGGGCCAGATCTCGACACCAAGAACCAATCGCAGGCACCAATGACTGACCCAGCTGCTCGCGGCGCTCAGTCAGCCATGTACTCAAGGCGGAAATCGCTGGAAAGAAGGCCCTGTCTGTTGCCAGAACAAACGAAATGGCAGTGGTAGTCAGCAACAAGATCCATATTCCCACACCTCCGAAGCGCTGCTCCAAGGTGGGCACAGCGATGTGAGCCAGCCAACCGCCAGGACCATAGGGCAGCCAATTGCTGAGGTCTCCCATGGCAACGGCCTGGGACTCGTCGGAACCGAAGCCCAGGTGCAGCAGGAATGAAAAGGAGATCAGGAAGCACATGGTCCCCAGCACTCGCACCACAGGCAGACTGATCTCCCGGTGAGTGATCAAGATTGCTCCCCAGGCAAAGCTCAGCAAGCTGACCAGATAACCCGCCAGCCCCATGGACAAGAAGGCCGCATTGGCCAAGTGCCAACCGACCTGGCCGCCGTAGTTCTCGGTCCCAGGAACTGCGCCCTCGGATTGAACCTGAAAGCTGACCATGGCAACCAGCAGCCATATCGACAGACCGATCATGCCCAAGCCTGTCAGCTCGCGGATACGCGCAGCTGTGGTTTCCTCCAAGGGGGCGCCCAGCATGAGGCTCCTAAAGATCTCACGCATGCGCCCTTTGGACGCCTTCTTTCTACGACTCTTCTTCCGGGCCAATCCTTTTGTTCCCCTCGTTGGATCCGTGGTCGCCGCGAGCAAAGGGCGCGCATCGACCGAGAGGGCAAAAGCCCCCCCTCAGGCCCCCAATATCCCCTCCAGGAGAGGTCAATTCAACGCTCGGCCACAATCCCCTTCACTCAAGCAGCCGAATCAGCACTCGGGCCACCTCTGCCTTGGTTCTCTGGAGCATTTCGAACTCATTTCCTTCCCGATCCAGCAATGTCGCGCTGATACGGTCCCCGCCTAGGGCAGCCGCCCCATTGAGCACGATAAAGTCCGCATTCTTGGCCACCATTTTGGCCCGAGCGCGACGCCTGCCCTCTGAAGTCTCAAGGGCGAATGCCACCACCTTCCGGTCACCCTTGCGCCGGGCAACGGACTTGAGCAGGTCCGGATTCTCCAGCAACTCGATGTTGAGCTTGCCCGAGCCCTCTTTCGCCTTCCACTTGCCCCGCAGCCGTCTGCGCGGCCTGAAATCCGCTACCGCAGCAGCCATTACCAGAGCATCAGCGATTTTGAACTGATCGCGCAGTACCGACAGCATGTCCCGAGCACTGATCACATCGATGCGTTCAACTCCCTTGGGAGTGGGCAAGCAGACCGGTCCCGCGATCAGGATCACCTCGTGACCCCTGCGTCTGGCTGCGGCAGCCAAGGCAAAACCCATCTTGCCACTGGATTCATTCGAAAGGTAGCGCACCGGATCGATGTACTCGCGAGTGGGTCCAGCGGTAATCAGGATGCGCATGCTTTTTCCAAGGTTCACGAGAGAGCGGAGAGCGCCTCGGCAATCTGTCCCGGATCCGCCAGGCGTCCCTGTCCATCCTCACCGCAAGCCAGGTGTCCCACTTCCGAGTCCAGCACCTGCCAACCATCCTCGTGCAACTGACTCAAGTTACGCACCACGGCAGGCGCGGAGAGCATGCTAGGGTTCATAGCCGGACACAAGAGCCGCGGCACGGAACGGTCCACCGCAAGCAGCGTGGTGGTCACCAAGTCATTGGCCACGCCCAGGGCCAGCCGCGCGATCAAGTCCGCGCTGGCTGGAGCCACCACGACTTTCTCCGTCCAACGGGCCAGGTCAATGTGATCCATCCCTGTACGCCGTTCGGGTCCCCACTCAGAATCTGCTGCAGGCTGAGAGGTAAGCGCTTCAAAGAGTTGGGGCGAGACCAGCTTTCCAGCATTGGGTGTCATGGCGGTGCGCACCTGATTGCCATTCTGAGTCAGCAGACTGGCCAGATCGCAGGCTTTGTAGAGGGCCGCAGAAGCACCGCAGCAGAGCAGAATGCGGCTCATGTGGTTGTCTCCTGCGCCAAACCGCTGATCACGCGCAGTTCTTCCACTGCGTCCTCCAACACATTGTTGACGATCACATGATCGTACTTGCCAGCCTCACGCATCTCGTCCTCGGCCTTCTGCAAGCGCCGCTCGAGCACCTCGGGAAGCTCGGTTCCGCGACCCGATAGGCGCGCCTTCAAGACCTCAATACTTGGCGGCTTGATGAACACATAGATCCCCGGAGTATCGAGAGTCTTTAGTTGCAATGCCCCCTGGATGTCGATCTCGACCAAGAAAATCAGGCCCTTTGCTATCGCCTCGCTCATGGGAGCGCGCAGGGTGCCATACATGTTGCCAAACACATCTGCGTGCTCGATGAACTCGCCTGCTTGGATCATCTCTCTGAAGCCAGCCTTGCTGACAAAGTGATAGTCACGACCATCGACCTCACCCGCCCGGGGTTCACGGGTAGTGGCAGATACCGAGAATACAACTCGCGGGTCCTCACCCAATCGCTTGCAAATAGTGCTCTTGCCCGTCCCCGAGGGCCCGGACACCAGCAACATCTTTCCGCCACCTTGTACTGCTTCAGCCACAGGATCACTCCACATTCTGAACCTGCTCGCGCAGGCGCTCGATAGCAGCCTTGAGTTCCACCACCAGGTGCGCGACGTGAGCATCATTGCACTTGGAGCCCAGGGTATTGGCCTCGCGCAACAGTTCCTGCGACAGAAAATCGAGGGTACGGCCCACGGGCTCGTCCAAGGTCAATTTGCCACGAAAATGCTCCACATGTGCATCGAGACGTGTGAGTTCCTCAGCCACATCCAGACGATCCGCCAACACGGCGATTTCCCGGGCCAGATCCTGCTCTGACACCCCTTGGCTGTCTCCGAGCAGAAGCCCGACACGCTCACGCAGAGCCTCGTGATGGCGATCCTGCACCTGGGGCATGAGCTTCTCCGCCTGGGCCGCAAGATCCTCCGTGCGCACCAGGTTCTCCTCCAGGTCTGCCAAGAGCGCCGCACCTTCACGCTCTCGCGCATTGAGAAGTTCGCTGAGAGCCATGTCCAGGGCCCCAAACAAGATCTCGCGCACATCCTCAGGAGCAGGGGTGTCGCCGCTGATCAAGACTCCTGGTACGGAAAGCACAGAACTCACATCAGGCATTTGGAGTTGTGCTTCCTTGGCCAGACTGGCTAGTTCCTGCAACAGGCGCGCCGCAAGATCCTGATCGATCAGGCTACTCTCGGCACCGGTCAAGGGCGTAATGGTCAGCGCAACCCCAATGGCGCCTCGGGACAGCCGCCCTCGAATACGGCCCTCGACCTCCGATTCCAACGACGCCAGCCCCGATGGCATGCGCATCTGAATCGTCAGATGGCGATGATTGACGCTACGAAGCTCTACCCGCACGGCAAGACCAGCACCGTCTGCGGTACCTGCCCCGAAACCCGTCATCGAGCGTATCAAGGACAACTCCCGTTACTCGTCGTCCGGGGCATTGATGGAGAGCCCACCGTCGCCCTGACTGGCACCCTTGTTCAGTATGTGGATGCCTAGAGCGCTGGCAAAGAACAGAATGGCCACGGCCATGGTGAACTTGTGGATCCCAGCCGCTTTGACGCCAAAAGTCTGCTGACCAGCGGCACCGAGCGCATCAGAGAAACCACCGCCCTTGCCCTCTTGAAGCAAGATAACCACCACCAGGATGATCGCGGACAGAACGAACAGAATGTAGAGAAGGGGAGTCAGTAGGGTCATCGGACACAGACCTCAGCAGCGGCGTCGAGGATGGGCAGAAAATTCTCAGCGGTGAGTGCTGCACCGCCCACAAGTGCCCCGTCGATGTCAGGGACGCTCAAGAGATCAGCAGCGTTGGAAGGTTTGACGGAACCGCCATAAAGGATGCGCGTAGCATCCGCAACGGCTTGATTGAAAGTGCCGGAAAGCACACCGCGCACATATGCGTGGGCCGCTCCGGCTTGTTCGGGAGAGGCGGTCTCGCCGGTACCAATGGCCCAGACCGGTTCATAGGCGATGGTCACTTTGGCCATGTCTTCTGTGCTGAGGCCGTTCAAGCTACCGTGCAATTGAGTGCTGCAAACCTGTTCGGTCTGGCCCGCTTCCCGTTGCTCGAGGGTCTCACCAATGCAAAGACACACATCGAGACCACTGGCAAGGCCGCGCCTCACCTTGAGAGCACACAGCTCATCGGTTTCTCCGTACACGTGCCTACGCTCGGAGTGTCCCACCAACACTACGCTGGCTCCCACATCACGCAGCATGGCGCCAGAAACCTCGCCGGTAAAAGCACCCACTTCCTGATCACAGATATTCTGGCCGCCCACCACAAGAGCAGTCCCGGCGCATGCCCGGGCAACCTCTTCGATATAGACGAATGGCGGATAGATCACAGAATCCACCCCCTGCAATCCCTCCAAATGTGAACGCACCGCACCGGCCAGTTCCACACCAGCCCGGCGATCGAGGTTCATCTTCCAGTTACCGGCTACAAGAGGCGTACGCATGGGGTCGTGAGGGGTCAGGGGTACTCCCTAGGGGTGCAGAAAGAGGTCTTGCTCAGACTGTTGGATCAACCCGTCGAGCGGCGCAGTATAAGGGGGCCACAGGTGCAGCGTCCACGCAACCCATGACCTTCCCCCCAAAACGACTCGAAGCCCTGCTTTCTCTGGGCTCCCTTGAGGTCCTGCCCCGCACGGGCTGGCTGCTGGCGGGGGCTCCAGGAGGCGAATCTGTGGCGGGACATGTGCTTGGAGTAGCCTGGCTGGCCCTGACGCTGGCCCCAGAAGTGGCGCCACCCCTGGATCTCGGCCGGTGCCTCGCCATGGCGGTGCTCCACGATGCCCCAGAGGCAGCCTCGGGAGACCTGCCAGCCCCGGCTGCTCGCCACCTGCCTCCGGGAGCCAAGAAGATCATGGAAGATGCCCTCGCGGAGGAACTCGTAACACCCTTGGGAAGCCTCCCAGAGGCTCTTTTTAGGGAGTATGGATCCCAAGAGACGCGCGAAGCGGCCTTCGTGCACATCTGTGACAAGCTGCAGCTGGGAGTTCATCTGCTGCGGCTGGAGAGAGCCGGTGGAGGAGATCTGGGACAATTCCACGGGGTCTTGGAGTCCCTGGATTGCGCGGATTTCGCCCCCTGCGCAGAATTGCGCGCGGCCCTCCTGGAAGAACTGAGCGATGACCGCCTGGCCGAGCACCGAGGAAGATCCCAATGAACCGCTCCCTCTGGTACCTGACCATTGGCTTTCCAGCACTGGTCTTCATCGTTGCGCTTGGCTCGGTGATCTGGATCTTGACCCGCGAGGCGCCCCATGCGGCGCCCTTTGGAGAGGTCGCGCCGTTCGAGGCTCTCGAGGCACCAGATCTGGGGCTTGGAGATACGGACCTCTTCGGAATCGTTACTGATACCGATGGCCAACCGATCCCCGCCGCCACAGTGATCACAACACAGAGCGATCGAGTGCGCCGCGACACCACGGATCAAGAAGGGCGTTTCCTCCTGCCCCAACTCATGCCGGGCGAGGCGGAACTCACCGTGCTGGTACTGCACCGCCTGCCCACCAAGGTCACGGTGAAGGTCGGTGCAGGTGAACAAGAGATCACAATCAGCAACCAACTGGTGACTCCCCCGGAGCAACCTGCTCTGACCTCGTCGGACCTGGAACTCGAACTGCTCCTGCCACGACCCGCCGACTCACCCAAGAACATGGTTCTGGTCTTCGATCCGGTGGGCGCGCCCCAGACCACCCACCGCGCTCCCCGACGAATCACCCTCGGTGAGATGACCCGCATCACAGTGAAGGACCTGCATCATGGAACCTGGACCCTGCGCTTACTGGCAAAGGGTGGAACCGTAGGTCTCGATTGGGATCTCCTGCAACCCCTGGGAGCCCCCCCCCTGCGCCTGACCCATCCGGGCCCTGAGCCCTTACCGCTGATCACGCATACCGGAACGATTGCCGGGATGCTGCGCAATGCAGATGGAGAGCCTATTGCCGGGGCTCTGGTGCTGGCCCTCCCTGCCAACGGCCAAGGTCCCAGCTTGCCCCCCGCTGAAACAGATGCAGAAGGCCGCGTGCTCTGGAATCATGTGCCCACAGGAAACTGGCTCGTTCGCTGGCGAGCCCGCGGAGCTGGCGCGGAAACACCACTCACGGTGCAAAGGGGCGGAACAGCAAATCCCTTTCCCTAGGGGATTGGCACCACCGCAGGCCCGCCCAAGGGCACCTCAACAAGGGTATCCTGCGAGGCTGATCCAATGCAGCCTGTCCTCTTAGATCTTGCCGCCAGCAGTCCCCTGGACCCCAGGGTGCGCGATTGCCTGATTCAACACCTGGATGAGGTCCATGGCAATCCCTCCTCGCGCCATGCGCTTGGAACCCAGGCCCGAGAGGCGGTGGAACACGCGCGTCGACAGTTGGCGCGCTGTGTAGGCGCTGCGCCCAATAGCATCGTGTTTACCTCAGGAGGCACCGAAGCCAACAACTTGGGCATCCTGGGTAGCGTCCCCAAGCGAGGCCCTGGACGCATCTTGGTGGGGCCGACTGAACACGCCAGTGTGCGCCTCGCAACGGCTCAACTGGCCAAGGAGGGCTTCGATGTTGAGACGCTCCGCCTGACCCGCGATGGACAGCTGGATCTAGACCACGCCACCGAGCGCATGAACGAAGATGTGCTACTGGTGACGCAGATGCTGGTAAGCAACGAGCTTGGTACGCACTATCCGGTGAAACAGCTCGCCCGCCTGGCCAAGGCACGCTGCGGGGAAGTGCACTTTCATTGCGACGGTGTGCAAGCCCTCGGCAAGATGGACTTGGACCTGGAAGACCTTGGTGTCGACAGTCTGGCTATTTCGGCCCACAAGATCCACGGGCCAAAGGGACAGGGAGCACTGGCCATGGGCTCAAATTCACGGACTGGGCCACTGATATTTGGTGGTTCACAGGAAAAAGGCATGCGCCCTGGGACAGAGAATGTACCCAGCATCGCAGCATTTACCCTGGCTGCAGATCTGGCACACGAGGGTCGCCAAGCGTTCAACGAGAGCGCCAAAGCCTGCCACCGCGAACTGGAAGAGGCCTTGACCGGTATCTCCCTGGTGTATCAGGACAGCATGGACGGGGCGCACATCTTGCAGACGAAGGGATGCGTGAATTCAATCTGTGCAGTGCACTTGCCCGGACCACCAGCGGAAGTCTGGCAGCATCATCTGGAAAAACACGGAGTCTTCATCGGAGTGGGATCAGCTTGCCAGTCCACATCGAAAGAGGTCAGCCCCGCTCTCTTGGCCTTGGGCTTGGACGCAGCCTCGGCACGCCAAATTGCACGCTTTTCCTTTTCCCGTGAAACCACTCCCAATGATATCGGCATTGCAGCCAATGCCCTGCACAAGGTCGCAAGGAGCTTGGAGAAACTCTCCCCATGATCACCGAGCTGCGAGTTCCAGATGTATTGCTGTTGCGCTATGGGGAGCTGGCCCTCAAGGGGGGCAACCGGGCGAGTTTCGAAAATACGCTGGTGCGCAATCTGCACGGCGCCCTGAAGCCGCTAGGGGGCGGCACAATTACACGCCGCTGGGGACGCATCCAAATCCAACCAGAAGGCCGCTGGCGCGAAGCAATGAAGGCCTGCGCCCAGACCTTTGGCACCAAATCGGTTTCTCCCGCCTGGAATACAGACCGCAACCTGAACTCCATGATTGCCATGGGTCGCACGCTCTTGGCAAACAAGCTGCAGGAGTATCCTCCCGAAGCCCGGCCCACCTTCCGGGTCACGGTCAAACGTGCGGACAAGGACTTTCCGATGACCTCTGGCGACCTGGCTGTCGCAATAGCTGAGGGCATGTTGGACGACGACTCCCCTGTGCTCGTGCAGATGAAGAACCCGGATATCGAGTTCAACATCGACTTGCGTCCTGAAGGCGTCTTCGCCTTTCTGGACCGCCTGCCTGGACCCGGAGGCCTACCGGTCAAGACTCTCGGCCGCGGCCTGTGCTTGCTCTCAGGCGGGATTGATTCCCCCGTGGCTGCCTGGTCTGCCATGAAACGTGGCCTCAAAGTCAGTTTCGTCAGCTTTCACAGCCCGCCTTACATCGGTGAGGGGTCTCGCTTGAAAATCCGCGACCTGGTCCGCGTGCTGGCTAACTGGCAAGGCCCCAGCAAGTTGAACGAGGTGCAGTTTGCTGAGATCCAGGAGACGATTCGCAATGGAGCCCCTGAAAGCCTCCGTACGATTCTCTACCGCCGCTCAATGCAACGCATTTCCTCCCATCTAGCGCATCGCTCAAAGACAGGCGCCCTGATCACCGGCGAGAACCTGGGCCAGGTGGCCAGTCAAACCCTCGAAAACCTGGCGTGCATCGGAGCCGCAGCAAATTTGCAGGTCCTGCGCCCCCTGATCACCTACGACAAGGAAGAAGTAATCAGGCTGGCCAAGCACATCGGCACCTACGACGTATCAATTCGCGAGGAACCCGACTGCTGCACGGTATTCCAGCCCCGCAAACCAGCCCTCAGGGCCCGGGCTGATGAATGCGAGACCGTAGAAGCGGAGCTCAACCTTAGCGCCATTGAAGAATCGGTAGTGCGCGCATCCCAGATGGAACGGATCCACCCCGACTCCTGAGAACCAAGAGCAGTTGGACCCTGGACCACCAAGACACTACCTTGGCACACGCATGAAGCGGGTAATGGCGCTCCTCTTGGCGATGGCGGTGCTCCTGGCACATGCCCTCGCTATCCACGTGGATGGATTCGGCGAAATCGGGCCCGCGCGCGAGGTGGCCCATGTGGCTTTCAGGCTGGCGCGTAACTGGGTGCACTTTGGCGAAGTTGTCTGGAATGTGGGCGAACCCATTGGCTGGGAGGCCTACCCTTCGCCTCTCTGGATTGCGCTGGCAGCAGTTGCCGAGAGGCTCTACCTGCCAGTGACCCTCTTCGCCCAGGTAGTGGGAGTGCTCTGTGCCCTGTTGACCTTGGGAGCCACCGCGCGCTTCTCTGTGGACAGGGTGGCGGGAGTGATTCCGCCCCTGCTGCTGGTGGCCAACGCCACCTTGGCTGCAACCGCAATCAGTGGTACGGAATGGGCCGCAGTAACTCTCTTTCTGAGCGCAGCTTGGGTGGGGTTTGAACGCCGGCGCTGGATGGCCATGGCATTCTGCCTGCCGGTGCTGATCGCCCTGCGCCCTGAGGGCGCTCCCATGTTCGGCTTGTTGCTGGTCCTCAGCCTCTATGAACGGCTCCGTCCCCGTAGGGACGGTGGAAGTCCCGCGCCACTTTGGTCTTTTGTCCCTGGCCTGATTGCCCTCCTGCTGATGATACGCATGGAGCGCTTTGACGGAACCTCACTCTATGGCACCTGGCTCCAACAACTGTTCACACCGGATGCCAGCACCCTGGCCGATGGGCTCAGTTCCACACGAGACGCCCTGGTGGCCTGGGTGACACCGATCCTGATTCCCTTCCCACTGATAGCGTTCCTGTTCGGGCGACTTTCAGGTCATGGTGCAAGAGCGCTCCTGATGGCAGCAGGTTGGATCGCCCTGGTGATCATGGGAGGCGGCTCCGACCCAGCCATGCATATCTCCTTGGCCCCTGCCCTGCCCCTGCTCTGCGTGTGCCTGCAGCAAGGCATCTTGGTGGCGCTGGACACAGAATCACGGCTGATGGAAACCCTTGCCTGGCTGGCGCTGGTCGGAGTGGCGGGCGCTGGCGCCATGGCCAGCCGTTTCCCAGCGGATGTTGGCCCCCTACGGCTGAAGAGTTCCATGACCCAATGGATGATTCCCAAGGGTCCCATGCCCCTGGCGGCCTACTTCCCCCAGGATCAGGTGGACCTCAACACGAAGGCCAGACAACAAGGGCGCCTCGCGCTGCAGGCAGAGATTGATCACACAATAACCATGCGCGCTCTCGGAATTTTTCTGCGGGACAACACACCGGCAGAGTTGACCATCGCAACCGCCTGGCCAGGAGCTACGGGCTATCTGGCAGGCATCAAGCCCGCCGCTCAGGGCGAACTCCTGCCTACCCGCGGCAACCCCGTACGGGACTTGACCGGACGCATCCCCACGAGCACTTCACTCCCCCAATCCCCATTTGGCACGCGGGAGGAACTGCACCTGAATCACCTGGAGGGTGCGGATCTTGTCATTCTGGGTGAAATCGATCCGAGCTTGCACGAAGACCTCGCACCCCTCCCGGGAATGGAACGCGCCTGGATTGACTTCTTGAAGGGCCCGGACGCTGGAGATCCAGAAAGCAGGGGTCCCCTTGCGAACTATGAGTTGGTCACCGTTCCCCTCTTGGCTCCAGGCGCAAACTACCGCCCCTTCCACATGCTACGAAAGCGAACTCTTGAAGCTCAACCGCACTTGCAACTCAAGATTGTCGGTGGAAAAGTGCGAGTGGAATTGACAGCGGCCAAGGACAGCCCAGAGCCCGCCATGCCTCAGATCCTTGACCTGGAAATCAGGTTGCGCAAACGCGGTCGCAACACACCCTTCTTCATCAACCCCTATGGGCAGGTTGTAACAGTTCCGCCACGACATGTGCTGGCGCGCACAGATCTCTATTGGCAAGGTAGACAGGACATGACGATACGCTTGATCGAATTCGATCTCGCGGCAGCCCAAGCGGCATGTGACTTCGACAGCCTGCGCGCAACGCTCTACAACACAGGCACACGCTCAAGCAGCCCTGCTGCTGGAGCCGGGCCACCCACGGATCTCATGATGCCCTAGGGAGCCATCCAATACGATAACCCTGACCGATCACGGTCTGGATCATGCCCTGGCCTTCCGGAGCCAGCTTGCTGCGCAGACGCGTAATCTGTACCTCCAAGAGCTTGGTGCCCGGATCGGAATCCAACTCCCAGACCTCTTTTAGCAACTGAGCACGAGAACAGATCCCCCCGTGCGCACGCACGAGAGCCAGCAGAACCTGGAATTCTCGTGGAGACACGTCGATCCGTCGCCCAGAGACATTGGCGACTTGGTGGCTTAGATCCAGGCTCAGTGGGCCAACCCGATAGCTCGGCAACATCTCGTGTCGGCGTAGAACAGCACCGATCCGAGCAAGCAACTCCTCGGGGCGAAATGGTTTCTGGATGAAGTCATCCGCACCTAGTTCCAGACCACGGATACGGTCGGCCAAAGCGTATTGGGCCGAGAGAAATATCACCGGGGTCTGATCTCCCCCCATGCGCTGGCTGCGCAAGATATCCCAACCATTCTTGTCCGGCAAGCCAATGTCCAACAAGATCAAGTTCACTGCCGGCCCCTCTTCCGCCAGAATACCACGCGCCTCGAAGGCTGACCCCGCTCTGTCGAACCGATAGCCGGCACTTACCATGAGCTCTTCGATAAATGTGCCTACGCCGGGATCATCATCCACTAACAAGATACGAGGGGCCCCCTTGACGAGGCTGTTCAAGCTGTTGCCCAATGCCCTTTCCATGCTCATGATCAACGAATCCCAAATCGTTTGAGTTTTCGGTATAGAGTGCTCTTGCCAAGCTTGAGCAGACGCGCTGCCTCAAGCTTGTCTCCGCGGGTTGCATTCAATGCGCGCAACAGTGCTTTCATCTCGTAATGGTCTAGACTGATAGGGTCCTCCTCCGTGATGGCCCAGGGGCCACCCGTGGCAGAAGCACCCGGCTGGTGACGAATAGGGGCAAGTTGTGCCGCGTGCACCATGGGATCACGCTGCGCCTCTCGGTCTCTCCCATGCAAGGGGTCAAGGCCCAGGATTGAAGCCAACTGCGCAACATCCAGTAGATCTCCCTCGCAATGGTTCATAGCAGTGCGCACCACTGACCTGAGTTCCTCAAGGTCATCCGCCCACTGTTGCTCAGCCAACAAGTCCAGAGCCTGGGGACTGACGCGCATCACACCTTTGGAGTCGCCGTTCTCGTCCAAGATCCCCTGCACGATCTCGTGCAAGTCCTCCTGACGATCACACAAGGCAGGAATATCGATTCGGTGGTGGTAGAGGTGTCCTAGCAGCACCGGATCAAATTCATCCCTGTCGGCGAGTTCCTCAAGGTCCACAGTAGATGTGGCCACAATACGCATGGCGACCCGTTCAATCCCCTGTCCCTTGTCATAGATCCCACGGTCCAACAACTTGGCAAGCTGGGCCTGCACGCTGGGATCGAGCTTCTCCACGTTCTCCAAGATCAGAGTTCCTGCGGTGCCGGCGGTCAAGTGGCCAGACTGTGCTTTGCCATTGACCACCCCCCCCAAGAGGATCGCCTGCTCGCTCGTGACAGGAACACTGCCACAGGAGAAGTTGACCAGCGTGCCATTGGAGCTGCCCGAGTAGTGCAGAATTCGAGCGATCAAGTCACGCTCGGACCCCTGGTTACCACGAATCAGCACGCAGCCAGATCGCTTGGCAGTACGCGCCACGGAACTCTTCAGGGCACGAGTAATCGGACCGGAGCCAATTATTGCTGCAGGAGTGTAGTAACGATGCGCCATCAGCAAGAGCTCGTCGAAGTCCTTCTGTGCGATTCCAGCATTGGAGCTGTCCGGGGCCATTTCTTCTTGTCTGGCGCCGCGCTCATGAAACAGGACGACCCGCAGGCTGGGTTCGTCGTTCTGCGAGCCAAGCGCTGTGGGAACGACATGCACACTGAGAAAACGATTGGGCGCATCTCCGCGACTACGCAACTCCATACGAAAGCTCCGCCGGCTGCCCAGGTGCGCATCACGGACAAACCCCTCGAGGCCCGTACCTGGAGATATGGCACCCAGGCGCTGCCCGATGCACTTTGAGCTGACTATGCTGAGCGCTCCACGATCTGCATGGCGCACGATGCCCTGACTGTCAACGACCACCAAACCTGCAGGCCTTGGAGAAGACCCATCGGACATGGGCTCCACCCCAGGTGCCTGTTGTGCCCGTTCCTCCTCCATGCGCCGAACCTGGCCGGCTACTATGCGGTTCTGGACTCCAAGCTCATTGAGGCGTCGGAAGGTCCTTTGGTAGGCCCCCAGGACACTGTGGATTGCCGCCATCTCGGAGCGATCGAGAATTGCATCACAGCCAGCATGATAGAACTCCTGCACACGCTCGACTGAGATCCCGCCCTGGCGATAAACCAGAATAGGGGCTCCTGATTGCACTAGAATGTCCCTAAGCCTCTTGATTGCCTCAGTAGCGCCGAGTTCCCCGTCAAGGGCAGCGGATAGCAGCACCACTTCAGTACGCTCCTCAGAAGCGATGGAAAGGGCGCTGAATCCGGAATCAGCGACACTGACCTGATATCCAAAATCGGATAGTCGGCTCGATAGAACAAGCCGTTCTGCGGAGTCAGACTCCACGAGCAGAACTCGAATCACGTTGATAATCTCCTTTAGTTTTTCTGCGGCCAACGCACCTCAGCACAAATGCTTGTGCTCTCTCTTGAGGTCGACTCTCGCAGATGGTCCTCTTCTCTCTCAATGACCATCCTCGGCCACAGGGCGTTGCGTTTCTTGGACGATCTTCCAAAAAATGCGACAGATCTTGAAGTCGCATCTTTACTGCGGAAAACCCTAAGTATCGAACAGGCCTTGGCAGCAAGCGAACAGTACTTCCTGCGCCGCAGAGCTCTCAGCCAACGTGGAGACGACCGTTTCCTACTTTTGACACGCAAGGGACTTGAGCAGGCAACCCATCCAATGGTCGCTGCCTGGCGCGCTCGCGAACTGAGTAGGACCCCTGCTCGGGGACCCTTCTGGGACGCTACCTGCGGCCTTGGGGCAGACAGCCTGGCTCTTCTGGATCAAGGTCAAAGCCTGATCTCAAGCGATCTGGATCCGAGAACAGTTGCCTGTGCGGCGCATAATCTAAATGAAGTTGCAAGTCCCGGGGCGCGCTCCCTCGTACTGCGCTGCGATGCCACTGAGCGCGCTGTGCGTCCCGCCGGGGTTCTGATCGATCCGGATCGGCGTAAGAACAACCGGCGCAGTCTGGATCCCAGTATCTGGTCCCCTTCAATGGAAAAGTGCCTGGAGGTCCTCAAGCAGGCGGAAATGGGATGCCTGAAGCTCCCTCCCTCACTGACCCCGACGGAAAACCTGCTCAGTCTTGGCACCCTCTGCTGGGTCAGCTTCGAACGCGAATTGAAGGAAGTCGCACTGTTCAGCGGACTGGCAGCGTGGGATGGCCCTCCTCGTCGAGTGGTTGCCCTCACAGGTGCTGCAGGTGAGGAGGTCCTTGAAGGCGAACCGATCAGGATGGCCCCCATGGACCCAAAGCATGTGCAGAGCGTTGACTGGCTCGCCAACCCCGATCCCGCCCTCCTTCGCAGTGGCCTACTCGAACTAGAGGCTAGCCGCCACGGCCTGCGCCCCCTCGCTCCTCAGCTGGCCTGGGTCGGGGGCGAGGAACAACCCTCATCCCCTTTCTTCAAGTGCAAGCGGGTTCTGGCCAGTACCCGAGCAGACCCACGGCGGGTGCGCCGCATGCTGGCTGACCACGATGTGGGCCCCTTGGATATCTGGAAACGAGGTCATCCGGACTCCGCAGAAGTGCTGGCCCGGCGTTTTAAGGGGCGAGGAAGCCGCCGGGCGATCCTGGCCATCGGACGGCTGGAGGAGGGTCACCAGGCCTGGTTGCTGGACCCAGAGTCAGGAGCAGCCCACTGAAGGCCTATGCCAGGACCCCACTTCCTGGTGGGCGATAAGGGACTCGAACCCCCGACCTACTCGGTGTAAACGAGCCGCTCTAACCAGCTGAGCTAATCGCCCCAGGAAGCTAGCGGGTGGGAAACCCGCCCCAAGACGATAACCTATAGACCCCCAGGAAGGAATCCCCCCCTACCGGGAGAATAACCCCCATGCGCATTGCTGTTGTTGGAACCGGATATGTCGGATTGGTCGCGGGCACCTGCTTCGCGGAAAGCGGAAACACCGTCACCTGTATCGACATCGACCAGACCAAGGTTGACAACCTGAATGAGGGCAAGGTCCCCATATATGAACCTGGCCTGGAAGAATTGCTGCATCGAAACATGCGCGACTCGCGCCTGAGCTTTACCACCGACTATTCCCAAGGCGTCCCAAATGCACAGGTAATCTTCATTGCAGTAGGCACGCCACCAGGTGAAGACGGTGGCGCCGATGTGAAGTACGTACTGGCCGCCGCCCGCTTGATTGCGGAGAACATGAGCGGCTATACAGTCATCGTGAACAAGTCAACGGTCCCCGTGGGCACCGCCGAAAAAGTGACCCAAGCCATTAGCGAAGTGGCTCTGCACCCCTTCGATGTGGTCTCCAACCCGGAATTCCTGAAAGAGGGCGCTGCCATAGGAGACTTCCTCAAGCCCAACAGAGTGGTCATCGGTGCGAACTCCGACCGCGCGGCACGCATAATGGCTGAACTCTATGAGCCCTTTGTGCGCACAGGCAATCCGATCCTGCAGATGGACGTGCCCTCAGCCGAGCTAACCAAGTACGCCGCAAACGCCATGCTGGCCACGCGAATTTCTTTCATGAACGAAATCGCCAGCCTGTGTGCAAAAGTGGGGGCCAACATCGACCAAGTACGCGCCGGAATCGGGTCTGATGAGCGCATCGGCTCAAGATTCCTTTTTGCAGGAGTTGGCTATGGCGGTTCATGCTTTCCCAAGGACGTTAAGGCTCTGGTCAGCACGGCGGGCAAGTACGATCTGGACTTCAAAGTTCTGCGCTCAGTAGAATCGGTCAACGAGGACCAGAAACGCCTTCTGGTACGCCAGATCAAGGCCGAATTCGGCGCAGATCTGTCCGGCAAGCGCTTCGGTATCTGGGGCCTGGCATTCAAACCCAATACGGATGACATGCGCGAGGCTCCTTCTTTGGTTGTAATCGAAGAATTACTGGCCGCTGGAGCCACGATCTCCGCTCACGACCCCGAGGCCATGGAATTTTGCCGTCAACATCATCTTGGAGACCGCATCACATACGCTTCGAACCCCATGAGCGCAATAGATGGAGCCGATGCCCTTGTCTTGGTGACGGAATGGAACGAATTTCGCAGACCAGACTTCGAAGCGATCCAAAAAGGGCTCAAACAGCCAATTATTTTCGACGGACGGAACGTCTGGCCCAAGGAAACTCTAGTGGAGATGGGCTTCAAATATCACGGCGTCGGACGCTAGAAGACTCGGCCCAAGAAGAGACTCTTCACCTCTCGCCGGTGAGTTTGTCTCTTTCCTCGCCTGCTCAAACCGCGGCCCACTGAACCACCCTCCGGGCTTGAGCGGAGCATGAATCGACAGTCGGCTAAACCACGAATCCTTCACTGTTGGCCTCCAAAAGGGCTCTAGGCTCAGTTCTAGCCCCAAGGCAAGTCTGACGCCAACACGCAACTTGCCAAGTAAACATAAGACGGGACGACCCCTCCAAATGGCAAGGCCGCCCCATCCGATGTTGTGGCTTTCCCCAGGTCACCTCGTCTTCGCTCCCTGCGCTACGCATGGCGCAACACGTGAAAGTGAAGACTCAGATCACCAGAGAGCATGTTTCATACCCCAACAAAAGCCCCAACGAAAGAACCGATTGCGCTTGGAATGAAGAAATTCTTGGGTCTATGGACGAGCCATGGCTGCAAAACCTGAAACCTGGGGGCCAATAACTGGCCCACCAGCACAATATCTTCTTCCTTGACGCAGTTTTCGTGCCACGCGTGTCGCTTGCAGACAAATTGCACGCTGTCCACACCACACGACACCCTCCCGATCATGTGAATGGGCGCTAATCACCCAGCAGAGCGCGCAAATCTCGACGTAAGCGGGGTGGATTCCATCCCGTATCCCCCGTACGCCGCTGCTCGACTGCCTGCAAGAGGCCTTCGCGCGAGAGTTCGCCCCCTCTTGTGACACACCTCACTGCAACTTGCTCGATCAACTCTTCTGGTAGGGCATGTGCCAGCCCCAGGGCAACCCAGTCTTCGCTGGTAACAGTGTTCGTAGTCCGCGCGCGCAGTTTCAGCGCCTCATGAGCCGCACGCGCACGCCATCCACCTTCCCTCGCACGGCACTCCACCCAGCGAAAGACGGTCTGTGCAGCCTCCTGGTGCCCCAGGTGCCCGAACAAGCGTCCAATTGTGAGCCACTCTGCTGCTAGAGCACCGTCCAGGCCGTTACTGCTCTCAATCTCGAGCATTTGCTCCACCAGTTCCAGAGGCGCAGCCTTGTTTCCAGCACGAGCCTCCACACGAGTACGTACCCGCTGATGCGGTTGAGGCAGCAAGGACGCTCTCGTTTCGCCTTCCCGCCACCGTACCGGAAGAACAGCGAGGGCCAACAACGGGAGAATCAGCCATCGGCGCACTATAGCCCCCCCTCGCTGCATACATGCTCCTTGGAAGGCGTCTGCACCCGCCGAGTTAGGCGCAACATCTGGTCCAGTCCCGAGACCTGGTCCTCACCTCCTGACCGCACCAGACGCCTGTGCAGGCGTTGACGAGCCCGGAAGATACACACCTTGATCGCCCTGCGGCGCAGGCCGAGAGCCTCGGCGGTACGCCCCGTATCGCCCTCTGTAAGACACCATGCACAGAGCACGACTCGGTCTCGATCACGCAGGCTGCAGTAGGCCTCGAACATCTTGCGTAACAGGCTGGAGACTCGGTCGGCGCAGATTTCGGGGCGCTTCTCTTCAACCAGGGAGGCCGAATGATCGACCTGTTCGATGTTCTCGAATTGCACCGTGTTCCTTTCGAAGGGACGCGAGCGCCGCACACGATCGCGAGCGATGTTCCGAGCCACGACCAGCAGCCAACCCTGCTCCCTATGCAAGTCGCGACCCTCGCGGCTGCGCAGGCAGGCCTTGAAGAGAGCCTCCTGAGCCACGTCCTCCGCATCCTGCTGGTGGCAGCCACCCGCCACAAGACGGCGCGCAAGCCACGCATGCTGTTGAGTGTAGGTCTCCCACTCGGAAACCATTGGAGCGCGGGAAGGCTCCTCGGACTCCTTCTCGGTCAGATTCGAATTGGTCTTCATGCAGGGCAAGAGACCACAATCACATCAGGTTTTCATCTGACCCCCGGCGCGGGCCAGCAGCAGGTTCCACCCCAGGTACCTCGAAAACATGGATACTGGGTGCCCAATCTGCCAGTGAGGCTTCTCGAAAGGCTAGCCAGGGTCCTTGCCTCGTCATTCCCTGGGCACCAAGAAAATAACCTGGAACCAATCAGGTTCGCGGGTGTTCTTGACTGAGGCAGCTGCTGAACTGGCCCTTTCCAGACCAGGACCTTGGTAATCAGCGCTTCTTGTAGAACGCTCGTGCCTCTTCAGCCCAGCGCGTCCCCTTGTGATTACGAATCACCTTGCGATAGAGCCGTTGAGCCCTATCGGCACTCTCCTCATCGCCAATCAGATCAAAGCTGCGACCAGCCCAATAGAGCGCCCCGGAGAGGAACCGGGTCTGGTCACGGTAGAGCACCAAGACACGCATGTGGGCCAAGGCCGACTCGCGGCAGATGGCCGCCGCCCCGTCCTCACCAGCCTCGGTAGCGGCAGCGGCTCGGTTGAACAAACAGGCGCCCACACCTGACCAGGCGGCAGCTCGAGCGTATCGGTCAGAACCGTCTTCCTTTATGACCGCACGGAAGACTCTCTCGGCCCCCGCCTGATCGTTGTCCTTGAGCAGGCTCTCGCCAATAGCCACCTCAGCTCGACCCCAGGCGGACCTGTACAGACTGCCCGCGCGAGAGGAAACCGCTTCGAGCTTCTTGACTCGCTCCTGACCTTTCAGGCGGGTGTCAAATAGCAACCGGCGCAAGTCGGCCTCAATATCCCAGCGCCCACCGAGTTGGGCGCTCTTGCTCAATTGTGTCAGTTCATCAAGAACTGCTATGGCCTGCTTGGGCTTGCCCCCATCATAGAGTGCTTCTGCTTTCTTGATTAGCGCCAGAGGTGCATAACGCGAGGTCCCTGCTTTGAGCATCAAGCGATCAACCGCGACAACCACCGCATCCCATTCACGCATGGTCTGCTGCAGTTCAACCACTCGATAATAGGCATAAGGCAGAGCCCAGGGATACTTGCGCTCGGGCTCGCTGTTCTGGGCGATATACTCCTCGTAGCCCATCACCGCACCCATGTACTGGTCCTCATCAAGACCCGCTTCCGCACGGTCAATCAAGGCCGGCAATGGACTGAAGGTGATCGAATGGATGCGATTGCTCTGCACCATGGTCTCCTCACGCCCTTCCTTGTAGGTCACGCCCTGCAGAGTCTCATCTTTGACCTTTACCTCCTCAATCGAAGTGCCATCGGTCAAGTGAATCGTGTCCGCCTGAAGAGATGGCAGGAGAACGAGAACGAGAGGAAGGAAGAAGACTTGGACCGGGCGCATGGGGCGAAACTCTAGGGGGGATGAAACGGGCTCTTGGGGACCCTTGGGCTACCCCTTCTGCCGGCAGCCGTAACCGGCCTCGCAACAGAAGGGGCAAGAGGATAGGAGCGGGCCCGGTTTGCCGTCAAGTGGTGCTGTACGCCTGAACTTGCTATGACGGCCACAGGAGGGACTAGGATGGGGTCATGTCTGCGGATCCCACCAAAGTTCCCGTCCAGGAGGTCCTGGTCAGTGCCTGCTTGCTCGGCCAGACTTGCCGCTATGACGGAGGGCACAATCGGGATCGGGTCCTGGAGCAGCAATTGGCTCAAGAGGGTATGAGGGCGGTTCCATTCTGTCCGGAAGAGCATGGAGGACTGTCGACCCCACGGCCTGCGGCCTGGATAGAGAGGGACGGGGCGTCAGCGGTCTTGGATGGGGAGACGGGTCTTCGAACCGCAGAAGGCAGGGATGTGACGGATGAGTTCATGGCGGGAGCCCAAGGGGCTCTTGAACTCTGCCAAGAGCGCCAGCTGACCCGCGCCTTCCTCAAGGAACGATCGCCATCGTGCGGAGTCTGCACCACCCATGTGGATAGAATTGCGGTGCCCGGACCTGGAGTCACGACGGCCTTGCTCGAGCGCAACGGGATCGAGTGCACCGGCGTGATGGGTCACCGCAACGGTCCCTGAATGAACCCTTGATCGCCACAAGGGCCATGCAAGAGACCCTGACTGTCCGACTCAGGAGGCGGGCAGTCGGGTCCTGACCCCTCTGCCTTCAGGAAGCCCTAACGCGGTCGAGCCACAATCACAATGTGGAACCCCAGCAAGGAGAACCCCGGCAAGGCGCAGAGTACGCGATCAAGTGCCAGGAAAAATCGTGTCAAGAGATCGTTTCCTGGCAGATAACGCAGAATCCCCACATGGTCTGGGAAACCCGCAAAGACGTAGGCAAAAATCCCATACTTCTTGGCCAGCACCACCTCAAAACCTGCCTGTTCACAGAGAGTGATGATCCCGCTGCGAGTGAATCCCTGATCTCCCACATCAAAATGAGGGGACTTGCGATACATCAGAGCTCTGGCCCAACGGATGAAAGGGTTGTCATTGCAGGGTTCACTCATGATCAGGACCCCTTGACCTCCCAACCCATTCTTGCAGTGGGTCAAGAACCCAACATGATCGCGCACGTGATGCAGACTGCCCTTGCAAAAGACCACATCGAAGGCCGCCGGCTGAAAGGGCAACTTCTCCGCATCACCAGTCACTAGCCGCACGCCGGGCACATACTGGTCCGATACCTTCAACATGGCATGGGAGATATCAAGGCCAACCGCTCCAGGATGCTGAGCCTCCAGCTCGGCCAGGAAAAAACCCGTGCCACATCCGAGGTCCAAAATGCGCTGGGCGCCGGAGGGCACATGGGAGATCATCTCCGCGTGCCAATCCTGCTGGAAGCGCCGGGAGAAGGGAAACGAATAGCGAAAGGCGTAGCGCGGAGCTAGCTCCTTGTGCAGTTCGATCTGGGCCTGTGCGTTGCTCTGGGCCATGAAGGTGCCCCAGTCTAGCGCGGAGAAGCGCCGATCCTAGACCTAAGGCTGCGCGAAGATGAGCATATCTCCTCGTGCCTCGACCTCGACCTCAGTGCCACGAGAACTCACTCCATCAACCACCCAACCAACTGACTCCGAACAGGTCATGCGGACCATCTGACCAGGGAAATACCAACCCGTGTACCGGGGCCCCACCTGATAACCATCCACTTCCAACTGTGTCCCCATGGGGGCTCGCAAGCGAATACGAACCGGGGGACCAAGCCCCATCAGGGCACAGATGTCATCCCGCATCCATTGACTGCGATGTTTCATGAACGAACGGGATGGCCCAATAGCCCTCCCACGCTCCTTGCCCTCAAGCATCTCTCCAAGCTCGAGGATCATTGGCTCCATCCACTCCTCGGTAATCAGGTGATTCATACTTGTGGCCGCGACCCGCAAGAAGAGGTCCCTAAAGGCCTGGTCGTTGGCAATCATGCCCTTGAACAAGAGGGCTCTCAAACTGTGTTGCTGGTCAATGAAAGTCCTTGGCCTATCACCCTCCTGCTCCACCTCACGAACACCCAGAACGAGGTCCATACCCGCCTTTTGCCAGGGTTTGATGATCTGACCGGGATAGGACCGATTGAAGGCTCGATCCATGTCCCAATGCACCCAAGACCATCGAGGATGATCAACACGACGATCCCGAACGCGTGCACCCTGAGCCCAATCATCGACACCACACCACATGATCGCAAAGAGGTGGCGCGCAAGGTTGTCCAGGTCGATGCGGTCCCCCACAATTGGGGTGGTAAAGTCTGAAGGAGTGAGCTCCCGGGCCCAGTCTTCCAAGGCCTTTCCGACCTGGGCATCTCGAACTGTATGGGCCCCTCGGGCACGATGGAAATCAAAGTCATCGTGCCCCAGACATCGGCCCATGGAGCGTCTGGTCAAGTGCTCGGTCAAGGACATGAGCCCCTGGTATTCACCATTGAGAATCAAACGGCAGAGTTCCATTCCAGGAGCTGGGCTTCCGATTCGGTTGGCTACCTCGAATGAGAGGTTTGAAGATGTGAAAGACTCACCTCTTACCAGGAACCGGTCGACAGGCCTCGAAAGGGGGCTCTGAATTATGCCCGGTGGAAGTTGAGCCAAACCGAGTTCATCACGCAGAAAGACCTTGAAGCTGGCCCAGCCACGCTCGTACTTAAAAGCGTGACCGTGCAAAGAAATTCCACAGCGAGTATGCAACAAGAGTTCCTGACCCCGGAACAAAGCAACGGAGCCTGGCCTCTCCAGTCTCACATCAGCATTGGCCATGATGCCGCTATCGGGATCTTCTAGATGCTCTGGCGCGATCGCCAGAGAAACAGCCAGCATTGACGTCGACCCAGCCAGCAGTTGTTCACCAACCAGCAAGGCCTCAGGAACACTGGGCTGATCGCCGGAGAGAACCTCAAGCCGTGGATCGCGGTTCTTGAGACCCCAGGACCACTCAAAGTCGGGTGCCGCCGTACCCACGAGATTCATCTTGCGTAAGCTCTTTCCGAGTGTGCCGCCGTCAAGCAGGTCCGCACGCACACTACTGCGGCTCAAGACCCGCTTGCCTGCATGGACCACGCTGGTCCCGTCAAGAGCGTTCAGGACAATGGCCAGAAGCCCGAGCAGAAGCGCTGTTCGCGGCGACTTCATTAGCTCTAAAGGGTAGCTCCCTGATCAAAGTACAGGTTCACTTCGGCGTCAGCGGCGGCCTCGTGAAGACCCTGACGCAATTCCGGCACTGTGCTTTCAGGAATAGAAACAAAACCATAGGAAATCACTACCTGGTCGCCTTCCTCGACCATGCTGTCGAGAGAGCCCTTCGTGATTTTCTCCTTTAGATAAGCCAACACAGCTGCAGAGCCCTCACCCCGAGACACGCGTACCACAACCAAACCCGCAGAGAGGCGTCGAGCGCTCTTGTCAAAACGCTGAGTCATGATCAATGCCACTGTCGCCGTGGCCAAGATAATCACCAGAAAGAGCATATTCAAAGTCGCGCAGCACAAGGACGCGGCCACTACCAGCATGATGAACGCAATTTCTTCGGGCTCCTTGATTGGCGTACGAAACCGGACAATGGAGAGCGCGCCAAGCAACCCCAAAGATAGGGGCAGTGAGAATTGGATAGTGATAAAGACCGCAGTAATCGAGGGTCCCAGCATGGGAAATGACTTCTGCACTCCACTGCCAATCGCTCGGGACTGATAAAAGGCCCGGTAAAGGTGAGCGATGAACAACGATGAAACCAGAGAAACAGCCATGGCGAGGGCGAGAACGGGTAGTCCCGTCTGAGCCAACCCCCGCTCTCCAAAGTCTGTCAGTTGTTTGATGAAATCTTCCATAGTCAAGTGCACTGTGCGTGCTTGATCGCCGCCATGTAACAGGCCTCATATTTCGAAAAAGAGGAACGCCGCAAGTTCAGACGCCGATCACGCTCCAAGATGCGGGGTAGCCGGCCACCGGGACCCTTGACCTCCACTACCGCTTTGTTGAGCGGAACACCCGTTCGCCCGTAGCACACCAGCGAATTCGTGCGCGAAATCAAGATGTTCGTGTCGAGGCTGATGCGATCACGGTTGATAGGATCCACAAACCTATACCGGTCGTAGACCACTTCAAAGACAGGTCGCAGGGTGCCAGAGGCGGGAATGCCCAACTCCCCAAGCAACGCCTTCAGATCACCAAAAACCGGATCCGCAAGGGGTGCCCCGGCCAGGATCGCCGCTTCGGGAGCGGCGGGCAGACGGAGCTTACTGCGGGCTGATCCAAGCCGCACCTTGACCTCCACAAAGCAGCCGCCCGACGGTCTGCTGCTTCCGATCTGACCATACCAGCGCACACGCAGCTTGGTCTTGTGCCTATTGCCAGCAGACTTCTCTTCGAGGTGCTTCCAGTCCGGTGTGTCGAAATAGACGCTGTGGACCCTTCCACGAGGGTAATCGGAATCTTCACGAAGTCCCCGCCGCAGCAACCCGAGGGCGGTCTGACTGCGAGCAGCAGGCAAGAGATACTTATCCTCGTGCTCCAAGCGGGAGGCGTGAGTCAACATGGTTGGGTCGAAAGGGCCAACCTTGATCAGGGCAGGCAGCCAGTGGCAGGCGATCGCAAGTGGGACGAGAGGACCATGATATAGTCAAGGCATCCCCTCCTGATCCGTCAAGGGGGTGGATGTTGCAAATTGCCTGATAGGCATTCTGGGAGCTCTCAGGAGGGTCGCCACCCTGATATTCCCCCTCTCGCGCCCTTGCCCTTGCCTCCGCCAGGCGTCACGCTTGGAACGGCCATGCCTTTCCGCCGAGCAGCCTCGATCCTGACCCTCATGGGGGTCTGCTACATGGGCCTCGCCTGGGCTGGCTGGGTTCCTGGTGGCTGGCGGCTGCGTAATCTCTACGAGCCCCATCAGGTTCGAGAGACCCGCCGCCGAGCGGAACACCGCCAGCAACGCTTGGACCTTTTTCGCAGAGAAACCATCGTTGGAGACCACCCAGTTGTGTTTTTTGGGTCCTCAACCATCGAACGCATGCCGCTTGGGCGACTCGCACCGGCGGACTCCACCGTCAACCGGGGAGTCGCCTTTGAATCCGGGCACGAGTTGCTCGAACGCCTTAGCATCGGCATTCCCCCGCAACCCGGCGGAATTGTGCTCTACATGACCTCCATCGATCATCGTTTCGGAGGTGCCAGCCCAGAACAGATCCGAGACCTGGGGGCCAGCATCATCGATCGAGCGACACTCCTCTGGCCCTCCACGCCCATCGCCGTTCTGGCTCTGCTGCCCGAGGTGAGCATGGAGAAATCACGGGTTGAGGCCCTGGAAGAAGCAAACTTCAACCTGGGTGAACTCTGCCGTATCCGCAGCATCCCTTTCATCACGGTCAGTGCCAGCCCATTGACTCTGGCCGATGGCTCCCTTGACCCGAACCTCAGCAGCGACCCCTTGCACCTGAACAATGCGGGATACGACCACCTCTGGCGGGCGATCAAGATGAAAAGCGGCCCCCTCGGAGAAGCGCTCGGACGCTGATTTCCCTCCATGTGGGAGGGGATCTGGCCCGTTCCACAACCGATATTGACAGGACCTGTGCTCAAGAACATTTCCTCCAACTGGGCCCTCAATGTCCTCCAGATCCTGATCTTCATGATCCTGGCGCGTTTCACCTTGAACGTGCTTGGCCAGGAGACCTTTGGTATTTGGGAGGCAGTCATCGCGGCAGCTGGACCCCTGCAGTTGATGATTCTGGGAGTTCCCGTGGCTACTGTGCGCGCGATCAGCAGGGCGATCGGGTGCGATGATGAGCGCGGAGCAAAGGAGGCCCTGGGTCAAAGCCTGACTCTGACCTTGATCCTGGCAGGCGCAGCCCTGACGGCTGGCGGTTTCATGTGGTGGGGCTTTGAGGACCGACTGCTTGAGAGCGAGCGCTGGTCCCTGGATGGGGCTGCGATTCTGGACACGCGCACGGCCCTTGCCATCGTTCTGATCAACCTTGCGGCAGGGTTCTGCTTGCGCCTGCCCTATGCAGTCTTTGAGGCCTTTCATGACTTTGTGCCTCGCAACTTGATCATGGGAGCGGGCATGTTGTTGCGCCTCGGCTTGACCATTGCAGCTTTGACGTGGGACACATCCCTACGCACTCTGGCACTGGTACAGGTAGCGGTAGCAGTCTTTGAGTTCACCGCAGCCTTGATGGTCTCTCGCAAGCGCCACAAGGGTATCCACTTCCGGCCCTCGGCCCTTTCCATAGACAAGGCGCGCAAGCTGCTGTCCTTTGGGATCTTTGCCTTCTTGCTGAACATGGGCGCCCTGCTGGCATTCAAGGTAGATGCGCTGGTGGTCGCTGCCCACATGCTACCCAAAGATGTAGCGGTCTATGGCATGGCGAACAAGGTGTTTGATCCGCTGATCAATCTACTGCTTGCGATTGGCATGGTTGTCATGCCAGCAGCGGCAGCCATGCGTGCGCGCAATGAAGAGAGCGAGTTGCGGGACTTGTTGTTCAAGTGGTCCAAGGTGGCGGTGTTCATAGTTCTTACCTTGGGCTCATATCTGCTAGTTTTTGGGCCGGAGTTTCTCGATTGGTGGTTGGGAGATGAATACGATCCGGCGGCAGGACCTCTGTTGCAGGTACTGATGGCATCATTCTTGTTGTTCCTACCTGTACGTGGAGTTGCTTTGCCGATCCTGCTTGGCGCGGGCAATCCCCGCGGTCCGGCATTGGGACTGCTAGCAATGGGCATTGGAAATCTGGCCCTATCCCTGATTCTCGTGCGTACCCACGGGGTCTGGGGAGTAGCCCTGGGAACGGCGATTCCAAATGTGATCTTCTCGCTGTTCTTCATCGCGGGGGCGGGCAGGACCCTCCAGGTGCAACCCATGGAATGGACTGCCTATTCCCTTGGACGAGTAGGGCCTGGACTCTTACCTGGATTGGGATTGCTGCTGCTGATCAAGCTGGGGCCCGGGGCAAGTGGATTCTGGCCTCTGTTCACTGTGGGCTTGGCCTTTGTGGCAGCCCAGACGTTGGCGGCCCTCTTCTTTGTCTGGCGTGGAGATCCCCATGTGGATCCGTTGCAGATCCTACGTGATCGCCGAAGGAAGGACGGGACATGATGGACGCTGTATTGATGCTGATAGGAGTGCTCGTACTCGCGACACCTGTTGCCGAGATGATCGCCCGGATATGGCTGGCGCGTGGCGGCTACTTTCCTTTTGTACCCTACATGCGCCAGCGCTTTCAGTTGGACCAGGAAGTCTTGCCGGACCTGCCTTCCCCGACTCGATTGGAAATCAACTCCCGGGGCGAACGAGGATCCGAACCGCCCAACCAAGAAACCGATGCATTGAGGATTCTGGTTGCCGGAGGTAGCGGGGCGGAGTGTTACCTGCTGGATCAATCACACGCCTGGCCCGCGGTCGCTGAGCGCAGCTTGACCAAAGACTATCGAGACACGGTTCATGTGGGCAACATTTCGCGCTCGCTCTTGACCTGCGCGTCACTTGCAAAGGTATTGGAGAAATGCCTGCCGCGGTACCCCAAGCTCGACCTTGTGATCACCTTCGTTGGGGCAGCGGATGTGGTTTCTTGGCTCGAAAAGGACACACCAGCACTGGTTGAGGACGAAAATCTGCCTCTTGATTTCCTCTTTCAGCAGAATCCCGAAACGCAGTACCGATGGTCGGTCAAGGATTGCGCGCTACGTCGACTGGCCATTCGTCTGACACGCCGTTTCTTCCATCCGGTAGAACACCGTGAGAGTGTGGGCCGCACTATCGCGCGCAATCGCGACATGCGCGCCAATGCCACCCATTGGATTGACCATGTCCCTGATCCCGCGCCCATGGTCGAATGTTTTGAGCGCAACCTGCGGCGCATGATCGATGCTGCCCAAAACCACGGCGCCCGGGTGATGATCGTACGCCAGCCCTGGTTGGAACGAGAATTCACCGAAGAGGAAAAGCGGCGACTGTGGAATTTCGGCCGAGGGAGACCATACGAAGGCGAGCTGGACAGCTACTACACCCTCCCGGTCGCACACCGGCTACTGAGAACACTCGACTCCGTGCAGACACGCGTCGCCCATGAGCTCGGGCTGACCGAGATTGGATTGATAGACGAGCTGCCCATGGATTTCGATCACTTCTATGACTCTTTCCATTTCACGCCCAAGGGCGCGGAATGTGTTGGGCAGCGAGTGGCCGAGGCCATTCCCATGGCGCTCAAGTCGACTTGAGTTCCGTGGCCTTGGGCATGAATACCTGCCCAAGGGCGCCGAAGAGCAACAGATTTACGCTGTAGACCAGATGGGTGGCAACAGCACTGGCTGCGGCCAAGGTTGGATCTACTCCGAGCACGCCAAACCCAAAAGCAAAGCCCGCATCCTGGAAGCCGACACCCGCGAAGGCGTTGAGAGGAATCAAGGTCGAGAGCACAGTCAAGGAAGACCCGAAAGTTGCCTCCAAGAGACCCAAGTCCACAAGACCGGTATGCACCGCCAGCAAGCCCCAGAAACTGAAGATCCCCAACCACAGGGGCAAGGTCCAAACAGCTCCCATCAAGAGCCTTCTACCGCCCCCTCGACGCACATCCTCGCGCACCTGTTGCGAGAAGTTCAGCACACGCTGCCCCATGGGCCAACGCTGCAAACGCAGGATCGAAAGCAGGCGGGTCAATAATTCGACCAACAGACTACTGCGCACAATCAAGAGGACAAACAACACCGTTGGAACCACGAGCGCCAGACCCAAGGGTGTCAACCAGATCAACTCGGGATACTTCGAGCTGGTCCCGAGCAAGAAACAAACCACCGCCATGGTGCCAAGCAAACAGGCAAAGTCGAGCAAGCGGACAAGGAGCAGCACCGCTGTGCCCTCGGACTTGGAACGGCCAAGACTGCGCGCAAGGTATAGGGGCAAACTAGCCTCCCCCAAGCGTGCAGGAAGGAGGTAGGCCATCAGGGTATGAGTCACGGAAACCGCCAGCAGTCCCCCCACGGGCCTCGGCAAGTCAGGACTGAGTAGAGTGCGCAGGCGCAGGGCACGCAGCAGATAAAGAGTCCCTTGCAGAGCCAGGGTGCCCAGCCAGACTCCCCAGCCCAGCCTTCCCAAGCCCTCCCAGACCGCGGCAAGAGATAAGTCCGACCAAACCAGCAGCAGGATCAGGAGACCGATCGCCAGTGTAATCGAGATCAGAAAACGAAGGGTAGGTGCCAAGAGAAGGAAAGTTTGCCGAGGCGCGTGGCCCCATGGAAGGGCTGACCGGAATCCTAGTCCTTCCTACTGAGAAGAATCAGTCGTGGCGCGCATGTTCTCCATCCGAATCCCCAGCCAACCACTCCAAGATCTTGAGAGAGCCGCCCATGGCCACCGTATGAATGCGAATGTTGCGGTCCCTGTTCCAGTCCATCACTTCGCGCCGGATTCCGCTGGGCTCGGTCATCCGACCGGCGGTAGGCTCACCATCAGAGAGGATCATGATCGTGTCCACATCCGGGTCCTGGAAGGCGAGCTCAAGAGAATCAAAGAGGTTGGTTCCCCCAAGGGCACCGAGCTTGTTGATCCATTCGCCGCACTCCGCGCGAGTAGACCCTGTGGCCGCAGAGAGGCTCTCTCTCCAGGGCAACACACCACCATTGAAAGCGACCACATTGAATAGCGCGCCCTCTTCGAGGCTCTCGATGGCCTTGATCAACTCGCTCTTGGCCCGATCAATGCGTGGCTCACCTTTCTTGCCCACATAGCGGCTACGCAGCTGCTCTAGCATGGAGCCAGAAATGTCCAGAACAAAAATTACGCTCTTGGATTCGATACGAATGCCAAAGAACTCGACCCGCGAGGTTTCCTTGAGACGACGAGTTTCTTCTTCCTCTTCGAGTCGCGCCAGTTTCGAAGAGCTGATTATCTCGATTGAATCCTTGTTGTCGTCGTACCACCCCTTCCAGGCTTTGGTGCGCAGGCGATAAGGCTCGCCAGTCAAGCGCCAGAGGGAGGCGGCACACTCGCGCAGCATGCGACCATCTTCCTGACTCATACGCTCAACGATGATGCCCACAACGGGAGCGGTGCGCACCAATTCAAGAGCATTCAGTGTAGCCAAACGAGTTGACCAGTCCGGGTGTTCCAACGTGTCCGTAAACAGGTCGAGCAACTTGCGCCCTTCTCCTAGAACGCGAATCGAAGCATTTCGCATCAGGCGATGCTCGCCTCGGGCAAACTCCTCAAGGCGCGCACGCCAATCATCGTCCCGGCCTCGAATCTGACTAAGGGCCTTCATGGCTGCGGTCAACACAAGCTCTGTCTTGCCCTTGTCGAGAACTTTCTCCATGGCCTTGATACCGTCCTCGTACTTGGCCTCGCCGAGGATCTCCAAAGTCAAGGCGACCACACTGGGATCCTTATCGGTCAAACCCCGAGCGATCTTCTTGAGCACCTTTTCGTCCTTGGTGCCACGAGTTGCAATCAGAGCAAAACGCTTTTCGTGGGGCTTTCCGCGACCAAGCATCTTGGCGGTCTTCTTGTCCACCTTGGGGTCGTCCATATCCGCCAACAATTGGGCCATGGCAATGCGCAGCACTGCGGGAGTCACCGCCTGCTTGCGACCGAGGTCGATGAACAGGTCCGCCACGCGAGCGCCCTCGGAACGAAATAGGATCGCAGCAGCTTCCGCGCGCATGTCACCTCGCAGGGCAACGGCTTCCACCAGTTCCCGGGCGAGTCTGCCCAGATCCTTGTTTCCACGCCGCTCAAGATCGCGCAGCATGGCGGAACGCACTTCCATGGCTGGCTCAGTCTCAAAGGCGCTAAGGATATCTCGCTCCTTCAAAGTGGAGGCGATCATCTCGAAGCTCAAGGCACGAATCTGAGGCAGACGGTGAACGACCAATTGAGGAGGGTCCTCGTCTTCTTTCTTCTTTGAACGCCGGCTGCGCTTTGGTTTCTTGGCCTTTTGATCAGCCGCCCCGCCCCGGTCTTCATAGAAAGCCAGGTACCAGGCATGGTCAGACTTGTCCGAGACACGGGTGTGTAATTCCAAGGCCCGTATACGCACCATGTCTGCACAGGGGGACTGGACGATGCGCGCAAGGTAACCCTTCCCCAAATTGCTTGCAGCGGCAAGAGCCTCCAGAGACTCCTCGCGCAGTATGCGATCCTCGGTTAGCTGTGACACACTAAAGAGATGATCCAAAGCGGGCTTCTCCGCACCGGTCTTGCCGTCAAACCGTGGTAGTGCCCGGATGATTTCACGCCTCATCCAGGTGCTGGCCATCAGCCCGTAGGCTTCTACCAGACCTTCCGCTGCAGCACGGTCGCCGCCTTCCACCACCTTCCAGACCAACTCCGCTTCGGCGTCATCCCGCAAGCGCTTGAGTTCATCAAGCGCCGCCGCCGCATCTTGGTCTTGAGAAAAAGCAGCCCCCATGAGGGCCAAGAAACTGAACAGTACGACAAGCCGGCTGATAGGTTCCATACCTCAACTCTAGCCTGAAAACGGGGCAAAAGGCCAAAAAAGCCAAGTCAATAGAGCCCTAGCGCAGCCGCGCTTTCTTATCGATCAAATCCGCCACCAACCCCAGGGTCAGCACCTGAACACTGGCCAGGAACAAGACCACCGTTTTGTCACTCAGGTTTGGCGCGGATTCGACCAGGAAAACGTCGTAGTAGAAACTCGCCCCCAAAAGCAGGGACAGGCATGCAAAGAGCGGATAGAAGACTCTAAGCGGATTGAAGTACAACACCGTACGAATGATCAACGAGATGAAGCGTAGCGTGTCCTGAATTGGCCTGATCTTCGAGCTGCCGCTACGATGGGCATAGTCGATGGTGACATACTCGACCTTGTGGTGATTGGTCAGGGACGCGAGGGTAATGGTGGTTGTGAAGCTGAACCCGTCGGGAAGAATACCCACGTACCTTTCCACCAGCTCTCGGCGGAAGGCACGCAAGCCAGAATTCAAATCAGGGATGTGCACTCCAGCCAGATAGCTGGCCAACTTGCGTAGGGCCCATTTTGCTGGACGACGCACCAAAGGAATGTGCACCGACTCGCCGGTGCGCGCCCCCACGGCCATCTCGGCTCCTCGGTCTATGCAGTCAAGCAGATCACGAATGCGGTCCTCAGGATAAGTCGCATCCGCATCAGTAATCACCACAACCCCATAGGCTGCTTCACGAAAACCAGTCTTGAGGGCAGCCCCATAACCCCGGTTGTAGCCATGTTCGATCACGCGCAGACAAGCAACCTCCCGTTCCAATTCCGACAACTTGGCGCGGGTCCCGTCAGTAGAACCATCATCGACCACCAACAATTCAAGGGGGGCACCCAGTTCGAGTACCGAGAGCCGCCGCACTACCCCCTCGATCCCACCCTCTTCGTCATAAACGGGTACGACCAGGGTCACACCCTTGGCCGTCAGCCTTGCCTGTTCTGTACTCATCTGGTCCGCGCTCATGGTCAGTTGTCCGCCGGAAGGGTAACGATCTCGCAGCCAGACTTCGAAAGGGCCTTGGCGGTCATGCCAGTCAAACCCAGCCTAGACCACTCCTCAGGTCCGGCCCAAACCCCCGGGCTTGACTGCCTGGGGCCGATTCCGCGGCGAATGGTGGCTTGTATGCGATGCCGCGTAATCGTGTGTGAAACCCGGCCCAGAGCCTTCCCTCGCGCCCGCCCCAGTCCTGCAGGCCATTCCGAAGAAAAAATTCCCGGCGGCGCGGCACTGTCCCATTCCATCTCGCGAGTGGGCAACTCATAAAGGCCCGCCATGCGTCCCCCTTCCGCGCGCCGCACCAGGAGCACCTCCTCCCCACGGCAAATCAAGAGGCACTCAACCTGGAGCCTGATGACCTCGGGCCGAGCCTTTGGCCGTGGAAAAGTGAGTGCAGTCTGAATCCCATCGCAGGCGCAGATCTTACGCACAGGGCAGGTTCCACAATCAGGGGCGCTGGGTGTACAAACGGTGGCGCCCAACTCCATCAGTGCTTGATTCCAATCCCCGGGCCGCAGCTTGGGCACCAGCGCGCGGGCCAGTTCCCAGGACCGCCGCTTCAAAGATGCACTGGAGCTGACTTCATCCAACTGGAACAACCGCGCAAAGACCCGCTCAACATTTCCATCAACCAATGCCTCTTGCTGGTCGAAAGCAATCGAGGTGATGGCACCAGCGGTATAGGCACCGATCCCTGGCAGATCCAACACATCCCTGTGGCCTGTTGGGAAGACCCCTGCATGCTGGTCCTCAATCAAGCGAGCAGCCCTATGAATCGCCCGGGCGCGACGGTAGTACCCTAGCCCGGCCCACTCAGCCACGACCTCTTCTTCCGCTGCTCGCGCCAGTGCGGACACATTGGGAAAGCGCGTCAAGAATCGTAGCCAACGGTCCTGCACCACCTCCACCCGGGTCTGCTGCAGCATGACCTCGCTGATCCAAATACCGTAGGGATCTCGGGTGCGGCGCCAAGGCAGGTCCCGAGCATGCTGGTCATACCAGTGAATCAAGGTCGACCCAAGGCGCGGGTCGGTTTGGATCGAGATACCGCTCACCCTGACCATCCTAGCCCTGGAGCGCGCCAATGACCTCGGCCCGTACCATCAATCTACACCTCGAGGTCGCTATTGGCCTGCCAACCCCCTACCCTCGACGATGTGCTGTTCCTGCTTGGATTCCTGTCCGCTTGGCTGCTCTGGGGCCTTGGCTGGTCCGAAGGAAGCCACCTATTCGAATTACCGGCGGACAACCCCCTGCGCACCCACACTCTGGTTGCGGCGGCCCTGGCAGTCATCGGACTCGCCATGGCAGTGGTCCCCAGAATGTTCGCGGGACCACGCGGAGCGCTGCCTTGGATGTGTGGTTTGACCCTGGGCATCGCAGCCTGCGGCCTGTTGCAACCTATCAGCGCGGACAGCGCATCTGGACCTGGAGCTTGGATCTTGCTTGCGATCCTGCCCCTCTTGATTTTCAAGGGGCGGAACCAGGACCCTGACGCAAGAGAACGATCGGACCCTCTGCCGACCCTTGGAGAGTCTCTGCCTGTTGCCCTGGGGGGGATTGGCCTTGGCCTCGCCCTGACCGCGATCGCCACGCCGATCACACGCATGTTGCCGCCCGATGGAGCAGACCAGGCGATAATGGTGGTCACGTTTCTTGGACTCACGACCTTATCCCTATGGTTGCTGGGGTCTTGGCTCGGCAAACAAGAAGAAGAAAGGGAAGCATCGCGCCTGCTGATCTGTCTATGCCTGGGAGGTTTGGTCTGCGCGTTGAGCCTGCGTTCCACCGCCAGCCTCACACGGCCTTCGGGCCTGCGCGAAGTCGTGGGCTTGGTGGGACTGGATGTAGCGGACGCAGGAACATGGGCTTTTGACCTATTGATCACCGTCGTGGCCCTGGGACCTCTGGCCCTGCTCTCGGGTTCCTTGCTGCATCTCGCACATCAAGGTCGCATGTTCCTGGCGCTGTTGGCGGGAACCGGAGTAGGCATTGCTATCGAACCATTGATCTCTGAGGCCTTTACCAGCCCGGATGCTGCCTTTGCTTCCAGTTGGCCAACCATCGCAGTGGCAGGCGGCATTTGCATGGCCCTTGTAGGAGCCATCTGGAGACCCCAGAACCTGACCATTCTGGCCGCAATCAGCGGAGGCCTCGCCCTCTGGTGGTTTGCCCCAGGACCCGCGCCAGTACTCAAAGCTTGGGTGCGTTTCGCCACACAACCCGAGTGGGTGGTGGAACACAGCGTGGGTGAGATCGCCTTGACCCCGGGCCATGAAGGCAACCCACGAGTGACCCTGGACCAGCGTGCACTGACCGGTGCCAGTGTTCGCGCAGGCATCGATGCCAAAATCCTGGCCCGCAGCGCAAAGGACCTTTCCTTCGCTGCCGAAATTCCAAGTGCTTTGCTGGTGGGGCAACTTGATCTGCCCAGGTCTCTGGGCTTGATTGACCTGGGCTTTGATCACGCCGACAGAACGGCTTTTTTTCACGCAGCCATGCCGCGCCTGGAAAAGGAACTTTTTGAACAGGCCCCTGCCGGCCGGATTTCTGGAGAGATCTTGACGCCCGGTAGCGCCTGGAAACGCATGCAGGACGGCGCCTATGACCTGGTCCTCGTGCCCGCAATTCCCGAACGCACGCCCACCCTCCCACTTCTGACCGACCTGCCTCCAAGGACCCGCGTGATGGCATGGCTCGACGGAGGCGCGGCAGTGGCGCGCATGCGCTTGCCCAAGCGCATCTTGCTGGTGGCGGATGGAGTATTTGACCTCTGTGTTGGCGTACAACTTGCAGGTGCAGACCGGGACGAAGATTGGTTCACCCCAGGACCCGCAGCGCAGGAGCCGATCGCATTGCAGCGTTTGAGCAAGCGCCCTGCAGCCTGGCCGAATCTCTATCGGGCACTGCTGCTGGAACGCTGCGCTGCTGGAGAAGAGGCAATCGATGACGCCCAGCCCCGCGCTGATTTCCTGCGCGCCCTGGCTACCATGCTACGAGCCCAGAAACCCTCCAACCCTTTCGAATCCCGGGCCGAGGCCTTTGAAATCAACAACAACCATATGGCCGAATTGGCGGCAACGGTGCATGCGGGAGCAAGCGGCCGATTCGTTGAAGAGACAGTCTTCGGTATTGCCCGGGTGCTGGTAGAAAAACGCAGAGTCGAGGCGATTCAAGACTACCTGGGACCTATCAGCACAGCATGGGGCAGGCCCTTGGAATTGGAACTCGCCCTGGCTGCGGCAGACATTGAATCCCTGGATGCTCAATCAGCCCTGAAACATCTACAGGGATTCGTGACATCTGACCCACGCCTGGAGTCACTGCAGGAGGCTGCTGAGGCGCTCCTGGGGGCACAGGAAGGCCCTGACGGGGACTGAGACAAGTACCCACTTGACCCTCCCGCATGCGCGTCAGAGGGGTATGCTAGAAGGTAAGCCCCTGTGGCTGCTCCCGCCGCATCCGCGATCAAGATCACAATGGTGAACCGATGAAGCCTGCATACAAGATTCTTCCCTACGCAGCCTTGCTCCTACTGGCGCTTACACCACTCCTCACGGCCCAGATTCTACGTCTCACCCTAGAACAGATGGTCGAGCGAACCGACGGTGCTGTACATGGCACTATCACGGCCAGTCATGTAACCCACCTGCCAGAAACCAAAGACGGCGTGGACATGTTCTTCACCACATTGACCATTGAGGGTGAAAACCTGATCTCGGGCCAATCGCAAACGATCGCGGTCAGCTTCCCAGGAGGCTTTGTTGATGAACACACAGGCGTCTGGAACTCGGAAGCACCCAGCACCGACGATCAGCGCATTGGCAACCGGGTCGTGGCCTTCTGGAAGGTTTGCGACGATCTCGGGGGCGGCTTCAGCGGCAACGCGCTTTATACCTCTCATGGGGGTCTGTTTCGCACTTTTGAGGACAAGCGCGGCCGCGCCATCGTGCTTGGACGCGGCAAAGGCTACGCAGTCGAACTCAACCAGCGCCTGCCGGTTCTGCGCAAGAGCATCAAAGGACTCGATCGAGCCAAACAAGAACGCAAGACCGAAAAACGCAAGAACAACAACCGCAACTTCTGATTCTCCACCGAGATGCGAGTACGCTCAATCCCCCCCTTGGTTCTGATTGGCTCTGTCCTGACACTGGCCCTTGTGCCGGGCGGCGGCAGCTACACACTCCTGGGGCACAACCTAGATTTCGGAGCTCGCGACTTTCGCGTATTCAATGACTTCGAAGACGTCTCCGCCAACGACAACACAACTCCCCACGCAAACTTCCCAGGAGCCCTGGGGGCAACCCTGGCGATTTGGAAGGCAGGAGTCGAATGGGGCAGCACGCTGCACGGTGATGGGTCCGGCGACCCAGCCCAGTTCGATGGTATAGGGAGCGGTGGGGCGAACTTTGATTTCAGCTACCAGGGTCTGGCCACGAGCCCCGGGCCAATCTGGGGCAACACCCACTCTGTGCTGCACGCCAGCGACACCGGACTTCTAGCTTTTACCGAGTTCGCCAACGGAGGCTGGCGCATTCGCTACTACGAGAATTGGAATTGGGATGACGGTCCCGGATCGATTGGCCCGAACACCTACGACCTGCAGTCCGCCGCAACCCATGAGATGGGGCACGCACTGGGTCTAGGCCACTCGACCCAGATCTTCAGCACGATGTTCTCATCCATGACTGCAGCCACCACAAGTTGGCGGTCTTTGACCCTCGATGACCGCCAGGGCGTGCAAGCGATCTACGGACCTGCAAGTGCAAACAAGCCGGTCATCACGAGCGCGTCCTTCGATGGCTTGCGTGTGCATTTGATCGGTTCAGGCTTCAGCGGCACAGGGAACGAAGTCTGGTTCACCAGCAAGGGACCCAGTTCTTGGGGCTCTTTCCCCAAAGTCACCGGAGTCAACTCAGACGGCACTAGCATCACTGTCGTGCCACCCCCTGACGCGGGTAGCGGTGATGTACTGGTGCGCAACACCCTGTCAGGCTTTGAGGCCCTGTCGAACGCCTGGCCCATTACCCTGGCCTGCTCAGCGGTCAACAACTACTGCCCCACCACCGCCAATAGTTCCGGCGATGGTGCAGTGCTTGGAGTCAACGGCTCCCAAAGCGTACAAGCCAACGATCTTGTGCTAACCGCCAGAGGCGTTGCAGCAAGCCAATTCAGTATCTTCTTCTACGGTCAGAACCAGACCAGCGCACAGGTTGCTGGCGGGACGCTCTGCGTGGGTGGGCCCTTCTACCGACTTGGTGTGAGCCAGGCAAGCGCTGCAGGGGACGTGCTCTATGCCCTCGACCTGAGTACCCCACCAGATCCGGCAGGTCAGATTCAGGCAGGCCAGACCTGGAACTTCCAGCTTTGGTACCGGGATCCGGCGGGCGCGGGAAGCGACTTCTCCGATGCCCTGTCGATTCCCTTCTGTCCCTAGGCGTCCAATCGACTCAGTTCTTGGCGTTTAAGTTGGCTTTGGCTTTGGCTTTGGCCTTGCGCCGCTGAGCCATGCGCAAGTTCAGGACCTCTACAAGAAGGGAGAAGCCCATGGCGAAGTAGATGTACCCCCGAGGCACATGGAAGCGAAGACCGTCCGCTACCAAAGTCACGCCAACCAGCATCAGGAACGACAAGGCAAGCATCTTGACAGTGGGATGCTTCTCGATGAAGCCACCGACCCTGCTCGCAGCCAACATCATCACGCCCACCGCAATCACCACGGCGATAATCATCACGGCGATCTGATCCACCATGCCGACCGCAGTGATGACCGAATCCAAGGAGAACACAACGTCAAGCACGAAGATCTGGATCAAGACGCTGCGCATGGTCTTGGGCGCCGCAGAGGTATCATCCTCAACAACCCCTTCCATCGTGTGATGAATCTCCTTGGTGCCTTTGGTCAGCAAGAACAGTCCGCCACCCAGCATGATCAGATCGCGGCCGGAAAAGTCATGGCCCATGAGTTCGAATAGATGCTGATTGAGACCCATGACCCACGAAACCGCCAGCAGCAGCAGGATGCGTCCGCCCATGGCCATTGCTAGTCCGATGATGCGCGCACGGTGCTGATCTTCAACAGGAAGCCGCGCCGCCAGCACCGAGATAAAGACGATATTGTCGATCCCAAGTACGATTTCAAGAGCGGTCAGGCTCGCCAGGGCAATCCACGCTTCCGGTTGTGTGATCCAGTCCATGAGTTAGCGATTTCTGCGAAGTGCCTTGGCCGCCGCTAGGACTTCAGTTGGAGTACGGTCAATGTGATTGCCCAGGCCCACTTCAAAGAGGGCGTCCAGACATAGGCCCACGAGGCCCACAAGTGTCGGATGCAGACGATCCGGTTGAAGAATCTCCTCCCCTCCCGGGGGCCAAGGGTGGCCGGAAATTTCTCTGGGCCCTTGGTTTAGTTTGGTCTGGGAACTGCGCAGGTCATAGAAGGCCACGCGAGGCCGAGCCTCGGCCCACTCCAGGACTTTGCGGTCCAATTGCGCTTGAGTGTCGATCGCTGGCACCTGTCTCGCACTCAACATCAAACCGATGGCTGCAGTCATGTCGGGGATGCCCCCCACGATGATCGGGCAATCGATACGATCCATAAGATCCAAGCCGCGGATCAGGAATTCCATTCGCTGCTCTTCCCGTCGGCTGCCGTAGGCGAACCAAAAAGGAAAGTCGAGGGCGATCACCAGGGTCGGATCAAACTCCAGCACCTGTTCCATAGCGATGCGACCCTTGGTCAAGGGCCGCATGAAGAACATGGACGAGGCGATTGTCAAGACCTTGGAACTATCCAACCCCAGGGCAGCTGAAGTCACTGTGCCCAGGTCCTGATTCAATCCGAACCCCGCTGAAGCCGACGCACCCAAGACCAGCACGCGCTCGAACAGACCCTCTTCCCGCCAACGGGGATCCCCGGGCAGCTTGTCCTCCACCGACGGCAGCTCGGAAGAAATGCTCCCCTGGCAACAGCATGCAGCAGTACTGAGCAGGAACAGAACAAGAGCAGTCCGTCGAAAGAAGATCATGAGCGCACTATCCTAACTCGCTGGAATCGGGTGGATCCAGGTATATGGCGAGCGCTCTATGCATCAGAAATGGGCTCACAGTCAGGATCAACACCTCAATCGGCCCAATCAGTGCGTATCGTGGACCAGCGAGTGCCCTAGTTACCCCGATGACGAATCCCACCAACTCAGAACAGACCAGTCAACTGCCCCTATGGGTGCAGCGGATGCCGGGAGCAGAGTTGGAACGATCTTGGATCGCAGCCTTGGTCGGACTGGTGAGCCTGGGCCTGGCCCTGGTACTCATGCCAGCCCTGAGCGGGTCCTTCGTATATGACGACATCTCCCTCGTGGTGGGCAACCCCTGGGTGCGGGATCTGAGCACAGCGATCACTGTCTGGCAGGAACCCCTTTGGGGGTTTTCGGACGCACACTTGTCCAGAGAGGTCGGCTTCTGGCGGCCCCTGACAGTAATCACCCTTGCCCTGGGAAAAAGCATCGGCGGAGGCGAAGCCTGGGGCCATCACCTGATCTCTGGCCTCCTGCACCTAGCGGCTTTTTGCGCGGCCTGGAGTCTACTCGCGGCGCTTCTGCGCCACCACACAGCCAGTTTTCTGATCGCCCTGTTGTTCGCGTTTCATCCTCTGCAGGTGCAAGCTGCCAGTTGGATTGCCGCTGTCAACGATCCCCTGGCGGGGCTCATGGTCTTGCTGGCCTTGAATTCCCACGTACGCTGGCGCGGGCGAGGTTCCCCAGGCACCCCGTTGCTGACCGCTGTGTTCCTGTTCCTCGGATTGATCGCCAAGGAACAAGCACTTGTGGGTCTGCCGCTGCTGCTCCTGCTCGATTGGCTGCTACATCGTTGCGACACGGACAACAGTAAACCGCGCCCACCGATCTTGCGTAGCTGGGCGCCCGTACTGATGTGCCTGGTGACATGGTGGCTACTCCGTTGGTCCGTCTTCGACTCACCTTCGGGAGGCTTGGGAGGAGCCCTGGTTGGACTGGGTCTCGACTTCACCCGCGGCCTGCAACTCCGGGCAGAAGCGCTTGGAACTTGGACCCTCTCGATCTTCTGGCCCCAGAATCTGCCATTCTTCCACATGGTCAGGCCGGTTCTGGCCTTCAACGAACCCGAGTGGATCAAGGCCATGATTGGGCTCGCTCTGTTCGCAGGCCTGCTCGCGTGGGGCATCCGGCGCCGCTCGTTCTGGTGGATTGCGTCAATCCTGGCCCTGCCCCTGGCAGTGATCCCGGTCTTGATCCTGCCCGAGAACGCCGGCGCCTTCCCCATCGCCGACCGCTACGCATATCTGGCGGTGCTGCCCATGATGGGAATTGTCCTGGCCACGCTAGCTCAGATTGTCAGACCAAAACACGTGCTGCTGGCCGCTCCCCTCTTGGCCCTGGTAATGGGATTGATAGGCAATGAGCGCGCAAGCCTCTACACCGACGACGAGATCTTCCATCGTCGTGCAACCATTGAAACGCCGGAAGTACCTGCGGCCTGGTTGGGCCTCGGTAGGGTGTTGCTTACCAAATACCGTATCACCGCCGAAGACTCCCTGCGCGACGAAGCCATGGCGGCTTTTCTGCAGTCTCTGGTGCTGGGTCACGACTACGGGGACAAGCACCCCAGACTTGGCCCGGACGCACCAGTCAGCGATCGCCTGGAGGAACTCTTGGGGGTCATCAACGACCGCCGGGCCAACCCCCGCCCCGACCCGCGCATCATGGTCAGCGCCATGGAACGGGTGGATGGCAACTTGGGTCAGGCCTGGTGTTACTTGCTAAACGCCATGATCTCCCCCGCGCCGGAATTCAGCACGGCGATTTCGACCTTCCGCGCAGTGATTCAAGCAGTACCCCAAAGCTCCGAAGCGCACACGGGACTGGGCGTTGCCTTGATGGCAGCAGGAAACCTCGCCGAAGCAGAACCCGAACTTCGCGAGGGGACAAGACTCAATCCACGTAGCCCCCAATCCTGGTTCAATCTGGGCCAGTGCCTGCAGAAGGTCAACAAGCTGAATGAAGCAACCAGTGCCTTCAAGGAAGCCGCAGCGCTTCGTCCGGACAAGCGCACACGGCGGCACCTGGCCATGAGCCTGATCGACGCAGGGCGCAATGCGGAAGCCGAAAAAGTGCTTGCTGCTTTGAACTCTGACTTTCCACAGGACCCACAAGTCCTCCTAGCGCAAGGACATCTGGATTACTCAAAGGGCAACCTGACCCGGGCCCTGGACTGGTTTGATCGCGCCCTGCACTCAGAGCCCAACCTGGGACCTGCCCATCGCATGCGTGGAGAAGTACTCATGCGTCAAGGTCAGCGAGCGGCAGCCATCGACGCGTTTGGTCGGGCTTGCGAGCTGATGCCGGAGAGTTTCGAGGCTCACTACAATGGAGCGCGTCTGCTGCTGGAGGACAAGGCAACTGCTCAGCAGGCAAGGGGCATGCTGGAGGTGGCCTATCGGCGCTCCCCCCCCGGCGAAGTACGCGCTACTCTGAGCAACGCCTTGACCCAGTTCGTGGGTAGTGACGCAGACGCGATGATGGCGCTCTCGCAACTTGAACAGGCGCGCGGGGACTGGGGCGGGAGTTTGCGCTGGACCGAGCGAGTCCTGAGCCTGCCTGACCTGTGGGCCAACCATCCCGACCGGCTGGAAAGCATCAGCCTGGTACGGCAGGTCCGGGGCAGCCTCTTCGAAAAATTGAATCGTCCAGCAGAAGCAATCCAGGAATACGAATCGAGCTTGGAGAGCAACCCTGCCAGCTTCTGGACCCTGCACAACTTGGGACTGCTCCTCGGTAAGGAGGGTCGACCCGATCTGGCACAGCCTCATCTCGCCAATGCCCTCAAGAACATCGATGCCCTCGGCCCCGGGACCGATATCAACAGCATCCGGCCCGCGGTACAGCGCACTCTTGAGATTGCCCTGCAGGAGATAGCGGCACATCTTGAGAGCTTCGAAGGACCGATGACCGACCTGCCGAGGCTCCCACCCAAGAAAAACTGAGGATTCAGGTCAATTGCACGTCGCGGGCCGCAAACACCGGGCCATCCACGCAACATTTGGCTACTGGCCAGGACCCAAGAGATCCTTCCTTGCAGGTGAGCACCGCACACCCGTTGCAGATTCCAACTCCGCAACCCATGTAGGTCTCCAAGGAAAACCAACATTGCAGGTCACGGTCTTCGGCGACCTTGACCACCGCGCGCATCATGGGTTCCGGGCCACAGGTCCACAAGCGCACATCACTGGGAAGGAGCGACTGCCTCCAATGATCTTCCAAAGCCTGGACCACATTCCCATGAAATCCTGAGCTGCCGTCATCGGTGCAGGGGATGACCGCAATACCCAGTTCCTCGAACTTCTCGATGTCATAAAGCAGGCCCTTGGTGCGGCCCCCATAAATCAGATGCAATTGGCCGGGATCAACTGCTGGCCTCTGATCCGTGCCCGCGAGAGCTTGCTGCAGAGCGATATAGAAAGACGCTGAGCCAATTCCACCGGCCAACATGACCAGAGGCTTGCCGTCCTGCGGTAGTTCAGGCCAGCCGTGGCCGAGGGGGCCGATCATCACGATCTCCTCGCCCACCCGGCTCTCGGCCAGGGCCTCGGTGCCCGGACCAATCACCTTGATCAGAAACTCAAGGATGCCACTGTCGCCCTGGCGATAGAGAGAAAAGGGCCGCGGAATCGCCGGTGAAGACTCCTCATCCCCACGCAGCATGAAGAACCGCCCGGCATCCAGACGGCCAAAAGCCGTGGAGGGCCGCACAGACAGTACGACCCCATCACTGCCCGAGGGACGAATCGAGACCACTTTGGCGCGCTGACTGCGGGTGTCGGGGGGAGGGGCGGCCATGGATGAGAATTGTAAACAGAACGAACCGCACTCAGAGGAACACATCGGCGAGATCCCGACTAATCTATTGGGCATGCGCTCTGTCGTCACTCACTGGATTCTGCTGACTCTCCTGGGAGGGAGCGCTTGCGTTGCTCCCAACAACACGCCTCGGGAAGGCACGTCTCTGTTGGGCCGTGAACTCCTGCGTCCTGAACTCTCACCCGACAGGGCCCAGCGCATGGAATCCAGGTTGGCCGAGGCCCGGCGTCAACACGCAAGCGACCCAACCGAAGCCAACGCGATCTGGGTCGGCAGACGACTGGCCTACCTGGGCCGCTACCGAGATGCGCTCGATTGGTACACAAGCGCCCTGGAAGAACACCCCAATTCCTATCGCCTCCTGCGCCACCGGGGTCACCGCTGGATTACCCTGCGGGAGTTTGTACGAGCGGAAAAGGACCTCTCTAGGGCCTGGCAACAGGCATCGCATCACTCCGACGCGCTCGAACCGGACGGAGCCCCCAACGAATACAACCTACCGCGTAGCACCGACCATACGAACATCCTCTATCACTGGGCCTTGAGCTTGCACCTTCAAGGAAGGGTGGATGAAGCAACCAAGATCTGGGCCATGTGCCTGGACCGCTGCCCAAACCAGGATATGGAGGTAGCCACACGCTATTGGCTGGCCCATTCCCAACGCCTAACAGGCAACTTTGGAGCAGCGGCAGAAACCCTGCGGCCGGTGGAGTCCAATTGGATCGTGTTGGAAAACCGGTCCTATCGGGATCTGTGTCTCTTGATGAGCGGCCGAGGTTCCGTGAGCAAGGTCCTCGAAGCCAGTCATGATGGTATCGCCGATGCCACGGTAGCCTACGGGGTCGCGGCCTGGCGCACCCAGATGGGCGGAGACACCCGTGGCGCCCGCGCGGCCCTGGCCCTGGTGGCCGAACGGGGAGCCTGGGCCGCCTTTGGCACCATCGCCGCCGAGGCGGATCTCTATCGATTGGGATATGGGGACCAACACGACGATGCTGCTGAGATCGAAGATCAGTAGACTGCTCGGCTTCCTCTTGGAGCCCTGGCCATGTCACTGTTGATTCTCGAAGACCTCAAGAAACACTTTGGACCCCAGGAAGTGCTGCGCGGCACATCCCTGTCAATCAACCCCGGTCAAAAGGTAGGCATCGTCGGTCGCAACGGCGGGGGGAAGACAACCCTCTTCCACATGATCACCGGGGAGGAAATGCCAGATTGGGGACGCGTAGTGATCCGCAAGGGAGCGCGCATATCCTTTGTGCCCCAGCGGCCAGTTTTTGGGCCCGATGAAGTAGTGCGTGCACATGTGGAGAGCGGTCTCGACGCGGCACGACAAGTAGGGGAGGAATTGGAGCATGTGGCAGAGAAAATGGGCTCCGCCACCGGCATTGAACTCGAACAGTTGATGCGAGAACACGACCGCTTGACCGGCGAGATAGAGACCCTTGACGGCTGGGACCTGGAGCACAAGGTTGAAAAAGTCCTTTCCGGCATCGGGCTGACCAGAGGCCTTTGGGATCGCAGAGCGAATTCCCTGTCAGGAGGCGAGAAGAACCGGGTGAGCCTGGCGCGCGCTCTGGTTGGAGGAGGCGATTTGTTGTTGCTCGATGAACCAACCAACCATCTGGACCTGGAAGGCATTGAGTGGCTTGAGAAGTACCTGCACGAAATTCACAGCGCGATTCTGGTTGTGTCACACGACCGGCGCCTTCTGACGAACTCCGTGGAACGCATCCTGGAATTGGAGTTTGGACAGTTGAACTCCTTCCCTGGTAATTACGCAAAGTACGTTGAACTCAAGGCCGAACGCTACGAGACGGACCTGAAGGCCTATGAGCAGCAGCGCGAAATGCTGCGCAAAGAAGAGGGCTTCATCAAGAAGCACATGGGCTCCCAGCGCACGGCAGAGGCGAAAGGGCGGCTCAAGAAACTCGGACATATCACGCGGTTGAAGCAACCGCACCACGATGTACGCCGACCGATCATCAAGCCCCCGGAGGCTGCCAGGGGCGGAGAGAAGGTCCTGGGCCTTGAGCACATCAAAGCGGGATATGGTGACAATGTGCTGTTGTCTCAGGTCAACCTGCGCCTTGGCCGGGGCCAACGCATCGGTTTGATTGGACGCAACGGATCCGGCAAGACGACGCTCTTGAAAGTGATGGCCGGAGCCATGGCACCTTTGGCTGGCGAGGTAGCGCGCGGCCACGGGGAACAGTGCGCCTACTTCGACCAGGACACAAGCCATTTGCGCTCGGACAGCACGCCCTTTAGCGAGATCTTGCGTCACTATCCAAAAATGACGGACCTGGAAATTCGCAGTCACCTGGCCATGTTCCTATTTCGCGGTGAAGGGGTGGACAAGGAAATCAGCACGCTCTCCGGCGGAGAACGCGCACGGATGGCATTGGCCCTGATGGTCCTGACCAAGCCCAGTTGGCTGGCTATGGACGAACCCACCAACCACCTGGATCTGGCAGGGCGCACAGCTCTTGAAGAGATGCTCGGAAGGTTTCAAGGGGCCATCGTCTGCATCTCGCATGATCGTGAATTTCTCGATGGATTGACTAGCCACACCTGGGAGGTACACGACAACTGCGTCCTTGAGCACGAAGGCAACTACAGTTCCTGGCGCGCGGCCAAACAAGGCGAACTTGAGGCGAGCAACGCCGAGAAAACGCGAATCGCGAATGTTGTACGCAAGCGAGAGGAAGCCAAGGCCAAGGCGACCAGCCGCAAGGCCGACAGGCAGGGTGCCCCCAAGAAACTCCGCAAGAGGTCCAACCCCTGGAAGCTCGCAAAGATCGAGGCGCGAATCATGAAGCTCGAAAGCGAACTCGCGGAACTCAACAAGGCCCTGACCGAAAAAGAGGTCTACTCCAACGGCGAGAAGCTTCGGGATACGCAGTACCGAATAGCAGAGGTGGAGCAAGAGCTGCAGAAAGCCAACGAAGAATGGGAGAGCTTCGCCTAAGAGCGGAAGCACTCCTCGACTTTTGCCGCCTGAGCCATGGGCCCCGGACCCGCCCGGTCGCTATCCTGACCGTTCAGTCCCGATCATCCGGGACTCCTTCACGGGACCGCCCAGCATGCAAGCCTTCACAGATGCGATTCTCAACGCCCTGGCTCAGGAAACCAACCTGGCCCTGGAAGACCTGAACCTCGAAACACCCCGCAACCCGGAACTCGGGGACTTTGCCTTCCCTTGCTTTCCCTTGGCCAAGACCCTGCGCAAAGCTCCACCGAAGATCGCCCAGGAACTCGCAGAAGGCCTAACCAAGACCCTTGAAGACATCGAGGTCCAGGCCACGGGCCCCTATCTGAATTTTCGCATCGACCGCCCCACCCTGGCCAGATCGGTCATCGAATCGATTCTGGAGGCAGGGACCACGTTTGGGCACAGCGAAGAGGGGACTGGTAAGACGATTGTGATCGACCTCTCCTCTCCGAACATCGCCAAGCCCATGAGCGTGGGACACCTTCGCTCGACAGTAATCGGCGCAGCGATTCAGCGCCTGCATGATGCCCTGGGCTACACCACGGTCGGCATCAACCACATAGGAGACTGGGGCAGCCAATTCGGCAAGTTGATCGCAGCTCTGGATCGCTGGGGCGAGGAGGTGGATCTGGAGAACGACCCGATTCCCGCCCTGCTCAAACTGTATGTACGCTACCACGAAGAAGAGGAGGCCGACCCTACCCTCAAGGAAGCTGCGGCAACAGCATTCCGGGAGCTAGAAAGTGGCGTAGACGGACCCGTACGGGCTGTCTGGCGCAAAATGACAGCCTTGTCCCTAAGTGAATTCGACAGGGTCTACGCGCGTTTGGGCGTGACCTTTGACGAGGTGCGCGGAGAGGCTTTCTACGAGTCCTATCTGGATCAAACCGTCGAGCGCATAGTAGACGCGGGCATCACCGAAGAATCCGAGGGAGCGCTGGTGGTCAGCCTCAAACAATTCGGAGAGAACCTGCCCCCCTGCATACTGCGTAAGACTGATGGCACAACCCTCTACGCCACCCGGGATCTTGCTGCGGTCTTCCACCGCTGGGAGCTCTACTCCTTCGAACGCTGCCTGTATGTAGTAGGCGGCGACCAACGACTGCACTTCCGCCAGCTCAAGCATGTGCTTGACCGCATGGGGCTTGAATGGGAACCGCGCATGGAACACGTCGACTTCGGCATGGTGCGCCTGCCCGAGGGACGCATGAGCACGCGGCACGGAAAGGTGGTCTTCTTGCAGGATGTGCTCGACGAGGCCTCACGCCGAGCGACGGAAATCATCAAGGAGAAGAACGCCAATCTGGCAGACCCCGAAGCCGTAGGCGAGATGGTCGGGATGGGCGCAGTAGTGTTCAACGATCTCAAACGCGAGCGAGTCAAGGACATCGCGTTCACGTGGGAAGAGGTGCTGGCGTTTGAAGGGGACACGGGTCCCTATGTGCAATACACCCACGCACGCCTGGCGTCGATTGGGCGCAAAGCCGCGGCCGCCGGGGAGGGCTCCGGCAAATGCGACTTTGAGGCTGTGGCTGCGGACTCGACCTTGATCCTGGAATTAGGTCGCTACCCCAGCGTGCTCGTACGGGCCGCCGGTGAGGCCGAGCCAAGCCTCCTGACCCAGTACCTTCTGGGCCTCTCGCGCATGATTAATTCCTGGATTGCACAGCGTCGCGTTCTGGGACAGGAGGAAGGGGTCACAAGCGCCCGCCTGGCCCTCGCAAACAGCTGTAAAGTAGTCGTCAGTAACGGGTTAGGGATTTTGGGGGTTCCGGCCCCTACAGAAATGTAGAGGCTATGTTCAAGCCCCACCCGCTTGCCTCCGATGAGACAAGGTGACCTGGTGTACCCATGCCCGGGCAGCACCTCTCTCATCCGACGCCAAAAGCAGACCCTTGATCGACTCCCTGATCCGCGATGTGCCTGATTTCCCCAAACCGGGAATCATTTTCAAGGACATCACACCGCTACTGCAGGATGCTGCGGGCCTGCGCCAATCGATCGAAGGCATGGCCGAAATGGTGGACCCAAAGTCCTACGACCTGATCTGCGGCATCGAATCACGCGGTTTCATTTTTGGGACGGCCTTAGCAGTGCAAGTGGGCAAGGGATTCATCCCGATTCGTAAACCGGGAAAGCTCCCATGGAAAACTGCATCAGAGAGCTATGAACTGGAGTATGGCACCGACACAATCGAGATCCACCTAGATGCCGCCAATGGGAAGCGTATCTTGATGGTGGATGACCTGCTTGCCACAGGCGGCACCATGGCGGCCAGCCTCAAGCTGGTACGCCGCGTAGGGGGCGAACCCATCGCTTGCTGCTTCGCCATCGAACTCGGCTTCCTGGAAGGAAACACAAAGTTGGACGTGCCTTGCCACACATTGAAGAAATACTGAGGGGACATATCCCAAGAAGATGCCGAGAAGAGAGAGAATATAATGAGCACATCCAAAACCAACACCAGCCCCCAGGGCAGCCGAACCACCTACGAGCCAAAGCCGCCCCTGTCGCCCAAGGCCAAGGCCAAAGCAATCAAGGAAGCACAGGAGATCCTAAAGGGATCAATTGAGGAGGTTGTCACCGAGGATCTCTGGGCGCTCTATAGCTGCGCCCGGGAAACGGAGAACAAGCAGGACCTCGAACGCGTTCGCAATATCCTGATGGAACGCCACTACCCGCTGGTCAAGTACATCGCCGAGCGTCTTCTGCAGACCCTGCCCAAGTCCATCGAAGCGGACGATCTGATCTCCGCCGGCCTCTTCGGTCTGATGGACGCGATCCGTGGCTTTGATCCCGATCGCGGCATCAAGTTCAAGACTTACTGCACGACCCGTATTCGCGGCTCGATCTTGGACCAGCTACGCTCCCAGGACTGGGTACCCCGTCTCGTACGCCTCAAGGCCAGCAAGATCGACAAGACGCTGCAACGCCTGACCGGCGAATACGGCCGTGAGCCAACCCACGCTGAATTGGCCGACGCCCTGGACATGAACCATGTGGAACTGGCCGTGGAGATCGGCAAGGCCACCGCCAAGTCCATGTACTCCCTCTCGGATCGCTGGGAGGACCGGGACGACGACAGTTCCCTCGAAAAGGTCGATGTACTTGAGGACAAGACCTCCATCGACCCCATGGAAGAACTCAAGAAGAACGACTTGATGCTCTATATGACTCGCTCCTTGACCCACAAGGAACGCTTCATCGTAGAACAGTATTATCGCGTGGGGCACACCATGCGCGAGATCGGAGAGATGCTATCTCTGACCGAGAGCCGCGTCTGCCAGATCCACAGCAACGTGATGAGCCGCCTCAAGGGCCTGCTCGATGGGAAGACAAACACACTGCTGGGATAGCGCTGCAATCGCTTCACCGGCCTTGCTAGGCTGACCACACAGACGCCCCGTTCTGCGGGGCGCCTGCATTCCTGCCATGCATAGCCGTCTTCTCCGACTGATCCTGATCGTAAGCCTGGCGAAATTGATTGGTGCGGCCTATTGGCCGGTGAACGGGGAGGAGGCTCTCTTGTGGGCTAATGCACGCAGCGGCACACCACTGGGCGGGGCAGACGAGTTCAGCGCCCTGGCGGCAACCCTGATCAGTGGAACCGGACCGTTGCAATTGCTCTTGCTGCGTTTGCCTGGATTGGTCGCTACGGCTCTCAGCCTTGTGCCTTTGGTCATTCTTGCCAAGATGCTCGGGCGTGATAGTCGTGTGGCGGGAAACGCATGGCTGGCGCTACACTGCGTACCGGGAGTATTTCTGGCGTCCCTGGGTTGGAATCGTGAGGGACTGATGCTGCTGGTTGGATTGAGTTCCGCTGCGGCAGGGCTGGCGGGGGCGCGCGGATCCAAGTTCGGTGCGACCATGCTGGGCTGGATCGCGGGCTTGTCGCTGCTGGTGCATCCCTTTGCACCCCTGACCGCAGCTTGTGCATTGGCTTGGCCACGGGAAAGAGGCGGAGCAATTCCGGCTGCCCCGCGCTGGAGGGTGCTGCAGGGCCTGCTGCCAGCAATTCTCTTGGTGGGTTTGGTCAACAAGGAGGCAAGTTGGGAGCGCGTGCTTCACTTGAAGTCTTCCCTTGAGATAGGACTCGACCTATCGGCTCTCCTTGGCTTTAGCATCGATACGCTGCTTTGGACGGGCGGCGCGTTTGTGTTCCTGGCGGTTCGCAATTGGAGCGAATTGCAACGCAAGCAGGTCCAAGGGGCGCTGACACTGCGAGTGGCGGCAATTGTGCCCCTGATCGTCCTGTTCTATCTAGGCTGCCAAGGGCCCCTGGATGGGCGTCTTGCCCTCACCCCCTTGATCGTAGCGTTCCTGCCGGGACTGCTCAGCCCAGACCTGCCGCCGTCGCTGCGGCGCAAGCTGGCACGGATTTCAGCATTCATCACTCTGAGCCTGATGGGACTCGTCCTGGCCGCCTCCTTGCTTTCGGGCCTTGGACTACCCCTCGCCGAGTTGACCGGGAGCTGGGTGGAACGCACACCTGCCGCTAGACCCATGACTCGAGTCATGCTGCCTGATCTGGAACAGCGCGTTCCTCCAGGAACAAGCATCGGCGGGGAGGATCCGCTGCAGGCCGCGATGTTCTGCTTCTTGGGAGAGTCACTCGGGGATCCAGTAGATCTTCGTTGGACGCGCCCTCTGCCCTCCACAGTACTCTTGTTGCTGGAGAGCCCAGAACAACTGCAGCACCAAGCGGGGCTCTACTCCACCACCAAGATGCTGCATTCTGTCAGAGTTCCGGTCTACGGCAGAAGCGACCAGGTGCTCTGGATTGGCTTGGCCATGGATCCCCAAGGGGACTGATCCAATACCCCTCGTGACAGGTCACAATGGGTGCATGGCGCGCCTTCTTCCCTTCATGATTTCCCTCGGGCTCACGGCCTGCAGTGAGGGAACTGGTGATTCCACCGCTCCAACGCGCACCATCACCGATGAGCAAGGACGCGAGGTGCAGGTGCCTCTGCATCCAACAAGGGTCTTTGCGGACTCAGCCACGGGTTTCGACTTGATGGTAGCGCTCTTGGAGCCGGACCAGATCGCGGGAGTCGTGTCAACTGCCCTGCGGTATTCCCTGCCAACGGGCTCCTTAGAACAATGGGAGTCTCTACCCAATCCAGCCGGTTTTCATGCAGCGGACATCTTGGCCCTAGATCCGGACCTGGTCCTGCTTTCCGATTGGCGGCCGCCCACCGTGCCCAATCTGCTTCAACGTCAAGGCATTTGCATCTTGCGCCTACCGACGCCAACGAGTTACGCCGGACTGACCGAATTGATTCGCTTCAGCGCAGAAGCCTTGGATGCCGTGGATCGTGGAACAGAAATGATTGCTGACCTGAACCGGCGACGCGAGGCCCTGGCGAACAATTCAGTACTGACTGAAGAGAGGGTGCTGTCCTACGGCAACTACGGGGCGGGCGGATCCTGCGCGGGGGAGGACACGGCCTATGACCTCTTGATCGAACTTTCAGGCATGCAGAACGCTGCGGCAGAATTCGGACTGGTGGGCAACGGTCCACTGGATCTGGAGCAGATGCTGCGCATGGATCCGGATCTTCTGCTCTTGTCAGAAGCCGAGAACGGGGGTCACTCACCCACCCTTGAATGGCTTCTGAGTCAAAGCGCTGCCCGTCAAGTGCGGGCCGTCCGGGAAGAACGATGGGTGATCCTGCCTGTCAACCTCCATTCAACCTCGTCCCATCACATCATGGACGCGGCAGAAACTCTTGCAAGAAAGACGCGAGCTCTGCTCAAGGGCAAGGACTCCTGAGTCCAGCCCTCAGTCCAGACCACGCATGCGCCGGCGCAACTGACCTCGTTCCACACGGGTGTCGCGGCCTTGTACTTGAGCCAGCTTGAGCAACTCAAACGCGCGAGATTGATCTTTGCGCACACCGATACCCATAGCCAGGCATTCGGCCATCATGACCATCGCATCCGGATCTTCGGCGGCGATAGCGGGGCGCAAGTAAGCCACGCCCAGTGAGGGATCCCGGGGCACGCCATCTCCCTCAATGCAGGCGTGTGCCAAGTGAACCGATGCTGGGCCATTACCCTGCAAGGCGGCCTGCTCAAACAGTTGCCAAGAGCGAGTGAAGTCGCGCTTGACCTCTTCGCCTCCGCGATAGGCGAGGCCCAGGTTAAAGAGCGCGTGGGAATCACCCAGGTCAGCGGCCCGGCGATAGCACTCCATAGCGTCCGAGGTGGAAGCGCTACGACCCTCCCCATTCCAGGCGCAAACACCAAGGAAAGTCCACGCTTCAGGCAGATCTGATTTGGCAGCAACATTGAACCACTTGACCGCCTCAGTAGGGTCTCTCTCGACCCCTTCAGCGTAGTAGTATTTTTCCCCTATCATCATGGCAGCACTGGGGTCGTCTTGGGCCAACTCGGTCATGGTCTTGAGAGCGGCCTCAGGGTCGGCGTCACATCCAAGACCCTGGAGCTGCTGAACTGCAAGCCAAAGGCGGCTCTCTTGATGCCCCAAGGCTGCGGCTTGCTCGCGATACTCTAAGGCCTGCTCGAAGCTCTGAGATACGCCCTCCCCATTGTGATAGCAAATGGCCACATTGGCCAAACCCGCATCATTGCCGAACTCGGCAGCCTTCAAATACCAGTTGAATGCGTCCTTCAGGCTGCGCTTGACTCCGAGTCCATAGCGCGTGAAGTAACCCATCCAAACCATGGACTCGTCATGCTCACCCTCGGCAGCGATGCGATGCCAGACCACAGCCTGTTCTTCATCCAGAATCAGGTCGTGCTGGGCACAAGCAATCAGGTGAGCATATTCGGGGTCACCGGTCTGTTCCCAGCCCTCTTGGGCGATGCGCAGACCCTCTTCCACGTCAGCCTCAAGGCCTTCCCCATATAGCGTACAAGAGGCAAGGTAGCGTGGCGCATCCTGATCCCCTTCCAATGCAGCTTTCTTGAACCAGGCCACAGCGGCCTCGTGATCCAACTTGACTCCTTCACCGTTGAGCAAGCAGTAACCTGCCGCGGTCATTGACTCCGGATCGCCGTTCTGGGCGGCCTTGGCAAACCAGCGGTAAGCAGTAGAATGACTCTGCGATACACCTACTCCTTCTGCATAAGCACAACCAAGGTCGTACTGGGCATCGATGTTCCCGCCGAGTGCTGCCTGCCGCAGCCAGTTGATTTCTTCGCGCCGGCTCACAAGGGGATGTGGTTCACGGATTGGATTCCAGCCACAGAGACTATTGTGTCTTGCAGACAGGATCAGGAGAGAGTCGTCCCCTCATTCTATCGGCGAGCACATGCGGGTGTTGGCTTGCAGATGCAAGAAGGTCTCGGGGTTGGGATCGGGGCCACAGGTCTCTCTGACCTGGGAATAGAGCGCCCCTGTTTGGGCCACCCCGATTGGCAATACAAGGGTATTGTCCTAGGCGGCTTCGGGCTTTCCCGAGGACCTGCTGCATGAGCCAGGACCCCATGGCCTCTCTGCAGGGGCAGCAAGCACCACCTGAACACGAGGCGGGCGAATCGACTGAAGGGGCGCCACCTGCATGGCTTCAAGTCCTTGCAGATGCCCGGCCAGATGGTCATGCAAGAGAGCTAAGCGCGCTGCAAGAGCTTCGTGAGCGCATTCAAACCTCCCGGCAGAAGAGGCTCCCGAGGGGGTGATTGGGACTTGGGTCAGGTATCCTGGGATCCAGCCCAGTCCCATGAGCAAGAAGCAGGAAAAGTGTGCACCCCCGCCGGGTACTGCGTCCAACGCAGGGCCGCGGCCTTCCAAGACCTCTCGGATTCGCGCCATGGTCTTGATTGGGGTCCACCTCGTCGTGGCCGTGCACCTGGCGCACTGGTTCGCGACCGGCCGCACGCTTGGCCTGATCGAACCGAGTGAGGCGATGGAGTTCAGCAAACACTCTGTGATCAACGCCGGACTGGTTTTCTTCGGCGCGGTTATTCTCTCGACTCTGCTGCTAGGACGCTTCTTTTGCGGTTGGGCCTGCCACCTGGTGGCGCTTCAGGACTTGTGCCGTTGGCTGATGCTCAAACTGGGCATCACTCCGCGCCCCCTGCGTTCACGCAGCATGGCCGTGGTTCCGTTCTTGGCGGCGGGCTACATGTTCTTCTGGCCCCTGGCGTACCGGCTGTGGATTGGAGATGACTTATCCACTCGCGGACAAGAGCTCTATGTACAGGACATCTGGCGCACAATGCCAGGACTGTGGGTAGGGCTGGCCACCTTTCTAGTCTGTGGGTTCGCTTGCGTTTGGTTCTTGGGGTCCAAGGGGTTCTGTACCTACGCCTGTCCCTATGGAGCGATCTTCGCAGTGGCCGACAAGTTCTCTCCCGGACGCATCCGAGTCACGGACGCCTGCGAACGATGCGGTCACTGCACCCAGACCTGCAGCTCAAATGTCAACGTGGCAAGGGAAGTACATGAGTATGGAATGGTGGTAAATACGGACTGCATGAAGTGCCTTGACTGCGTCAGCGTCTGCCCCACAAATGCGCTCTATTTCGGCTTTGGTAGAATAGCAGTGGGTAAACAAGCCAAGCGGCCTCGGGGTAGGGGTTGGGGCGAAGAGGCTCTCTTGGGGCTGGTCTTTGCCTGGGCCTTCTTCGCAGTACGCGGATTGTATGACATGGTTCCGTTTCTGTTCGCCCTGGGCATCGCAGGTTGCGTTGCCTTCGTCGCCCTACGCTGCATGCAGTTGCTGACACAACCAAAAGTAAACCTCTTGAACACCCCACTCAAGGCGTCGGGAAGACTGCAACCCAAGGGGCACTTGTTTCTGGTGGCCAGTATTCTGGTACTGGGATGGATCGCCCAATCGAGCTGGATTCAGTTCCACGGCATGCAGAGCGCCAAGGCATTCAAGGTCCTGGCGCCAGTCAAACAGACCTGGTTCACTGAGCAGCGAATGCCCGTAGATGACGTAGTAACAGCTGCAGCAGAAAAAGTGCTGGTCTCCGGCGGACGCGCAATCGAGGCGGGGCTCCTGGACGATCCCCGACGCCTGATGGAATCCGCATGGGCGGCGCTGATCTTGGAAGACGCAGAGCGCTTTGAAGACCTGATGACTCGCGCCCAAGCGGCCGCTCCCCGAGCGGGAACTCCATCGGTGGACCTGGGCCATCAAGCCTGGGCCTCGGGAGATCTGGACAGGGCAGCAGAATTGCTCGCCCAAGCTGTGGAGATCGATCCCGATCTGCATCAGGCCTGGGGCGAACTGGCGGAGTTGAAAGCCAGCCGAGGCCGAGAACGCCTCGACGGGGTGCTCAAACAGGTGCGACGAGGACTGGATCAGCGACCCGCGAGTGCCGCGCTGCACGACCTGTTGGGATCACTCTACGCAGCCCAGGGCAACCAAGCGGCGGCCCAGGCCTCCCTCTCCCGCGCCTTGACCCTGGACCCACTCCTCCCCCCTCCACGGATCAAACTGGCCCAGATAATGAGCCTGCAGGGCCAGCACCGGGAGGCCCGGCGTTTGCTGCGAGAGGGCCTCAAACTGACCCCTGGGGAACCCGCCCTGAAGAATGCGCTGGCAGAATTGGACGCTGCAGGCAGGCAATAAGGCCCCCGAAGCCCCAAAACGAACATTTTGGGGCCATCCGGCGTCTAAGATCGAGTTCACCGTGACCGCCTACTGGCGAAAACATGGTCCCGCAGAGACACTAGGGCTCTGATTTTGCGATCACCAAGGCTCTGAACTTGGCCTTGAGCGCCTTTACCCCTCACGCTCCTACTTGTTCAACGACTCAAAACACACCCGTCTTTCCCCATGATCAAACTCAGCCACTTCCTCCTGTCCTGCGCCTTCTTGGCCAGCGCCACATCCGCTCAAGACATCGCCGTATCACGCATCGCCTCCAACTCCTCGGACTATGCCTACTATGGAACCGATGGAGGCATTGCTGCCTACAGTATGGGCACCACATCCTGCAACGTAGGCAATGTGGTCGTCGCCTGGGGCACCGGAGGAGACCCCCCCGTAATCGCACAGAACATGTTCAAGATCAAGGACGGGCGCATGGAGCAGCTCGGCTATTCCTGGATGAAGGAAGGATTCTGTGCAGTCAACGAAAACAGCTGCGGAAGCTGCCAGGGTACGCCCTGCAGCACTCTAGGCATTGGTTGCGCAGACACCTACGGTTCCGGCCTCAACGACGGCCGCTTTGGCGTGGCTAAATTTAGGGTCAACCCTGTGACCGGCGCATGGCCGAACAGCTGGGGGGCAGGTCCCACGGGCCCCACCACCATCCGTGGACGCCTACAGGTGCCCGCCAACGAATTGGCTGATTCAAGTGTCACCTATATCAGCGAATCCCAATACCCGCACGAGCAAGACCAAATGGCCGGCAATGGGCGCAACAACGCTTCCTGGATCCGCGCACAATGGAGCAACTCCAACTTGTCCAGCCTGGCCACCACCGGTCCGATTCACCTTTACAACCCGGCCATCTACGCTTGGAAACACTACCACTCGGATGTGATGATTGAAGAGCTGCAGTTGACCGACGAAGGCGGCCCCAATGTGCATGGCTATGTGTTTGTGGCCAGCAAGGCAACTGCCATGCCCGGTGGCGGCTTTCGCTATGACTACTGCGTGCAGAACTTCAACTCCGACGATGCGGTGGGGTCCTTCAACGTTCCCGCTGACTGCAGCCCAAGCAATGTGTTCTTCCGTGACGTGGATCACCACTCCGGTTCCATCTGGGACAACACGGACTGGACCCTGAACCAGACCGGTGGCACCTTGGACTGGAGCACCCAGACATTCGCCCAGAACCCGGACGCCAACGCAATCCGCTGGGGCACCATGTTTACCTTCAGCTTCGAGGCTGATGCCGCGCCAGGAGTTGCCCAAGCGACTGTGGGCCTCTTCAAGAGCGGCGGCAGCATGAACGCCACGGTGTTCGTTCCCGGCAGCAACTGCTGCTCGGGTGGTAACATCAGCACCTATTGCAGCTCGACCATGAACTCCGCCAGCATCGTTGGTGCGGTTTTGACTGCTTCCGGCAGTACCAATGCAGCGGATCAGAGCTTGACCCTGAGCGCCCATGACCTGCCTCTCAACAAGTGGTCCTACTTCTTGATGAGCCGTAACCAGACCTTTGTGCCGCTCTTTGGTGGCAGCCAGGGAAACCTCTGTGTTGGTTCCCCCCAAATCCGTTTCTCAAACAATGTAATGACAACCGGCCCGGGCAACCTGACCTTCTCGCCGGACTTCAACAACCTGCCCCAGGGCCAGGTCTTCCTGCCGGGTGACACTTGGAACTTCCAACTGTGGTTCCGAGACAACTTCCCCGGACCGACCTCCAACACCACCAATGGTGCCTCGGTCACGTTCTGTCAGTAGACGCTGAGTTGGTGCAGGCCTGAAGGCCTGACTTGAACGACGAACGGCCCCCTGCGTCTAGTGCGCGGGGGGCCGTTGTCATTGACGAAGAGGTGCCCGCCTTCAACGGTCAGTTGAAAGCCGATCAGTGATAGGCAATAAACTCTCCCAACTGATGCCCTTCCTGCGACCGTTTCGAACGTGCCGGCGCTGATCCTTGGGATCACCTTTCGCCGCAAGGAGCAACTCCGACATTTGCTTCTCAAGTCCCTTGTCCTTGAGATCAAAAGCCCCCACCACTTCGGCGCTCTGCCCGTAAGCATCTGGCTTCAAGATCTGGACCTGCTTGGATGACCTGTGGCCCTGCATGTCTTCCAATTCCTTGTGATCCTCCAGGACCACATAGTGGGCGCCTCCGATCAAGTCATCGGACCAGGCAAGCCTGGACAGCTTCTCTTCAAGAGGTAACCCTCTTCAGAACCTCCGCTTCCTGCTTGTGCTCATAAGTGGCTGGGCGCACACAAATCCAGGCGCGTGATGCAGCAATAACTGCCGGGGCAGAGAA
>NYYZ01000038.1 GCA_002686945.1 Planctomycetota bacterium
CCAGCTGCGATTTCAGCCTGAGCAATACGGATGCGTTCTTCATGGATGTGGGCCGGTGTGTGGCGCACCAGAGGTCCGATTGGTTGCGGGGCTGTGGGGATTCGGGGATGGGCGAGGAGTTCATTGACCTTGACAACCCGCTCAGGCACCGGGGGGCGTTCATCGCCAGGGTCATGACCCAAGATCAGGAAGCTCTTGCTGGTTGAATGATCAGTGACCACAAAATCGGTGTAGAGACCGCCGAGAATCGGTGCTCGCAGGCCCTCTTCCCTGGGCAGGTCCAACTCCTCACCGGGGACGCCCAGGTCATAGGCCAAGGCCCCAATGAAACCACCTTGGAACGGGCCGGGCACCGGGTCGGCGCCCTCTTCGAAGACGATGCTGGCGCAAAAGGGTCCGAGATCTTCAAAGCATCCGGGCAGATCGACACCCATCAACGGCTCGAAACCCATGAGCGTGAAGTTGTGTGGCTTGCCCGCCGCACTATCCAGGAGCACGGCTCCGCGCAACTGTCCCAGGGACGACAGCAGTTGTCCCCCGTCCAGGACTCCCTCCAGAGGAAAGACCCGGGGACGGAAAGTGAAGGGAGCGCGGGTGGACATGGTTGGGAAGAGTAGCGGGGCCGAGGTCCGGACAACTGCGCTTTTTCCAAACCATGCGATTACGGTAATTGCAGCCTCGCTCCTTGCATGGCCCCATTACCCTGCTCCCCATGACGGATTCCTCCAACGCTTCCCGAAAGACCCTGTGGCTGGCCTGCTCCATCGTCTTCCTGGACATGATCGGGTTCAGCGTGCTGTTTCCGCTCTTCCCGAAACTCCTGGAGCACTATGTCAGCAACGAGGGCCCGGACTCCCTGGTGGGACAACTGGCGAACTGGCTCTCGGGACTGGCATCCGGCGCAGACGGCAAAATGAAGGCGGTTGCCCTGCACGCTTTCTTCGGCGGCATTCTGGGTTCACTCTACTCCCTGCTGCAATTCCTCTTTGCGCCCTTTTGGGGATCCTTGAGCGATGCGAGGGGCCGACGACCGGTGCTGCTCCTGACCCTGTTTGGCACAGCTCTTTCCTATGTGATCTGGTTCTTCGCGGGTCCCTTCTGGGTCCTGATCGTGGCGCGCCTGCTTGGAGGCATCATGGCAGGTAACATCTCCACCGCAACTGCGGTGGTGGCGGATGTGACCAATGGCCCCGAGCGCGCCAAAGGTATGGGCATGATCGGGGCGGGCATCGGATTGGGCTTTGTGCTCGGTCCCGCCCTAGGTGGCTTGACCGCAAACTGGGACCTGACCTCCAGTCTGCCGGGATTGGTTCCCTTTGGCCTCAATCCCTTCAGTGGTTGCGCCCTTCTCGCATTCGGAATTTCATTGTTGAATTTCATCGTGGCCCTGCGCTCCCTGCCCGAGACCCTGCCTCTGGAGCGACGGGGAACAGACGCCAGAACGCGCACCCTGCAGCCCTTCAAGGCCCTCAAGAGCATTGACGATCCGAAGCTGCGACGCACGAACATGGCCTACTTCAGCTACCTCTTGGCCTTCGCCGCGATGGAATTCACCCTTGCGTTCTTGACCACAAGCCGACTGGACTTTGATCCAATGGACAACGCCTATATGTTCGTTTTTGTGGGCCTGACCATCGCCCTCGTGCAGGGAGGACTGGTGCGCCGCCTGAGCCCGCTCCTTGGGGAGGGCAAGCTCGGCCGCTTGGGAGTCATGCTGACCGTTCCGGGGTTCGTGATTGTGGGCTTGGCCCACAGCACGGGACAGCTCTATCTAGGCCTCGGATTTCTATCGCTGGGCTCAGCTCTGGTCATGCCTTCTCTTTCAGCTCTGGTCAGTCGCCTCTCACCCGCAGCCTCCCAAGGCCTTTCCCTGGGGGTTTTCCGCTCACTGGGCAGCGCCGCTCGGGCAGCGGGGCCAATCATTGGGGGTGGGCTTTTTTTCAGTTGGGCCTCGGAAGCGCCCTACCTGTTGGGCGCGGCCTTCCTGTTGATTCCCCTCGTACTTCTCCAGGGGGTCAGCGCGCCCGACGCAAACTGAGTTTCACCGGGCGCGCTGCCTTCACGACAAACGCGAGAGGAGGCGAGCAGGAAGGAGACACCTGCCTCCGCCCTCAAACCCGAGCGATAGGCCTACGAGCCGATTCATCTCCGAGAACCCCAACATGAGGTCCATCGCGAGCAAAAACGATTGGTGCCTTCATTAGGACACCTGATTTCAAGAAAAACGTGCACCCCTCAACGATTTGCTTGCTTTGATCAGGTATCTCGCGCCAATCGATCGGCAACTTCGGTCACGACCTCGTGTCCCAATTCGATCACCTCCGCAACTGCAGACACATCGAACAGCCCTTGCTTCGCGAGCTTGGGCTGCAACAGGAGCGCCGGCGGATTGCAAGCCACATGAGCCTTGGTCAGGTGGTTGCAGACGATCGCCAGGCCCGCACCAAGTGCACGCACCAGGCCCGGACTCGCAGGGGCCCTCGTCTCAAGATCAGCTGCGGGCAATGGACCCGCAGGGTGATCCGACTCGATGGCATTCAAATCCACTGCCACCACCGGCAAGTCTGAAAGGTCCGCCGCAGCCTCCAGGGGCAAGGGGCAAGCGAGCCCCCCATCACCAAGCCAGCGCTGCTCCACCAGAATCGGCCGAAAGACCCCGGGGATCGCTGATGATGCCCGCATGGCCGTCAACAAGGACCCACGCTCCAACCAGAACTCCGCCCCGGTATCCAAGTCCACAGCCACGGCCCGATAGGGCAGCTCGAGGTCCTCGATCAACTGATCGCCAATGAACCGATGCACAAATCGCGCCATCTTCTCCCCGGTGAACAGCCCGCCCCGAGGCAGAGACACATCCATCATGGCCAGCAGGTCCCGGCGGGAAAGCCCCCGAACCGCTTCCTCATAGTCGTCAAGCACCCCAGCGGCAAGCACCCCGCCCACCACCGAACCGATCGAGCACCCCGCAACGGCTGATACCTCAATGCCCTGTTCTTGAAGGCCCCGGATCACGCCGATGTGGGCAAATCCCCGCGCAGCTCCTCCGCCCAGGGCCAGGACCACCTGCTTTCCAAGCTGGCTCTTGAGGGAGGTTGTCATGGGTTCAGCATAACTGCTGATACCAGACAGAAACACACTCTCGGCACTTTCAAGCCTGGGCCGAAGGTGCGCAGGCTTTGCCTGATCCTGAGGTCAGCAGTTATTTCCTGGCCCACTCTGCCAGCACCTCTGCCCGCACGGCCACTTTGGTGCCTGCATGCTTGGAGGCCACCTTGGCAATGCGGCGGCTGAGTTTCTCGTCGGGGCCGTCCTCGTAGAAAGCGCGCTCGAGGCGACTCAGTTCCTTGGCGGCGACGAGTTCCTGCTTGGCCTCCTCGATAGTCTCTGCCAGGGGCTCAAGACGCCCAAGCAGCACATCATCGCGCTTGGAGCCCTTCAGCAAGACGTCCACGAGTTCCTTGGCGCGCTGAGGGTAACCGTTACCCAGGAGCCACTCAGCCCGCTCAACCAAGCTGGTGAAGGCGCGATCCAGTTCCGTCCTTTCTTCGCCCAGGGCCGCAGCGGCAGCGCCTTCTGCATCAGCCTCTTCCTTGGCCAGGGCGGCCCTGGCCTTGGCCCACTGACCCTTGACCCGCAGCTTGCGCACCTTGGCGGCCTCCTTTGGCAGACCCTTGGGACCCTTCTTGCTACGCGCAATGGCGGCATCGATCTCGTCGGTGATCTTGCCGTGATCCCTGAGTGGATTACCCATGGAAACAATCGTGCCGGTTTCGTCCAGCAGAGCGTAGTTCGGCAAGCCCTTGGCGCCCGTCATGAACGGACGCTCTCTTGTCCACATCATCTCTCGCCCGAGCCACTTGCGGCCCGCAGCGAACTTCATGAATTTCTGCTCGTCAGCACCCTGGCACTCCACCAGGATCACGGCGAGATCGCTTCCATATTCTTCCTTCAACTTGACGGTGGCCGGCACGGACCCCCCAACGCAGGGGCCTCACCTGGTGCCCCAGAACTCCACCAGGACTGGTGTGCCTCTGAGGTCCTTGAATGACTTGACGCCGAATGAATCCGCCGGAGCCTTGGAGAAGGTCTTGTCGATCTGATCGCCGACCTTGACGTTTTCCAGGGCGCTGTTGCCGGGATTGAAATTGAATGCGGAACAGACCAGCGCGAGGCCAGCGAACCCAATTGCAAGGGGAGTGTTCTTCATGGTGGCCCTATCATGGCAAATCAACTGCGATGAATTGGATGTCCAGTTGGTTTCCACGGGCACTGTCCCAGCCCAGGACCCCTGAAGAGGCGTATTCAGATACCCCCGGGACCCGGTCGATGCTCTTTCCATGACCGTGCACCCCGCTCTCATGACCCTGCGCCCCGCCCTCGTGACCCTGCCGCTGGCTCTCTATTGCCTTGGAACTCCCCCCGTCCAGGACCCGGACAGTCTCGCTGCTCTGGAGAGAACCATTGCCGCGCAGACCAAGACCATTGCCGCAAGTGAAGCACGCCTGACCCGGCTGGAGAAGTACCTCAGCGCCCAAGCCGCCGCCGAAAGTGCATTCGTCGAGGCTACCCAAGCCGCTCGCAAGGCAGGCTTCGTGGCGGGCATCAACCCCGCCTCGCGGGAGATCCTGATCAGCGCCTGGGCCGCACGAGCCACAGCGCGCAACACCGGTCTGCCCACAGCTCTACCCAAGGCCAGCACAAGGGACTAGAACCAGCCGCCGCAAGCTGGGATGATCTCTTGCTCCATGGACGAGTGGATTGATCAATACCTGCAGCGCCTCAAGAATGCCCGCGGTGTCTCCGTGCACACCCTGCGAGCCTATGGCACAGATCTGGCGACCTTCGATGCCTTTTGCGCCGAACGCGGAATCGAAGCACCCAGCGACCTGGCACCACGCGCCATGCGCGCTTACCTAGGACAACTGGAAGACCAGGGGCTCGCTGGCACTTCGGTGCAACGCAAACTCTCCTCGGTGCGTGGTCTGCTCAAGTGGCTGGTGGAAGAAGGCCAGCTCGAAGCCAGCCCCGCCGTGGGCTTGCGCCGCCGCCGCACCCCGCGCAACCTGCCCGGGGTTCTTTCTGAGAAAGAGGTCGACGATCTGCTCGCCGCCCCGGATACAGCCACGCCGACTGGCCGCCGGGACCAGGCCCTGCTTGAAGTGATCTACTCCGCCGGCACCCGCGCAGCGGAAACCGTGGGCCTCAACTCAAAAGACCTGGACCTCAAAGCCGGCACCGCGCGAGTCATGGGCAAGGGTGGCAAACAACGACTGGTAGCTCTGGGCAGTCACGCCCTCTCCGCCCTGGCCGCTTATCGAGAAGATCCAGATCGCCCCAAACCTGTCCCCGCAGCAGGAGACGCGTTGTTCCTCGGTCCACGGGGTACACGCCTGACCGTACGAACCCTTGAGCGAGTGGTGGAACGCAATCTCATGCGAGCCCACATTCACCGCCGCGCCACACCCCACACCCTGCGCCACTCATTCGCCACCCACCTGCTCGACCGTGGCGCAGACCTGCGCAGCGTGCAGGAGATGCTGGGCCACGCCCATCTGGTCACCACACAAATCTACACCCACCTTTCGATCGAGCGCCTGCGCGAGGTCTACGAGCAGGCCCACCCCCGGGCAGCCGCGGAACTGGAAGAGGAAAACTCCAAGGGCTAGAACTCCCAGCCCTCTCGCACGGGCGAGGCCAGGAACTCCTCCGCCTCTGGGACTTGTTCCCCCAATCCATCGCTCCTGCAGCCGGTGAGTTCCTTCCCCGCGCGAAGCGCCACATTGCCCAGCAACACCGTTTCGGAGAGCGCGCCCGAGTAGGAAAAGTCGCAGGTGGTGGGACCGCCCTCGCGAATCGCGCGAAACCACTCCGCGTGGTGGCCGATGGAAGGCGCAATCGTGCGCTCAGGAGCAACAAACTCAGCAAAGTCCTTCTCTGGCAGCAGCCTGTGGCGCCCATAGTCCGCGCACAGAACGCCCTTGTCTCCTATGAATACACAGCCATCCCCCCACTGGATCTTCTGACCATCAGAAGCCACCAGGTCTGGCTTGCGTCCCCCATCCCACCAATGAACCTTGACCGCGCTGCGAGGACCGCGGGCCGGATGCCCCCAGGTGACATGAATCCACGAAGGCGTGCCAACAGGATGCACCGGTGGCCCTTCGGATTCTGTGCTGTCGGGAAGGTCCAGGTCCAAAGCCCAGTGCACCAGGTCCAGATGATGACAAGCCATGTCACCAAGAGTTCCCGTGCCATAATTCCAGAAGCGACGCCAGTTGGCCCGATGCAAGCCCGCACTGTAGGGCCGAGCCGGCACTGGCCCCTGCCATAGATCCCAGTTCAGGTTCTCTGGCACGGGTACCTCCTCGCCGAAGCGTCCGTCTGACCAGCTCTTGCCACAGACCACATGTACTTCGGAAACGGAACCGATTGATCCCGCGCGGATCAGCTCCACCACCCGGCGATAGTTTTCCCCAGCGTGGATCTGAGTGCCCATCTGGGTCGGTCGGCCGCTGGCGGCCGCCACCCTGCGCACCAAACGAACCTCTTCCACGGTGTGGGCCAGCGGCTTTTCACAATAGACCGCCAATCCTGCACGCAGGCCACCAACGGTTGGATGGGCGTGGGTGTGGTCCGGAGTCGATACCAGGAGCGCATCCAAGCCTCCCGCGTCAATCAGCTCCCGGTAGTCGCTATAGACCTTGATCCCTGAAGGGTCGTGGCCTCGGGCCTCCAGAGTCTTCTGAGCAGCATTGACCTGCATCGAATCCACATCACAGATCGCCACGATTTGCTCTCCCAAGATGCTGGCCAGGTTTCCCGCTCCGCGGCCGCCCACTCCAATAATCGCCACGCGCACCTTGTCACGTAGGGGACCAAACCGAAGAAAGGGACCCGCGGCGGGCAGGAGGGCTGCAGACAAGAACGCCCGCCGGGGCAGACGGGAGGATGCGGAAGATGAGCCTTGGGCCATGGAGTGCAGGGGAAGTGAAATGAGAAGAGAGCTGTGCAGAACCGGTTCGCAGCGCCCACCCTATCAGCCCCATGCCATGGTCGACAGCCGCAGGCTGAACCCAGGCCCAATCCACCAAGCAGGCACCGCCCCACTACCTCCAGCACAACAACTCGGCCACAATTGAAAGCCAGCCCTGCCCCCCAGCCGCCTCGCTCGCTACCGTAGCCCCGCGCGATCTCCGCGCCCCCCAACCATGAGCGAAGCAAGACAAGACCTTTCAATCGGGATCGTTGGCCTCGGTGCCGTGGCCGGCGCACACATCGAAGCATTTCAAGCGGTAACAGGTGCCAACATCACCGCCGTCAGTTCCCGTCGTTCATTGAACGAAGCGGAACTCGCAGCCAAGTATGGTCAGCCACTGCGCCCGGTGAGCTCCTACGACGAGCTACTTGCAGACTCCGGCATCGATACTGTGGACATCTGCACCCCCCACCACCTGCACACAGAACAGGCAATCGCCGCCGCGGAAGCGGGCAAGAATGTAATCATCGAAAAGCCCATCAGTACGAATTGGGAAGACGCGCTGCGCATTGAAGCTGCGGTCAAAGCAAACGGTGTGCAGGCCATGGTTTGTTTCGAGTGTCGTTTCAGCGCTCAGTTTTCTCTCGTTCGCTCCATGCTTGACCAGGAGATGATTGGCGATGTGCACTACGCGGAGATCGATTACTTTCACGGCATCGGCCCCTGGATCGGACAGTTCCCCTGGAATGTCAAGAAGGAAATCGGCACCTCCAGCCTGGCCACCGCAGGCTGCCACGCCCTGGACGCGATCCTGTTCCTGATGGACGGCGAGGTCGAAGAAGTCACCAGCATCAGTACCAGCTCCAATTCGAAGATCTTTGAGCCCTACGAGTACGACACCACCTGCGTGACCTTGCTGCGCTTCGCCGATGGGCGCATTGCCAAGTGCGCTTCCGCCATCGATTGCCTGCAGCCCTATTATTTCCATGTGCACTTGTTGGGCAGCCACGGCTCGATCCTCGACGACCGTTTCTACAGCCACAAACTCGACGGGCTCAATCGCGCCAAGTGGTCCAAACTGGAAACCAGCCTGATCGACTCGGGCGATGTGACCGACCACCCCTACCAGCCCCAGTTCCAGGCCTTCACCGACAGCACACAAGCAGGCAGGCCCATGCCGCGCACGAGCCTCGAAACAGCCATGGAGACCCACCGGGTCATGTTTGCGGCAGATCTGTCCGCAGCGGAAGGGCGCCCCGTACGTCTTGATGAGTTACCCAGAGCGTGAAAAGAACTATGCTGAAGGTGGGCCCGCTCCGCTGGGCCAAGGCCAGATAAGCAGTTCTCCCGATGACCTCTTCCGCCCGTCCCATGATCCTCGCAGTCCTCTTCGGACTGGCCGGTGGTTTTGGCCTCAGCCAACTGCTGCAGATGCCCACCGTTTCCAAGGCGAGAGCACCTATCCTCACTGCTAGCACACGGGCTGCAGAAAAGGTCCAGGACACGCGACTATCCACCTCACTGACGCCCCCGGCCGACACAGGCAGTGAAGGACTTGTACGCGCACGAGCCACCACAGAGTCTAGCTCACGGGTCTCTGACGCCGTCATTGATTCCGCCCTGGTGCAGCCCACCTCTACCCCACCCCAAACAGGTGACTTCTGGCTAGAGGCCTTTGTACTGGACGAAACAGGTCAGCCCCTACCTGGAGCAACCGTGACCGCCAGACCCAGCAGGAACTACGACGGCGTGCACCAGACCCTGGGCGGCCCGGCCCCCGCCCACCTGGACCCACGATCTAGACTGCGCAAAACGGCTGAACTCATTGCGATGGAACGAGCCAACCTGCGCTCGGGCATGACGGACTCGGCCGGTAGAGTGCGATTCGAGGGCATTCCCAAGACCACTTGGACGATCAATGCTTATCTCGAGGGGTTTTTGATCGAACAAAGCCCCGCCCATGCCGCGGTCCACAGCAACTCAAGGGTCAACTTCAACGCACAACCCACACCCTGCCTGTCGATCACAGTTCTCGCCCCCGATGGCACGCCCACGGAAGAGGCCATCATCGAGGCAAAGACTCCCTATCGCGAGAATCAGGGCGGAAGAGAGGTCCTATACCGCTGGAGCCAGAACGAACCGTTCCGCCTAAGCGAAGGCAACTACACTCTGCGCGCCCTCTCCCAGGAACGACTGCCTGAAACCGAAAAGATGCGCTTCTCGCGCCTCGGCTCAGAGGCCGTGCAACTGGAAGTGATCGCGGGACAGGCCCCCGCGCCCCTCACCCTGCAGCTCGTGCCACGCACCGGCATCTGTGGTCGCATCCTGCAAGCGGACGGAGCGCCGGCCATGGAAGACACTCGAGTCCACATGCTGCTGCTGGCCCCGGGCCAGGTTCCATCCCCCGACCTGCTGAAGGGGGAGGATGCGAAGCGGATCAATACCAGATCTGGAACTTTCAAGATCTTGGACCTCGAACCTGGAACCTACCTCCTAGGTCTCAGCCTGCGTAGGAACCGAACCTACTTGACAACCGCAACGGTCACCTTGGAAACAGGGGTACTGGAGAGTGACCTGGTGATCCCCGACTTGGGGCCAGACGGCACCTTGCAAATCACCACCTTGGCTCCCACTGGCCGGCGCATCAATGTGGATGCCCTTCGACTCAAGGTGACCAGGCCAGGGGGGAGCTCCAACACCAACATCATCCAGCCCCGGCGAAAGTCCACCGGCGTCTACCTCCTGCGAAAACCCGACTTCATGAGAAATGAAGCCACTCCGGATTCGACCTACGCAATCAACGCGACCGATTCCCGCTACGGTAGTTGTTGGGTGAACTTCGCAAAGGGCACCAACGAGGTTGAGCTACGTTTCATTGAACCCGCAAGCCTTGAGGTGACCATCTCAGGATTCACAGGTCACAAATTCGCGGACCGCCTGACACTGACGGTCAAGACCCGCTCAGAGAGGAACAGCTCCTCGCTCAACAGAGACAAGAAGGTTGGCGAAACCGGCAGCTGTCTCTTCAAGGGCCTGGAGCCCGGAGTCAATCAAATCAGCCTGGGCCTCCAGCCGCAGGGCTCACAAGACCGCTTTTGGTCATCCTCGAGCACAATCGCGAGGCTGGACCTCACCCTGGAGAAAGGCGCCAACTACGCGCAGATCCACATTCCGACCCTCTTCTCCCTATCGGTGCTTGCCCCGGGTATCCGAGAAGGCCGCGCGGTGACTGTCAGGCCAACCCGCGAGAACTCCTCGGGAGATGACTCCCAACCCCGTACCCGCTACAAGCGGGCAAGCTTCAACGAAAGCGGACAGGCCACCCTCTATGAGATCCTGCCCGGATCCTACCGGGTGCAGGCAGATGGCTTCCAAGAGGCCAGGGTGGAAGTTCCCTGCGGCGAAGTGAAACTGAAGCCCACCGAGCCCAAGAAAGACGGTTAGACCCCGCCAAGGAAGATTGCTCAGCACTCTTGCGAAGTCTTGACTCCCCCCTCCAGGAGCCCTATTCTCTCGCCCTCAGACGCGGGCAACTGCGTCGCTCTCGGTGGCCCCGTCGTCTAGTCAGGCCTAGGACACCAGGTTTTCATCCTGGCGACCGGGGTTCAAATCCCCGCGGGGTCACCATCTTCACTCCTCCCTGTGTGGAGCGCGCGTGCGAGCACGGCGAACTGCTTGCTGCTCAGATTTGCCAAAGGCCGTGTTGGATGCCGCCTTGGATATAGATGGCGAAATGACCACGCTTGGGAATCTTCATGGGAGGCATGGCAATCTCGCAGCCGGCTTTCCTGGCCGCCTTGACCGCTGACTCGATGTCGTCGACCAGGATATAGGGCCGTACAACCGGCTCTTCGTCTGCGCGCATCGGCGCACGCACGCTGATCAGACTGCCTCCCTCAAGCGCCGCCGTGCGGGCGTTGCCGAACTCGGCCACGGGTTTGCTGAACTTCACCCCGTGTAGTTTCCCTAGGGTGCCGCACGTGGCGTCCAGGTCGGGCGTGACGATTTCGAGAAACTGCACTGTTATGGGCTCCTCTTTCTTGGACCCTTGCCTCTCTGGCGCAGACTGGTCCTGACAGACCTTGGGCTCGGTGGTGCTGAGAGTGCCCACGGCCAGCGCGGGTAGAAGACAGAGGAGGGTCGTCGTTCGATGAAAGGTTCAAGAGTCACCTGGCCTACAAGGGCGAGCTCCAAGATCTCTGGATAGAGTTCAGGCAAGCAACCCCAATTGCCACGAACCGTGGCATCAAGGGCCATCACATTCGACAAGCGCAGCTCGACCTTTTTCGGTGTGTACCCCACCACCCCCAGAAAGGACCCCTTGCCCATCAATCCAAAAGAGGTGGCTTGACCCACGGGGCTCCCAGAGGTCTCAAAGATCCGCCAGCGCCATGTGGGAATGGAATGGTCTTGAGCAAAGGCCCTCACGGCAGATTTGAGGCCTCGAAAATCCAACTCACTGGCCGAGAGTCGCAGTTCTGCGCCGCAATGGCTCAGGGCCTCCAGCTTTTGAGCATCCACATCAATCGCCACCACATGAGCACCCTTTGCTGCAGCCAACTGGACGCCATATCCCCCGACGCCACCCACGCCCACAAACACCGCTAGGTCTCCCGCCTCAAGGCCACTGCGCAAGATCGCAGAATAAGGGGTCGAGACCGCATCGGCGATCACCGAGAGGCTGGCTAAGTCGAGACCGGCTGGGTTGGTCTGGGGGTCATCGAGGTTTGGCACAGGGCAGAGCCCGCGAGCTGGCACGACCACATGGCTGGCAAATCCTCCGTGCACATCGTTGCCCGGAAAAATTTACGTCGGACAAATCGACCCCTCTCCCTCAAGGCAAGCGGCGCACTCACCGCAAGGAATCACCGCTGGCACAATCACTGTCTTGCCGACCCAGGACTCGGCCCCTGGGCCCGCATCTAGCACATGTCCGCTGATCTCGTGTCCAAGGGTCAAGGGCAAAGCGTGCCTGGTGGGAACTCCGTCATAGAAGAACCCAAGGTCTGTGTGACAAACGCCGCAACCAACCACTTGGATCAAGACTTCATTGGGACCGGGAGTCGCCTCGCGGTCCATCAGTTCCATGTCGCGGCCGGGGGCCGTCATCATCCAAGAGTTGATTCGCATGGATCGAGCATGCCATGACAAACCGGTACGGGGGGGCCTATTTAGCTAACGAATAGAGCGCAAACAGTCCTACGGATTAGAGCGATCCGTACACCGACCGGCTTCGGAACTACTCCATTCGACGGGAAAACACCTTCGCAGTAATGCGCAATTCAGGGGAGTTGCAGGGTCTGTTCTGTGATCTTCACCGGCGCCCCCTTGGAGCTGGCCAACCACAGGCGGTAGAGGGTCTCGCCCCAGTGGTCGGTGACATTTCCATTGCGCAGACCTTCGATGTAGTGGCGCGTAACGGTCTGGTAGTAAAGCTCCACTTCAACGCTGGCCGCAGAAGCAGGAATCGGGAAGGGCACATCGGCCCAGTACTCGCCATCTCCGTACACAGCCCCGACCACGGGCGCTCCTCCGGCCTCGAATGCGGCGTTGTTGAATCCACGGGGCGGGATGCGGGTGTCCTTTTCGATGGTGTCGGCGAGTGCCATGTGCATGGTCACTCCGGCGGCGTGCCCCGTGGCTTGGGAGGCCGCTGGAGATAGACCGACCTTCATCTCGAACACGGTCGTGGATGCTTCATCTAGGTGTGCGCTGGCCTGATCATAGTGGCCGTGTTCCGAGACCAATCCTCCGGCCGCGTCGAGGAAACGCACGTGCAAGAACACTCTGCGTCCCTCGATGTGCCCCGTGGGCAGTTTGTGCCCGGTCTCATTGATCACGCGCACGTCCAAGATGCCTGAAGATGGAACCGTGGACAGCTCAAGGGTCGCACTGCGTTGCACCATTTCGATGGCCTTTGCCTGACCAACGGCCAGTGCCGCCTGATCCACAGCGGGATCGTTGGCGTAAAGGATGCCGATGATTTCCAGCACCCAAGAGGACGCCCCTGCGAACTCATGCCGCTTCAGGTCTGGACGCACAGGGCCGCTGAAGCACCCCTGGGCCTCCGCCTGGGGCATGTGACAGTCTTGGCAGGTGCTCACGACCGGTCCCCCGGTTCCACCGAAGCGCCCCCCCATATCCACCCCGCCATTGGCGAACGCGGACAGCTTCCATTCGGTGTAGGTGCGCTCTAAGGGAAAGAGGGAGTGAGGATCTTCGTTCGGAGTTGATTGCCCCATCGCGTTGTAGGCATAGGTCCCATTGGGATTCAAAGAAACCGCCACATTGCCCACATCGTGGCATGTACCGCAGAACTCTCCTGTTCGGTGGAACTCGGAAGGCAGCGCAACATGCGGAGCTTGTGGGTCTGTGTGGGGACCTCGGCGCGTTCCGTCTGGATCCAGCACAAACATGGCATTGCCATAGTGCTGAGGGATGCTGATAAGATTCGCGAGGATGCCCCGATCTTTCAGGGGACTCACCCCGTGCTGGTACGCAGGATCCACCATGGAATGGCAGAAGTTGCAACCCACCCCGTCCATGTCAAGGTCGCTCAAGCCACTTCCATCAGCGTGAAGCGCACTGCCGGTGATGAAGCCTCCGGGGATGTGGCAGCGCATGCAAAAGTAGCCCACGCCTTCCACATCTTGGTTGGCGTTGGTCATTTGCGCCCAGAAGAGAGGATCCCTTGCCGCTTGGGCCATCAAGCTGCCGGTCCACGTTTCGTGGGGACTGTTGTCCACGTCATAGTTTCCGTGACAGATCGCGCAGTGTTCCGCAGTTTCAAAATTCGCGGGGTCAAGGTCGCCGGCCTGGGTTCCCGAGAGGGCAAAGTCCCTCATGGTTGTGGGCACCGGTCCTTGAAAGGGGAAACTCCCAATGGCAATCCCGATGGGAAGGGCGATGGCTAGGGCTGCAAGAATTCGGCTCGGTGAGGGGTGCAACATGGGGCCTCTGGGTTCTGGGCTTGAGGGGATGGATGGACTAAGCGTGAGAGCAACGCCTCAATGGGTACCATTTATGGCAAGACTCAAGCAAAAAAACTTGATTCATCCGTCAACACTTGCTATCTATGTCACTAGGCGCAGACAAAGCGCACCCCCCCTTCCCAAAAGGAGTCCATCCATGAGCCTCGGCAAAGCAGTCCTCAACATTCGACGTCAACGGAACATGACTCAGCGGGACGTATCTGATCGCGCCGGCCTGGCGACCTCCTACCTCTCGCGCATTGAAAACGGACACATCCAGCCCACCATGGGGACTCTTTCACGGGTGGCGGAAGCATTGGGTGTGCCCATGGCTTCCTTGTTTCGCATCGGTGCAGAGGGAAGTCTCGCAAAGGCCCATAAGTGTCCGGTGAGTTCCTCGGGGGATTGCATCGGGGAACTCTTGCGCTCGACCCATGGCAAGAAGCCCAAACCGTCCAAGAGAGGAAGCGTGCACTATGGAAAACAAGAGCTGCATCTGCTGCGCATGACCGAATACCTAGCACTGCACGGCACCCAGGAAATCCGCCGCGCCCTCGCCGTGGTGTTGGAGTCGATGATCGAGCGCACGGATAAACCTGTCGCTCCCTAACGAGCACCCCGATCAAGGGCAGCCCACAGATCAACGCAGGTTTTCCAGAGGATACCCGGCCTTCTCCAACATGGGTACCGCCCCGGGGGCGAGTTCCAATCCCCGCCGCAAGAGTTCGCGTGCCTCGTCACTGCGGCCCTGTGCCCAAACCAACAGACCCAGATTCAGATAGGGGATGGCGAAACTCGAATCCAGCTCAATCGCCCTCTGCAAGTGTTCCTCTGCCTGGCGCACATGTCCTTCACCGGCTAGCAAGAACCCAAGGTTGTTTTGGATCTCTGCATCATCTGGGTCCAGCTTTGCGGCTTTGGTGAGATGAGCGATGCCCTCTTCTGTGTCTCCCCCATGGGCCACCAGCACGGCCAAGTTGTAGTGCGCCGCAGCAGAAGTTGGGTGATAGTGCACCGCCGCCCTCAGGTGATCGATGGCGCGAGGAAACTGGTCCATGCCAGCGAGTAACTCGCCCATGGAAAGGTGCACGCCACCCGGGTCGGGATGGGCCCCAAGGGCCGCAGAATAGGCCCCAAGGGCCATTTGTGCCCGCCCGGCCTGGGCTTCAAGAGCCCCTTCCATGGCGCGCATCACCGCCCAACGCTCTTCCGCAAGGGGATAGTCAATCCAAGCGCGATCATTGATCGCTTCATAATGGGAAGCTGCCGCCCGGACCTGATCCAGACTCGGGTCTTCTACATCCTGACTCGCCCTGTGGGTCACTTGTTCAAACAGAGCCTCCCCCTGGAATTGATGCCAACGAATGAATCCCCCATGGGCGAGGCACACACCCGCCATGAGGGCTCCC